>CAYOWJ010000009.1:0-22817 GCA_964407625.1 uncultured Lentimicrobiaceae bacterium
AGTCTGGGATCGGTTTAAAGTTGCCCTCGACGGATTTTTTGCTGAGAAAAAGGATTATTTTGGAAAACTCAAAGATCAGCAAATCAATAATTATAACCTGAAACTTGACCTTTGTGTTCAGGCTGAAGCACTCAAAGACAGCACCGAATGGCGCGATACTTCACGCGACCTCATTAATCTGCAGCGCGAATGGAAAGAAATCGGCCCGGTACCACGTAAAAATGCTGATAAAATCTGGAAACGTTTCAGGGCAGCCTGTGATGAATTTTTTCAAAAGAAAAATGAATATTTTTCAACCATCCGCGACGAAGAAGGCGACAATCTGAGAGCAAAAGAAATTTTGATCAAAGAGGTTGAAGAACATAATTTTGATGGTGATAAAGGTGCAAATCTCACCGTTCTCAAGGATTTCCAGCGTCGCTGGATGGATATCGGCCACGTACCTTTCAAAGAGAAAGACCGCCTTCAAAATGCTTTCCGCGATATTATCAACAAACAGCTCGACAGGTTGAATATCAGCAACAATGAAATGACGATAGCCTCCTACAAAACGAGGTTTGAAACCATAAAAAGTTCGCCGGATTCGCAGCGACAGGTTTATCACGAACGCACCACGCTTCAGACAAAAGTTGCCAAGTTGCGCGAAGACATCATGCTTTGGGAAAACAATATCGGATTCCTTGCTTCAAGTAAAAAAGCCAACTTGCTGAAAGAGGAATTTGAAAAGAAAATCGAAAGCGCAAAACAGGAAGTTGAAACACTCGAAAAGAAACTGAAAATCCTCAACAAATAAGGAGTTTTAAGTTTCATCATCGAAACTGCATTAAAAAATCTGGTTCAAACCATCAGGGTTATCCGGTTTTTTAATGCAGTTTTTCTTTTTTCATCCTTAGCCTGAAATAATTACTCGTATCGGCGATGGAGCCAACCGTGATTTCCAAAGTTGAATCAGTTAAAAAGGAGTACTCAATCCGCTGAGGAAAATCGTGTGAGGGATTTTCAAAAACCAATTTGTCGTTATCCTGTTTTACCCGTTTAAACGGAATGGTTGCTCCCTGGTTTTGCCCTTCCACGGTGGCCTGGTAGAAAATGGAGGTATCATTTTTTACGATGGCCAGTTTTTCGGTTCTTTTTAAAACTCCCGACTTCACCATAAACCCAGCGCCGGTTAGCATCGTATCTCCAGGATGACTAGCCCATGTTTCGGCATAATTTTCCTGATCCATTTCTATCCATTGGCCTTCCAGTAACTTTAACTGCAATTCCAGGCCGGATTCAGCATGATGATTCATCCTTTGGCTGCATCCTAAAAAAGCTAAAAAGGACAACAAGAACAGTAAATTTGTGTTTCTCATAAACTAAATTTTTTCAAAAATAGACTTTTTCAAAACCTTTACTTTGATAATTTTGCCAAAGAAATAAAAAGTCTCAAATCTCAAATCATAAAATCACAAAGGGCAGAGCGCTCTGCGCTAAGCGCCTTTCACAAATCATAAATCAATATATGAAATTAGCTTTTAAAATCACTGGAATGCTGCTTTTAGTCATCATTTTGGCACTTGTGACAATTCCATATTTTTTTCGTGGACAGATCGTTCAGAAAATAAAAGAAGAAATCAATAAAAACGTCAATGCTCAGGTTGATTTTAAAGATTTCAGTTTATCGCTTTTCAGGAGTTTTCCTGATTTCAGCTTCGAGCTGGAGGGTTTATCGGTGGTTGGAAAGGAGCCGTTTAAAGGCGATACTTTGGCCTACATTCCAAAATTTGGCCTCACCCTCGATTTGATGAGCGTTTTTAAGGGTAGCCCTTATGAGATTAAGAAAATTGCGCTGAACGAACCAGTAATTAATGCTTTGGTAAAGGCTGATGGAACTGTAAACTGGGATGTGGCGATGCCTTCTGAAACCCCTGCCGGAGTTGAAGAAACCCAGGAATCAGGAAGTTTTCTCATCAAACTGAAAGATGTTTCGATGACCAACGGAAAAATTGTTTACGACGATAAAAGCCTGACAACTTATGTTTTGCTTACCGGCGTTGACCACAATCTGAGTGGCGATTTTACAATGGATTTTACATCCTTAAAAACCAAAACGTACATCCGGGAAATGACAGTTTTGTATGATGGGGTGAAGTATTTTAATAAAGTTGACGCTGAGTTGGATGCTTTGATCGACGCTGATTTGAAGAACTGGGTTTACACGCTCAAAGAAAACGAACTTCGCATTAATCAGCTATTTATTGGCTTTGATGGTTCTGTGGCCATGCCTTATGACGACATCAATATTTCACTCACCTATCAGTCGAAAAAGTCGGATTTTAAAAACTTCCTTTCGCTTGTTCCGGCCATTTATGCAAAGGATTTTAAAGATTTAAAAACTTCGGGGTCGTTAACTTTGAACGGCAATTGTATCGGCACTTACAACGACACAAACTATCCTGGATTTTTGTTGAACCTGATTGTCGAAAACGGACAATTTCAATATCCCGGACTTCCAAAATCTGTGGATAACATCAACATCAAAACGAAAATTGATTTTCCGGGAGGCACCGATTTTGACAAACTGGTGGTAGATGTTTCAAATTTTGGTTTCAGGATGGCCGGAAATCCTTTTGCAGCTTCGTTATTGATCAAAACTCCAATGTCCGACATGCAGATAAAAGGCAAGATCGACGGGCAGCTTAATTTATCGCAGGTTAAAGAAGTTTATCCGCTTGAAGCTGGCGATGAGTTATCTGGAAAAATTACTGCAAAACTCGAATTTGAAGGCCGGATGTCAGCTATCGAAAACGAAAAATACGACCAGTTTAAAGCGTTAGGCTCTCTGCTTGTCGAAGGGATGAATTATAAATCGGCTGCTTTGCCCGGAAACATTGATATTGAGCGGGCTCAACTTAATTTTTCACCCGAATATCTCGACCTCGTCACTTTAAAAATGAAGCTTGGAAGAAGCGATTTTGCGGTGAACGGAAAAATCGAGAATTTCCTCCCTTATGCTTTTTCTGATGGCGTTTTGCTGGGGCGTTTACAAACCAGTTCCAGCTATTTTAATGTTTCCGAACTCATGCCCCAAAGCAGCGATACCACACAGGTTGCTGACACGGCAGCAATGTCGGTTATCGAAGTACCCGGAAATATTGATTTTTCGATGAATTCGACTTTCAAAGAGCTTGTTTATGATAATATGACTTTGAAAAATGTTGCCGGCGAATTATCGGTTAAAGATAAAGCCGTCAATCTGAAAAACCTGGCGATGGAAGTTTTGGATGGAGGCATGGCCCTTTCAGGAATTTACGACACAAAAAATCCTGAAAAACCCTTTGTTGATTTTGCAATTGATATCTCAAATATTGATATCCAGCAGGCCTATAAAACTTTTGGTTCGATGGAAAAAATTGCACCAATTGCCGAAAAAACCAACGGTAAATTCTCTACTGGTTTTAGCATGAAAACCCTGCTCAGCAGCCAGATGATGCCTGTTTATGAAAGCATGAACGGCGGTGGCAATGTTAAAACTTCATCAATCGTGGTAAAAGATGTAAACTCGCTCAACAAACTTGCCGACATGATAAAAATGCCTGAACTTAAAACACTCTCCCTGTCGCCGGTTGATTTGTCGTTTGAAATTATCGGGGGCAAAGTTTTTGTAAAACCTTTTGATATCAAGTACGAAGATATCAAAGCCAATATTGGCGGTTGGACAGCCCTGGATCAAACCATCGATTACATCATGAAACTGACGGTACCGCGGGCTAAATTTGGTGGTGCTGCCAATTCGGTGCTCGAAAACCTGGTAAGTGAGGCCAACAAGCAGGGAACAAATTTCAGTCTTGGCGAAAATGTTGATTTGACAGTGCTGATTGGTGGAACGCTCACCGATCCAAAGCTTAAAACATCCTTGGGGAAAGGATCGGGAAGTATGATGGACGACTTGAAAAAAATGGCTCAGGAGGAATTTGAGAAGCAAAAGCAAAAACTCGAAGAAGAGGCCCGTAAAGAGTTGGAAAATCAGAAACAGAATGCAAGCCGGGAAGCCGATCGTATCATCGCAGACGCTGAACAACAGGCGCAAAAAATACTTCGTGAGGCTCAGGTTCAGGCTGATGCAATAAATAAAACTGCATCCGAATCGGCACAACAGGTCAAAACGGAAGCTGAAAAGCAAGCCAAAAGTTTGATTGATGAAGGTAAGAAAAATGGAGTACTAGGCGAGATGGCTGCAAAAAAAGGAGCCGAAGCAGTAAAAAAAGAAGCCAACAAAAACGCGGATAAGATGGTTGTTGAAGCAAAGAAAAAATCAGACGACATCATGCAGGCTGCCCGCAATCAGGTCGAAAAAATCAGACTCGATGCAAAAGCAAAAGCCGATAAATCCATCAATGATGTAAATCTTAAATAGGCTTAATTTAAGGAGTTTTGCATTTATCGGGAACATTTAACAAAAAATTTACATCTGTTTCCCAAAATTAAATTAGTATTGCCGCTTATTTCGTAAAGCAATTTATGACCTCAGAGGATAAAGTAGTTGTTGTAACGGGAGCTTCGTCAGGAATTGGGCTTGCGTTGGTGCATGAATACGCCGGCAGAGGCGCAAAAGTAGTGGCAGCAGCCCGTTCGGTTGATAAACTTCAGCAAATCGCTCGTGGGATCATTGCAGATGGTGGCGACATTTTAGTTGTCGAAACCGATGTAACCCACGAAGAAGACTGCAAAAATCTTATCGAAAAATCCATCGAAAAATACGGGAAAATCGATATTTTAATCAACAATGCAGGCATTTCGATGCGGGCATTGTTCGAAGATCTCGACCTTGAAGTTATCAAAAAACTGATGGATGTGAATTTTTGGGGTACCGTTTATTGTTCGAAATATGCGTTAAAACATTTATTGCAGACCAAAGGTTCGTTGGTTGGCGTTTCGTCCATTGCCGGTTACAAAGGATTGCCCGGGCGAACCGGTTATTCGGCGTCAAAATTTGCAATGCACGGTTTACTCGAAGTTATCCGGATCGAAAATATGAAAAAAGGGCTGCATGTTTTAATTGCCTGTCCCGGATTTACGGCCACCAACATACGCAACACCGCGCTTTCAGCATCTGGCGCTCAGCAGGGCGAATCGCCCCGTGATGAAGATAAAATGATGAGTGCTGCAAAAGTTGCTTTTGAAATTGCCTCAGCCATCGAAAAACGAAAACATCGGTTAGTGCTCACCGGGCAAGGCAAATTAACAGTTTTACTGAACAAATTTTTTCCACAATTTATTGATAAAATGGTTTTTAACCACATGGCAAAAGAACCAAATTCACCATTTAAATAATTCTTTTTCAAATTAAAACTATGAAAGAAATGAAGTTAGAAATCAAGCCACTCGAAGGTTTTGGAGCGCTTGAGTTTGGAGCATCTCCCGAAGAAGTATTCGGATATCTTGGTCAACCTGACGAAGATGAGGTTTTTGAAGATGACGAAGAAGGTAGTACCACAGTATATCATTTTTGGGATTTGCAGGTTTCAGCATTTTTCGAAAATGAAGAGGAACCCGGTCTCATCAACATCGAAACCGATAATCCTGAAGCTACACTCTTTGGTAAAAAAGTTTTTAGCCTAAAAGAGGACGAATTGATTAAGCTCATGGAAGCCAACGGGTTTAATGAAATCGACACCGAAGTGATGGAATCAGAAGACGCTGAAAACGAAAAACGCGTTTCGTTTGATGATGCGATGATCGACTTTTTCTTTGAAGACAATGTTCTTTCAGCAGTGAGCTGGGGCGTTTTCCTCGAAGATTTCGATGAAGACGAAGAATAATTCGTAAGATTTTAATGTATTGCAGGGACGGACGCATTTTGTCCTCGGGTAACTGAGGCTGATAAACCAATTAGTGCGGACGTTCCTGTTTTTTTTGGCTTCACACTTCTGCCTTCTGCTAACTTGTGACTGCCGTCTGCTGACTCACGCCTTACGCCTTACGCCTTCCCACTGCCAACTCTTCAACCCCTTCCCCAAGGATGATATTTTTCGATGGTTTCACGCAGAAACCGCCTGTCGAGGTGGGTGTAAATTTCGGTTGTTGTGATGGATTCGTGTCCCAGCATCTCCTGAACAGCACGCAAATCAGCGCCACCTTCGACCAAATGTGTGGCAAACGAATGTCGCAATGTATGTGGGCTGATGGTTTTTTGAATTCCTGCAGTTTTGGCCAACTGTTTCACCACATTAAAAATCATGACTCGTGATAACTTGCTCCCACGCCGGTTTAAAAAAACGATGTCTTCATTTCCTTTTTTAACCTCCTGCTGATCTCTGACAAAGTTGAGGTAGGTGTTAATTTGAGTCATGGCCATTTCTCCAACAGGAACCCATCTTTCTTTGCTTCCCTTGCCAAGAATTTTAATAAAGCCAATATCGAAATGCAGGTTCGAAATCCTGAGATTTACCAATTCCGAAACACGCAATCCGCAACCATAAAGTGTTTCAATAATGGCTTTGTTGCGCTCACCTTCAGGTTTCGACAGGTCGTTTGCTTCGATCAGTTTTATCACATCAGCCTGATTAAGTGTGTCAGGAAGAATCCTTGCTGTCCGCGGTGCTTCGAGGAGTTCGGCAGGATTTTTATTCAGGATGTCCTCGATAAGCAAATATTTATAAAATGCACGGATTCCCGAAATAATCCTTGACTGGCTTGTAGCGCTGAATCCTATCTCAGCAATCCAGCGCACAAAGGTTTCCAGAAGTTTCAGGTCGATTTGTTCAGGCGACAAATTTTGCCCCTTTATTTCGAGATATTCCTTCAGCTTTGTTACATCCCGTAGATAGGCCTCAACCGAGTTGGGCGAGAGTGATTTTTCGAGTTGCAAAAATGCCTTAAAACCTTTGAGGTAGATTTCCCAGTTCATGGCATAAAAGTAATATTATGCCCGGGTTTTTTATCAGAAATCTGGAATTCGGTGCTACATTAGTAAAACATAACCTGGCTTTTATTTGTCCAAAATCATGCAATTCCTCATTTTTTAAAAGGCGATTTCCTTCAAAGCATTTTATTCATCCGGTGCCGGTCGAAATGATTTTCTTCTTCAATTTTTTCGATAATCGAGGTGGTGGGATAATTTTCTTTGAGCCAGTGTAATATTTTATTCCTGGCATAAATCCTTTGCTCGATGGCATTGATGTTTATGGCAGTTTTGATATCTTCAAGCGAAAGATATTCTTCACGGATGGCTAGGTTTTTTTTCAGATTTTTCTCGATAAACTCCCTCGAAAGGGTTTTCTCCTTTTCTACATCCTGATTTTTTTTTGCTCTTTTTCCTACCTGTGGCCTCATTGATTAAAATATAATCTATTATTTGTCTGTAAAATAATCAAATTTTGGAATTCAAGGTCAGGAAAAAAAACATTTTTTCGCAATTGGTCAGTCGAAGAAATCAAAAGGTTGAATGCCAGAAGCCAGCCCTGGAATCAGGTTTCAGCGGAATAAAAATAGTATAAAGATCAGTCTAAAAAGGTTTTATGTAATAATGTTTCTGGTCTAAAAAGGTATTATGAAATATGAAATTAATCGGGCTAAAGCCCAGAATATCAAGGATATCAGATATCAATTGCCCCGACCTTAAGGTCGGGGCAATTGAAAACCAGCCAGTTACTGGGCTTTAGCCCAAAATTAACAGTTTTTTGATTGCGATCTGTATTAAAAGGCACGCAAATCCAGGTTTTTGGTAAAAAAGAATCATCACTAATCTGGTATGATTTTAGGATACTAAATATTGCAAACTTGTTTTTTCGTACTAAAATCATACATTTGCAAAACAAGGTTGAATAATTGAATTACTTTAAAAATCGAAACGATGTATCGGATATTTATTTTGATGATTACTTTGTTTTTTCCGGCAATAATCTTAGGAAACTTCCCTCCACAGGAAGTTGACCTTGTTGCAAAAATCAGCAATGCCCTAAATGCCGGTGATGCTTCAAAACTTGCGGTACATTTTAACTCTACGGTCGATCTGATGATTCCCGGGAATGAAGGTTCGTACAGCAAAAAGCAGACTGAACAAATTGTTAAAGCTTTTTTTGCGGCCCAACCTGTTCAATCCTTTACTCTGGATCGAAAAGGGACTTCCAACGATGGCTCACAATACATGATCGGGACCTTAAAAATCACTTCCGGAAAAACTTTCAGGGTTTATATTTTCATCAAAACCGGAACCACCGAAAATCTGATTCAGCAACTTCAGTTTGAAGATGAATAACCCTCAGATTTATCCCGGTTCAATCTTTTCAAATTAACGACTGCCTTTGAGCTAATTTTAAGTACAATAATTATGAACGTTGATGAGATTATTATTCAGGCGCTAAAAGAGGATTTAGGCGATGGCGACCATACTTCACAGGCTACGATTCCTTGCACTGCCATTGGGAAAGCCGAATTACTGATAAAAGAAAATGGTGTGATTGCAGGAATTGATGTCGCCAAAAAAGTGTTCTTCCAGCTCGACCCATCTCTTAAATTTATTGGATTGATAGATGATGGCCAGAAAGTGCGAAAAGGTGATATTGCTTTTACCATTGAAGGGAAATCAATTTCTATTTTATCGGGCGAACGGCTGGCTTTGAATTTTTTGCAGCGGATGAGTGGAATCGCAACTACCACCAATAAAATGGTTGCTCAGCTCGAGGGGCTTTCAACAAAACTGCTCGATACCCGGAAAACCACACCCAATTTAAGGATTTTAGAGAAATATGCCGTTGCTGTTGGTGGTGGAGTGAACCATCGAAGTGGATTGTACGACATGATTTTGATCAAGGACAATCATGTCGATTTTGCAGGTGGCATCCGGCAAGCCATCGAGGCTGCAAGGAAATATCTCGACGAAAAGGCATTGAATTTAAAAATCGAAATCGAGGTCAGAGATTTTAATGAGTTGAAGAAAGTGCTTGAGGTAGGCGGCATCGACAGGATTATGCTGGATAATTTTACTATTGACGGCCTGCGTTCGGCAATAAAATTAATCGATCGGAAATATCAGACCGAAGCTTCCGGTGGCATCACCAGCGATACTTTGCGGCATTATGCCGAAACCGGGGTGGATTTTATCTCGGTTGGCGCTTTAACCCATCATATCAAAAGTCTTGATATGAGCCTGAAAGCAGTGCGTAAATTTTAATTTCACTACTTTGCTCGATCCGGAAAATAAATATTTATCGAAGCTTGGAGGAGGTATTAACCGTTTCCTGCGAAATTTTGTGGCCTATTGGTTAAAATTGATGCGCCGGATTAAATTTCCGGGTTTCGCAAACCTTTCATTGCATGATGTTTTAAAGGTTTTTTTTAGAGGACTTTCTGAAGGAAGGCTTACCATAAGGGCTTCAGCAATTTCATTTGATTTTTTCCTGGCACTGTTTCCCACCATCATCTTTTTCTTTACCATTATTCCTTTTGTCCCAATTGATAATTTTCAGCCAACTTTGCTGAAATTACTCGAAGACGTTATTCCGGGAACATTGTGGAATTATGTCTCAACCACGCTCGAAGATATCATTACCAAGCCCCGTTCCGATCTGCTTTCGCTGGGTTTTATCCTTGCACTTTATTTTTCTACCAATGGCATTAACTCAATTATTGAAGGTTTTAATCAATCAAAGCACATCACCGAAACCCGTAAATGGTTTAAGCAAAGGTTGATTTGTGTTTTTCTGGTTATTGTAATCTCGATTATGATAATTGTCGCGATATCCCTGCTGATCATCGGGGGTTATGTCATGATTTTTCTCGTTGACGAAGGCATACTCACCGATAATTTTACAATCATCATCATTCAGGTCACACGCTGGCTCCTGATTATCTCGTTGTTCCTTTTTTCGCTCTCGTTTCTGTATTACTTTGCACCGGCAAAACGCGGAACATTCAAGTTTGTCTCACCCGGTTCAGCTTTGGCGACTATTCTGTTTATCCTTACGACCTATGGCTTTAATTTTTACATCGAACATTTTTCGAAGTACAACGCACTTTATGGCTCCATCGGAACTTTACTTGTGTTTTTGCTGTGGATTTCGTTCAATTCGTTTATCCTGCTGATTGGATTTGAACTCAATGTAAGCATCAGCAGGGCAAAAAAGGAAAAAGCGTTAAGGTAAAATAGGCGAAGGTCAACAACTGATTGTTTGAGTTGAAAAGGACTTGCGGTGAATTGGGAAATTCCTGATCGGCACATTTTCGGGAAATAGCAATTGCTCGCTTCGAGATAATTTTATGGGGTTGGAGGAAACGACTTGTTTGCCTGGCCTGACTTTCAGTTGAAATTTTAATTAAAATGATGAAAGTAAAAATAAGGTTTTACTTTTGTCATGACAGCAATTTTTTGGTTTTCCGAAATTTGCTTACAACAACATTTTTTTAGTTTTTATCAGTAGAAAAAGTATGATCAAGGTATCGGTAATTCTTACAACATATAATTCCGCATCTTTTCTTACGCAAACCCTCGAATCTGTGCTGAGTCAGGATGGCATCGGTAGAGTATTTGAACTGGAATTCATCATTGTTGATGATTGTTCGACTGATAACACAACCGAAATTCTGAAATTGTTAAATCTCCCTTTTATTTCCACCGGCAAAAACAGCGGTGGGCCTAATAAAGGTCGCAATATTGGCCTCAACAAGGCAGGTGGCGATTATATTTGTTTTATCGATCATGATGATATTTGGGCAAAAAGTAAAATTATTAAACAATTAAAGGCTGCCACATCTGCCCCAATTGTTTCATCGGGATTTAGCGTTCATTATCTTGAATCCGGAAAAATAGTCCATTATGGCGAAAATTCCGGGCAGATCAAATTTTATGACAGGAATATTACTTTTCAAAAAATTCTCAGTGGAGCCAAATCTGGTCAGACGATGTATTTTAGTACGCTCATGATAAACTCCTCACTTAAATCGGTTGTTTTTGAAGAAGAATTTGGAAAACTTGATTTTGACTGGTCGCTCAGGTTATTGGAAAATCAGGCATCTGCAGAGGTTTCTGAATCGCTGATGAAGAGAGTGGTTTATGGGGACAATCTGTCACTTAACGAAAATTACAGGCGAATCAATTATGAATTTTCGGTAAAAGTCATTTCCGGTTATCGTCCGAAATTTCCAAAATTGGTGAATATAGGTTTAAAGCGGATTAATGGCTCTATGGCCCGATATTATTACTTAACCGGTGAAATGAAAAAATCGAGATATTATTTGCGGAAATCAGTACCTGATTTAAAAACGTTTTTTCTCTATTTAACCTCCTTTGCAGGAAGTAAAATCGTCAGAAAAAAAATCCGCATTTTTGGGTAATCAAGTTAAAAATCAGAAAATGAAATCAGAGTTATTAGAGTTGTTTCGTGTGGTTGTTCCATACAAGTTACGGGCTATCCCTTATTTTGCGCTCGAAAATTATAAAATCAATAATTATAAGAAAGAAATCCTTCACTATTTCGAAAATCATCCTGAGGCGATTTTAAATGAAGAGCAGGCAGGGATAATCAACTTTTTAAGGAATCACCCGCTAACATCAATTCCATACCCTCAAAAAACAGCTATTAAAGATATTAAGGTTTATTTTGATCAGCAAAAAGGGCTTCATTTCGTGTTACTTGATCAAAAAAAACTCTACTACAAAAAAGGATATCATCCACTCGAAATCAGGAAAAAGTTTCATGCTTTGTTAATCGAACAGGATTTCGATTCTCCGCACCGATATCTGACCCCTGAATTTTCTATTCAGGAAAATGAGGTTATTATTGATGCAGGTTCCGCTGAAGCCAACTTTGCATTAAGTGTTGTTGAACGTGCTAAAAGGCTTATCCTGATTGAAACTGATCCTGGTTGGATAAAAGCTTTGGAAGCTACTTTTGAACCCTGGAACAGTAAAGTAAAAATTATCAATAAATTTGTGTCAGATAAAAATGATTCTTCATGTATTACCATGGATAAAATCGTTCAGCAGGAAGGAAGGGTTGATTTTGTTAAAATTGATGTTGATGGAGAGGAATCCAAACTTTTTAAAGGATTTGAAGAAACGCTTAACTCAGGCGCATCCATGAAAATCGCACTTTGTACCTATCATAAAGCCAATGACAGTAAGGAATTTTCGGAACTGCTTTCAAAATTCGGGTTCAATGTCACTTTATCAAAAGGGTATATGATTTTTATTACCAGAAAAAATGTGGATTTTCCCTATTTCCGCAAAGGGTTGATACGGGCTTCCAGGTAGCAGGTTTTTTCTGAAACCAGTTTCACCGAATGATAAAAATGAAACAATTTATGTTGTAATCACGATGGTTAAAAAAATCAATGATCTCTAAAAAATTCATAAAATCATCGTTTACTTATTCAGTTATTGGCTCTTTGCCGATGGTTTCTGGCTTTGTGCTGCTGCCGTTTTACACAAACCTGCTAACCACAGACGATTTTGGTATGTTGATGATTTATATTTTGTTTTCTCAGCTCATCCAGATTATTCTGAATTTTGGGATGGATAATTTTGTTCCGATTAATTTTATTAATACCAAGGATGATAAGGTAAAACAAACCGAATCGGTGGCTACAAGTACTATCCTTTTGATTGGAATCGGGGTAGCTTTTATCGTCATTTTCTGGTTTACCGGAAATCCATTTTTTAAGGTTCTGAACGATGTACTTTATAAGGGTAAAAATATTGTATTCTCACCCTGGGTTTTTATGTCGGTTGTTACGGCATTTTTTAACAGCTATTTTAAAACCTACACCAACCTGCTGGTTTATCAGCAGCGTCCGGCAAAGTATTTCTGGCTTAATATTTACAATTTCGTTTTAACCATCGGGATTTCATTGGCAGGACTGTATCTTTATCCTCAAACCCTCATAGGACCCATGTATGGAAGACTGTTATCCGGAGTTGGAATTTTTGGCGTTTCATTCCTGTTTTTTGCAAAAGAGTTTGGGTTTAAATTCCGGACAGGCTATTTAAAAGGCATTTTTGAATTTTGCTATCCCTTTTTCCTGTTCATGCTGTTATTCTGGATTTTAAACAATATTGACAGGTATATTATTCTTCATTTTTTCGATCAGACCTCGGTGGGAATTTACGATTTTGCAGTAAAATGTTCGTTGCCTATTGAGTTTGTCCAGCTTGGATTGATGGGGGCAATTATGCCCATTGTTTTTAATATCTGGAAAGACAAAAATCTAAAAGAAAGCACTTTAGAAGTCAATAGATATTATAATGGATTTACGGCTGTTTTTCTGATGAGTTTCCCTGTTTACGTGGCGATGATTCCACTTTTGGTTCCCCTGGTGGTGAAAAATCCTGTTTATTATCAATCGTTCGACTATTTTCCGATTATTGTGGCAGGCTTCATCAGCAAGGGGCTTTATGTGATGTTTCTTGCGCCGTTAATGTTTCTCAGCAAAACCAAAATATTGCCTTTAGCCTTTGCACTGGCTGCAATTATTCAGGTAAGTGCAAGCATTGTTTTGATTAAGTATTTTGGTTTGATGGGAGCTACTTACGCAACCATTGTTTCGAAGGTTGTTCAGGTATTTTTCCTGTATTTTTTCAGCAAAAAGTATTTTAAGTTTCAGTTCAATTTCAATAAACTTATCCTGCTTCCAGCTTTCTACTTGCTTTTGGTGATTTTTACCGAAGCGTTTTTTCCAAGGCAATATTGGTATTTCGTTCAGGTAATGATTATTTTAATTGTAAGTTTTTCAACATTTTTCATTTATCGTAACGAATTGATGTTACTGATTGGAAAATACCTGCCTCTTCATAAGAAATCACCTGTCGAAAATAACAATTAGATTTTTGTCAGATTCAGATAATCGGAAAAATAGCCATCTGTTTCGGGTAAATGACATCTTTAAGCGGCGATAATGGTTCGATAATCCGGGAAGGGTGAACCTTATTATTGAAAAATTTGTTTCTTTTGTTTTGAATAAAATTGCTTTGACAATGAATAGCAAAGCTTCTTTCGTTACATTAAAAGCGATTGTATATCAATAGAATAGTTGGTTTTTATTAAGTAAAAACCATTTACATAAAATTTGGAGATTTGTAATGCAGAAAATATTTTTCATAGGAGCGGGCGCAATTGCAACGGCATTGGGCAATGTATTGGCCAAAAAAGAACAGTTTGATGTTACCTTGATCACCATCGAAAGTGATGTGGCAAAGGCCATTACCGAAGAAAATGTTAACAGTAAATATTTTCCGGCAATTCCGCTCGAAAAGCGATTAAAGGCAACAACCGACCATTCGCTTTTGAGCCAGGAAGCGGTGGTTTTTATTGCCATTCCATCGGTTGCAACCGTAAAATTCATTGGGCAGCAAAAAATCCATCCTGCGTCTGTACTGGTTAACCTGGCAAAAGGCTTTGGCGATGAACGCCGCACAATTATTGAGTGTTTGCAGGAGATTGTTCCCAATCCCGTGTGTTCGCTCAAAGGGCCTTCCTTTGCCCGGGAAATTATCAACAACCAGCCAACTTCACTCACTGTGGGGGTTTCGGATGTTGTCTTTTTTGAAAGATTCGTCGGATTATTCAAAGATTCCAGCATTTATCTCGATTATTCCGAAGATATCCGAAGTGTGGAACTCATTTCGATTCTCAAAAATATTTATGCCATCGTTATTGGGATAGTTGATGCGCAGTTCGAATCGCCTAATCTGAAGTTTCTCATCTTTACGAAAGCCTTAAATGAGTTAAAAAGCTTGCTCATTATTTTTGGTGGGAACGAAAAAACGCTGTTTAATTATTGTGGAATCGGCGATTTTGCGCTGACCTCGTTAAACGATTTAAGTCGCAACCGTACCTTGGGATTGTTGATCGGGAAGGGATTTTTTACGGATTATATTTCTGAAAAAGTTGTGCTGGAAGGCAGAATAGCTGTTAATGTTTTTTATAAAGAACTCGAAAAAATGGGTGTTAACACACAGAATTATCCAATTATGGCCGAGTTGTACAAAGTGTTTAATACTAACTATGATATTTCCAGATTTGTTAATACAATTCTAAATGATAATAAACCAGGTGGTTAATCAATCCTACGAATCAATTGTCATATTTCTGGGAGAATATTATCAGGATTATTAACTTCAGGATATCGTTTAATAACTATCGAAATTTGTTTGCATTAAATCACTCCTTGGGATGCTAATCTGGAGAGAATAAAATTGTTTGGATCTAAAGTGTCATTTTCGTCCAGACTTTTCCAAACAAATGATATCCCTTTGTCGAGGTGAAAAAAACCCGTTTTCTTTCTTAATTCAATTTCATTTCTGTGGTAAACATTATGACTAAAATCCCATGTTCGAATCATATTAACGGGTTGCGAATCATTGTTTAATAAAATATTTATGGCTTCTTTTAAGAAATTTTCTTTTTGTTTATCACTTAGTTCTTTTGAGTAAAAATCATTGATTAAATACCAAACACCATTTTTATGATGGTTGAAAAGAATGTGACCTACAACTTTTGATTTTGAAAAAAAAGCAATTTTAATGATTTTTTCATGATAAGGATTATTGGCAATTCTCCAATTATAAAATGTAGGGTCTTGCTTAATCGAGAAATAATTATCAAGATCAACATTTAAGAATTCATTTGGGTCAACTATTGATTCTTTATCCTTTATCAACAGTTTGAAATTTTGAATTACTTCCTTTGATAAATAAAAATGCCTTTTAAAAGAAAATAATGTTGACATCAAGCAAAGCGCCAATATTTTTAGTCGGTCGACAGATTTGTTTTTGGTGTTGAGCCGGTTTAAATACCTATATGAAGGCAAAATTCTAAATACCATCAATGATTGGCTATGGCTAAATGGAATGCTAAATCCCAATTTTAAAAAAGGTTTAATTGCCGATGTAAAGCCCCACAGGTACTTAATGTTTTGTTTTTTGCATTCTTCAAAAAGAAGTTGATACATTTTCTCAAAAATTTGTAATCCGCGATAATCAGGATCAACAAGCGTGTCTTCAGATTTTGCGGTGAGAATATTTGAGCCATCAGCGTTGGTTAATTCAATAGGAATGGCACATTGTGTGCCAACAATTTTTTGTGTTTCGATATCTTTGGCAATTACGTAAATAGCCTTACCTGAAGGTGCGTTGTGAAATTCCCACAAAAATTTTTCTCTGGTTCGGTTTTCATTGTAAATTGAATTATGAAAACTAATCACATCGTCAATGTTTAAATCGTTGAGGAGCGATATTTCAATTGTTTTTTTAGTCATTTAGGTAAGTATTTATTATTTCTTCAGGTGTGATTGATGAGATTCCAGATTCATTCAAATACAACAAAATCTTTTTGTATTCCTGTAAATAGCCCGAAAATTTATAATTTGTAAAGTAGGTGTTATGCCAAAGAATTGATAAAATGCAGTTTGATTTGTTATTTTCGATAAAATCGATAATTTTTACCGCCGTTAAGGGTGTCGGGATTTTCATGTAGCGATGCAATGTTCCGTCCATTACATTTAGTGGTACTTCAATAAAATTGTAAGCTGATTTAGTTGAAATATTATATGGTTTAAAAGGTTTACCGTAGTTGTTTCTGAATCCGTAATTTTCAGCAAAACCTAAACTTGAATCCAATTTTATTCGTGAATTATCTATATCCTCCCATGAGGTGGGCAAATTAAATTTTAGAAAATGATATCTGTTTAAGGTCGTATTAAACGGCAACATTTTTAATTCTTCGTTGATATTGCTGCTGTGACAGCTTTTATGCAAACCGTTGCTTTGAGAAAACCTAATTAAATCCTTGTGTTTAAATATTGAATAGTCTGCGTTTTTAACCCGGTTCTCTGATATTTTTTTCGTTGCTAACCAAAAAAAAGTGCTTGTTAAGTCATGATCTGAATGCAATTTTGAGATTTTGTCGATGTTTTTCCAATGTGGATTACGTAAAATTTCATTTAAAATGAGTTTGAGAATTATATCAAACCTGCCTTTTTTTATTGCCCAAAACCCATCCTGTAAAAATGATCCATAAATAGTATCCACATCATGAGATAAAAATATTCTGGTTTGCGACTTCATATTCTGACTAACTTCAGAAGAAAGATTTTCATTGCAAAAATTATCAAAACACTTTTGGACTAAATTATCACCAATGCAATTAAATTTTTTCTGGTATGATTTTTCATATCTGAACCGGCCATATTTGTCAAATGAATCCTTATCAGGGTTAAGACCATACTCTTGAAATGCATTTATCATATAAAATGAAGTACTTAACCAATCAATAGTATTACTATTTTGAAAATGAATAAAGGGTTCATTTTCAAAATAAGCCTCATGATCAAAAATATGTTTGCTTAAGAGTGAATCAAAAAACCTTGAATTTATGGGCTGCGACAATGGATCTTCGTGATCAAATACTAACCTGGCATTTGACTTTTCTTCGGTGAAAGTTATTGATAGTGATTTGTTTTTTGCAAGAACCGAAAGGATGTATTCCAAAGGTTTTGAATACACCTGATGACTTCTGATAAATACTTTAATCATGTGATTTTGCATTTCACTTAATTGAATAATTCGCGTCAAATTTATGAAATAAAGTGTATTGGAATGAATATAAAACCTTGATTTATGATTGTTTCACATCAACAGAGCCGGAGACTCCAAAAGAGTTTAGTGACATGATTTCTCTGAAATTTATCCATAGTTCCTCATGGATTATCAAAATACTATGGTCTGCCTTAAAAATCAATTGTATTTCCGGATACAGCATTGAGGGTTTGTGATAGTTTTAATGTTAAACGTTTCCGGGAATAATATTCAATATTATTTGAAGAAAGTTTTGCCGCTCCTTTTTTGTAATCCGAATACAATTTTAAGACATTATTTTTTAAGGTTTCATCATCGTCAAAACCGGAATTAAAGCCGCAGTTAGTTTCCCGGATAATGTCGGCAGCATCGCCATTTTCGGGGCCAATACATAAAATCGGACGGCGGGTGGCCATGTATTCGAAAAATTTTCCGGTAAGAATCATCCCGGCATTTGGTGTGTTGTTGATGAGAAGCAGCAAAACCTGCGATTTCATTTGTTCTTCGATCACTTCATCGTGAGGCAGATAATCAATTTTTTTTACAAATCCCGCGAGTCCAGCTTTTTCGATGGCTTCACTGACAAAAAAATCAACTTTTCCAACAAGTTTTATCTCGAGATCACTGGCAAACCGGGGTTGGGTTCTTGTCAAATCTTGTAAAACCCTCCATAAAACTTCAGGGTTTCTCGATTTGACAAGTGATCCAATGTGGGCCACCGAGAATTTTTTGTCCGGTATGATGGTTTTATCTGAAAGATCTTCTTCATCAAAACCATTGGTAATTACCTCGTAGTCCCGGTGAAAGATTGTATCGAAATCATCTTTCATCCCATCGGAAATAACAATTACTTTGTCGGCTTGCCGAATGACCTGCAATTCGAGCCGTTTATGAAGATTATCAGCCCGTTTGCCAAGGTGAAGTTCGCCGTAAAAATCGATTTTTGTCCAGGGGTCGCGGAAATCGGCGATCCAGGGAATATTAAACTTCCTTTTAAGTCCGAGGGCAATCAGGTGCATGGAGTGCGGCGGACCGGTGGAAACAATAACATCGACAGGATTATTTGCGAGATATTCCGACAGGAATTTTATTGAAGGCTTGACCCAGAATTTCCGGGCATCCGGAATAAAAAAGTTTCCACGAATCCAGACTGCAATTTTTTCGGTAAGATTTGTCTTCTTTTTCTCACTTAAAAAAGCGGTGTTGATTTTATCGGATTTTTTTAAACCGACAAATCTTTTATAAAGCTGATAAGGTTCCCAAACGCTGGTTTTCAGCACTTCAAGGTTTTGTGGGATATCTTTTCCCAGCGAAAAATCGGCAACCGGATACTCGGGATTTTCAGGCGTGTAAACCACAGGTTCCCAGCCAAAATCGCGCAGATATTTAACAAACTTGAGCCATCGCTGCACGCCAGCCCCGCCACTTGGAGGCCAATAATACGAGATGATTAAAACCCGTCGTGGCATTGTAGTTATTTGTTGACGGTGAGTTTCTGTTTAAGTTCGAGACCAAGCACCCCAAAAAAGAATAAAAGCACCAATAGCGAACTGATAAGCGAAATTGTACCTCCGGTGTAATAAACTGTCGGCTTAAATTTCCAGGTTATTTCGTGCTGGCCAGCCGGAACAATCATGGCTCTCAGCACATAATTGGCTCTGAAGTAAGGCGATTCTTTGCCGTCGATGAAAGCTTTCCAGCCTTTATCATAATAAATTTCAGAGAAAACCACCAGTTCACTTTTTCCCGAATTAAACTTGTAAACGAGTTCGTTTGGTTTGTACGAGGTGAGTTGAATTGATCCTTTATCGCCGGTTTTGGTTTGGAATCCATCAAGGTAAGTGGAAAACCGTTTGTCAATAATTGCATTTTTTGATGGGTCGAAATCCTTGAGCGCAGCAATTTCTTCATCAGCGCTGTTTACCAGATTAAACTCATCAACAGTCCATGCATTTCCGAGCGCTCCCTGGTTTAACCGGGCCTGGGGTTGTTTATCATCACCGGAAACGATAAAATATTTTGTATTAAGCATGTTCAGGACACTCATATTATTTTTCGAAATATGATAGTCGTAAAGTTCCTGGTACCTGCGAAGTTTTGCACCGTGATATCCTCCAAGACTTTTATGATAATAAGATGTTGAGGCATCTGTAAAAGGATTTACAGTAAGATTAAGCACTCTGAAATTGGGATTTTTATCAGTAAGAATCTGCTGGTCGGCGGCTGATGGTCTAAAAGGATTTTCGACTTTTTTGGCAGTTTCAAAACTGTCAACATTCAAAAATCTTCGGTTAACGGTCCACATATCAACAGTTACAAGCAAGATGAGTGCTGTAAAAGCATATTCTTTTTTTATCTTGTTAAAAAGTACAGCCCAGATGGCTGCTACTGCCAGTGCAATAAAAAGGAATGATCTCAGGGAATCCATACGCAGCGCCGATTCACGGTCATCGCGTAAAGCATCAATCAGCCATTCAGGAAAACCTGAGGAGGCATACTGGGCATCAGTGGGAGAAACAAAGTTGAAAAATATTCCAGGGAAAATGGCAAAAAACAAGGTAATGCCGCCAGTGATATAAAACGCGAATTTGAGATTTTTAAAGGCTTCATTTTTGTTATGACCGGGATCCAAAATTTCCTGCAAGGCAAACATTCCAAGCAGCGGAATTGTAAAGGCGGCAATGACCAAAATCATCGTAACAGCCCTGAATTTGTTGTAGCCAGGCACATAATGTAAAAAGAATTCAGTAAAGGGCATGAAATTGTGTCCCCAGGCAAGCATAATTGATAAAACAGTTGCAGCAACAAGCCACCATTTCATTTTTCCTCTTACAACAAAAATCCCGAGAAAAAACAGGAAAATCATAACAGCGCCGGCATAAACCGGGCCTGAAGTTCCGGGTTGGTCACCCCAGTAAAGGGGCATCGATTTTATATATTGTTTTGCCTGACCAGCAGGAACTCCATTATTAATTAAAGCCTTGTAAGCGTTTGAGTTTTCAGATAAAGCGATATTAGAGGATCCGCCCATAAAATTCGGGATAAGCAGTGTAAACGTCTCCGAAACGCCATAACTCCATTGGGTAACATAATTGATGTCGAGGCCGGATGTTCGATTTTGTTGCTCCGAAGTTAATTCGGTTTTACCGCGGATGGTATATTTCCCGTATTCCCAGGTTGCCCAGATATTCGAAATATTGACTCCAACCGAAAAGATGGCTACAACCACCAAAACCAGCGTTGATTTAACAAAAGCAGGCAGCTCCTTTTTACGATAACTGTCGATGAGTTGTGCGATTCCAAAAACAACAACGGTCAACAAAAGGTAATAGGTAATCTGAAGGTGATTGGTGTAGATTTCGAGGCTGAGGAATAATGCCGTTACAGCTGCTCCCCACAATAGTTTTCCGCGATAGGTGAGGATAATTCCACCAATAACAGGAGCCATATAGGCAATGGCGTGGGCTTTGGAATTGTGACCCGCTTCGAGAATAATGAAAAAGTACGACGAAAACGCAAATGCCACCGATCCCAGCACGGCCAGCCAGATGTTCATCCTGAGAATTAGCAACAAAATGAAAAAGCCAAGGAAATAAAGAAAAACTAAATTGATGGGGTGGGGGAGTCCGAGTTTGAAAATCTTGTCGATGTATTTGACCAGAACATTTTTATACGCCACCGAAATCTGGTAAGCAGGCATTCCGCTAAACATCGAATTCGACCAAAGAGCTTCTTCTCCTGTGGCGGCGCGATAGTCAACAATTTCTTTCGACATTCCCTGCCACTGCACGATATCACTTTGAAATAATTTTTTACCTTCAAGAATTGGCGAAAAATAAAGAAGCCCTAAAACAACGAAGAATGCAATTGCTGCGAGGTAGGGCCAGATTTTTTTGATCGGAAATTTGTCCGTTTTCATAATATTTCAGTATCAGGAATTACTATTTATCTTTAATTTCTACAAAATCAATATCCTCAGCATCGGTTGGATTGAATTCGGTTTTTTTGGCAGTGGGCGGCACATAATCAACCTTAATTTCGCCTTCTCTGCGCTGAGGTGGCTGGTTGTTTGGATTTTCAAACTGTTGAAAATTTTGCTGGACTTTTCGGATTAATCTTGCTAAAAGAAAAGGGAAAACATATTTTGTGAGCAGGTAATAAAGCAACACAATGAGGAGGATGATTTGTAAAAGTTTCATTTTCCTTAGAATATCTTAATAATTCAATTATTCAATTAAAAGGCCGCGAAGTTAGGGAATTTTTTAAATTTAAAAGGATGCTTGCCGACTGTTATTCGCATTAATGGGATTGAAAAGCGGGTGAATTACAGAAAACAAAAAAAAGAAGACAATTTCATGAATTATCTTCTTCTTTAATCAAACAAAGTTTGAATGAATATTTTTATCGCTTATCGCGTTTTTCGTCTGAAACGGTAAGCCGTTTACGGCCTTTAGCTCTTCTGCTCGCCAATACTCGTCTGCCGTTTGCAGTTGCCATGCGTGATCTGAACCCGTGTTTATTTACGCGTTTTCTCTTCGAAGGTTGGTATGTTCTTTTGCTCATTGTACTGTCATTTTTAGGGGTGCAAAAGTAAATGCTTTTTAGTAATAACCAAAATTATTTTCAATAAAAACGAAAAAAACTGTCAGATCGAATTTTGGCCTGACAGTTTTTTCGTGATTTTCATTATTTTACAGGGACTTGTTTGAGTGTTTCAACCAAAAAATCCCAGAATTTTTGCACTGATGCGATGTTTACTTTTTCGTCGGGCGAATGTGGATAACGAATGGTCGGGCCAAACGAAATCATATCCCAGTTTGGATAAACACCACCAAGTAAGCCACATTCCAGACCGGCGTGAATGGCTTTGATTTCAGGAATCTTACCAAACTTCTGATGGTAAATTTCTTTCATTTCTTTAAGAATGGCTGAATCAGGATTTGGCTTCCAGCCTGGATAATCGCCATCCAAAACGGTAGTGGCACCTGCCAAATCAAAAACGCTGCAAACTGTTTCGCCAAGGTCATTTTTCGCTGAGTCAACCGAACTTCTTAATAAACTCAACGATTCAGCTACACCATTTTTCACTTTCACGATGGCCAGATTTGTCGAAGTTTCAACAAGGCCGTCAATGTCGCTGCTCATTCGCACAACACCATTCGGACATGCATAAATTGCATTGATGAAGACCTGCTGAGCGTTCGAATCCATCACACTTCCCGGCAAAGCAGCAGATTCTGCTTTTACGCTTAAATCAGGATCG
>CAYOWJ010000009.1:22917-24778 GCA_964407625.1 uncultured Lentimicrobiaceae bacterium
CATCACACTTCCCGGCAAAGCAGCAGATTCTGCTTTTACGCTTAAATCAGGATCGGAAGTTGAATATTCGCTTTTGACGGTTTTTTCGAATTCTTTTACCTCAGCTAAAAATGCAGTTTCGCTGGATTTATAGACCGTTACGAGGGCGAAGGCTTCGCGTGGAATTGCATTTCTTAAGCTGCCGCCATCAATTTCTGAAATTAATAAACCATGATCTTTTGCTGCCTTTTTTAATAACCTGAAAAGGATTTTGTTTGCGTTTCCGCGATAAAGCGGAATATCAATTCCTGAATGTCCGCCTTTAAGGCCGCTGATTTTGATTTTAAAAGCAACAGCATCAGCCGGAGCAGGTTTTTCGGTATAGCTGAGTTTCGAGGTAGCATTAGTTCCTCCGGCGCAGCCGATGTAAAGTTCGCCTTCGTCTTCAGAATCCATATTTAAAAGAATATCTCCATCCAAAACCCCAGGTTTTAATTCGAAAGCACCTGTCATACCTGTTTCTTCGTCAATGGTAAAAAGTGCTTCCAGAGGGCCATGAACCATATCTTTAGCCTGGAGAACCGCCATTGCTGCGGCAACGCCCATGCCATTATCAGCGCCAAGCGTTGTGCCATTGGCGGTAACCCATTCGCCGTCAACATAAGCTTCGATGGGATCGGTTTCGAAATTGAAATTTCTGTCGCTGTTAGCCTGTGGAACCATGTCGAGGTGACCTTGCATAATCACACCTCTGCGGTTTTCCATCCCGGGAGTAGCAGGTTTTTTAATAATCACATTGCCGCAACTTTCAACGATGGTTTCCAAACCCAGCTTCTCGCCAAATTCTTTCATGTATTGAATAACCTTTTCCTCTTTGCGCGAAGGGCGTGGGATTTTGGTTAGTTCTTCAAAATTTTTCCATAATGCTTCTGGCTTCAAACCGCTTAAATCAGTACTCATAAAATTTAGATTTTGATGATTTATAAAAAAATTATTTAGTATTTCTAAAATTAATTCACCGTCCGGCGCTGCCTGACAGCCTCATAAACAAGAATTGCCGTGGCTACCGAAACGTTGAGTGAATCGGTTTTCCCGAGAATAGGGATTTTTACCGACACATCCGATTTTTTGATGTAAGCTGGCGAAACGCCGGTATCCTCGGCACCCATAATGATTGCTGTGGGCACAGTCAGGTTGATGTCGTTATAAAAAAGGTCAGCCTTCTCGGTGGCAGCGACCATCTGTAATCCGCTGTTTTTGAGAAAATCGATGGTTTCGTTGAGATTTTTCACCCTCGAAACCGGGATGTTATTCAATGCACCGGCAGAAGTTTTCATCGCGTCGGCATTGATTTGTGCAGCGCCCTGTTCGGGAATGACGATGGCATGAACGCCTGCGCATTCGGCGGTGCGGGCAACAGCACCAAAATTCCGGACATCGGTAACTCCGTCGAGAATAAGGATGAGCGGCACCTCGCCCAATTCATAAATTGCCGGTACAATTTCGGTGATAGGCTGATAAGTTATCGAAGAAACAAACGCCACAACTCCCTGATGATTCTTCCGGGTGAGGCGGTTCAGTTTTTCGATGGGGACATTTTGAAAAGGGATCTGAAATCGCCTGATCAGGTCGAAAAGCTCAGGAAAAAGCTCGCCTTTAAGCCCTTTTTGGATTAACACCCTGTCGATTTCTTTACCCGCTTTAATGCTCTCAATCAGCGGGCGTATGCCGTAAATATGATTTTCGGTACTGCTATTTTTTGTAGTCTCATTCATGGGTCACAAAAGTAGAAAAAATATTATCATCGAACCTTTATCTTATCATATCCAGTCTATCGGCTATTAAGAAATAAGTTGATGCGGGTTTTAAAATTTCAATCGTG
>CAYOWJ010000009.1:24878-31898 GCA_964407625.1 uncultured Lentimicrobiaceae bacterium
GAGCGCAAAGAGCAGAGCGCAAAGCGCAAAGAACCAAGCGCAGAGAACTTTAGTCACCAGGTTTCATTCCAACATTCCACACCTCCAAACTTCCACTCCTCCAACTTTCCATTATTCCATCTTTCCAACATTCCATTCTTCCATTGTCGAATTATCGAATTATCGAATTGTCGAATTCTTCCCTCTTCTACCTTCTCCAATAATCAACTGCAATAAACCACGCAGTTTTATAATCTGTTTGTCGTTGAAGCACATAGTCGTTTTCGGTAAAAGGATTGATGGCTTTAATAAAGTCGAATGTCAGCGAAACGCGGTTTCCTTTTTCGCCATAAACCCAGGTTTCGATATTATCACGGCGAAAAACAGTTTTTGGCTCTCCGAAAATAATATAGATCATTCCACGATCGGTTTTCCAGCCTTCTTTAAAGGAAGTAAAAAACCTGTTTGCCAGCTCCACGCGGCCATAATATTGTTTAAGGATTTCGAGTGCCCGCTCCTCATTTCCGCTAAACGAAATCCAAAAAGAATCGGCTGCCATTTTCTGGTCAGGGGCTGTCATCAATTGCTTAAATTCCTTATTTGAAGTAAGATACCTCAGCGGTGGGATCAACTGGGCTGGTTCGATAACATTGGGGTAACCGTCGTAAAATCTGAACATTGTTAAACCTCCCCGCGAGGTCGAATCCGTCTGAAAGTGGTAAAAGCCTTCGTTTGGAAACACCAGTAATTCGCTTTTACGATTTTCGGCTTTAAAGGTGTAGATTTCATCGGCATCATAATTATAGGCTTCCTGATTTGCCGATGAAAACGGCGGCAAAGCAATCGGGAAATCGCGATGATAATATCGGACTACGATTTCTTTGATCGAATCATTTTTGGTGTGAAGGTGGAAATTGGTCTGGCTGTCGATCCAGTCTTCAAAAATGATCGTATTGTTGTTGTCGATAGGTAAAAAAGTCTGAGCAACATTTTTTGTTCCTTTTAAAACGTTGTGAGGCAATAGTGTTGTAGTTCCGGCATTTATATCGGTAAGCTGAATCTCCAGAAGAAAATTTCCGGGAAACCTGGCCTTAACTGGAAAGCTGAAAACCTGTTCGGTGTTTTTGCCGTAATTGAGCGAATCGCTCAGGAAAAAGGTGGCGCTGTCGAGAACCTGGTTGCTTTCGTAGGAAGGATAAAGCGAGAAAGCGATGCTGTAAAAGGCTTTTCGTGTTGTCAGGCTTTTTGTTGGCTGATACAAAAGATTGGCCAGTTTATACTTGACGAAGGTGTTCGAAATGCTGTCGTTTTCGTGTAAAACCCTCACACCTGTAATTTCAGGCTTTTTCTCAGCCTGATAAAGCGGCGCAAGGTTTATGTAAGTAATTTTATTGGCCATTTTGCAGCCGGAAATCAGCAGTAACAGCAACAGAAATGGTGTTAACCGGTTAATCAGTATTTTCATCAATATCATTATTTTCGAGTAATTTTTTGGGTAATTCCCTGGTTGTTTTGGCGCCTAATTTCCGGATGTTTTCAACCCTCGAAAGCAGGTTGCCACGACCGGTCTGCAATTTATTCATCGAGTCGTCGTAGCTTTTTTGGGTTGCACGCAGTTTGTTGCCAACGTCGAGGAGATCATCCAGAAGGCTCACAAATTTATCATACAAATTCCCGCTCTGACGGGCAATTTCGATCACATTACGGCTTTGATACTCCTGTTGCCAGAGGCTGGAGACCATTTTTAAAGCAGCAAAAAGGTTGGTCGGACTAATGAGCAAAATGCTTTTTTCGTAAGCATACAACCACAAATTCGGATCGTTTTGAATAGCCAGCAAAAACGCAGGCTCAACAGGCATAAAAAGCATAACAAAATCGAGGCTGTTTAGCTGGTAAATTTGTTGGTATTTTTTCGCGCTAAGCTCATCAATGTGTTTTCTTACCGAGAAAAGATGATCACGCAAAGCGGCATCCTGTTCGTTTTTATTTTCTGATGCAACAAAACGCTCGTAAGCAGTCAGCGAAACTTTGGCATCAATCACCACATTTTTTTCTCCGGGATACGTGACAATAACATCGGGCTGAAGCCTTTTTCCATCGTCGCCGGAGAATGATTTCCGGATGAAATACTCACGGTCCCTGGCCAATCCCGATTTTTCGAGAATATTTTCGAGGATGATTTCGCCCCAGTTGCCCTGAGTTTTAGCCTCGCCTTTGAGCGCGCGGGTTAGATTCTGGGCTTCTTTACCCACCTGCTGGTTAAGTTCGGCAAGTTTTTTTACCTCTTCCTTGAGCGAAAAACGTTGCTGGGCTTCTTTAACATAAACATCGTCAACCTTTTGCTCGAACTCTTTGATTTTTTCGCCTAAAGGCTTCAGGATCTGTGCGATATTATCTTTGTTTTGCTCGGTAAACTTCTGGCTTTTTTCTTCAAAAATTTCGTTGGCCAGGTTGCGGAATTCCAGGTTGAATTTTTCTCTGATCTGTTCGAGTTCCGATTTCTGTTCGTTCAATTTCCCGGATAAATGCTCGAAATCAGATGATTTTGCCGTAAATTTTGAAGTCAGGGAAAGGATGGTACTTTCCTTTTCAGCAATTTGAAGTACACGTTTTTCAAGTTCTGCCGAAAGCATTTTTATCCTTTCTTCAGAAACCTTTGTGCTGATCAGCAAAGTGTTGAGTTCGGTCTGAAGGTTTTGAATTTCGGTAACTGATAAACTGGTTTTTGATGAAAAAATGATGCGTGCCAAAAGCAATCCCAGCAGCGCACCAATTAATATTCCGGCAATTAAAAATGCAAATTCCATCGTTAAATTTTGCAATAAAAGTAAAAATAAAATCGGAGTTTGATCTTTATGAATATTGTTGGATGGAAATTGCAGGAGTGGCACGGGGTAACTATAAAAAGAATAACTTTACGCTGGTTTTAAAAAGGACAAAAATCTACTGCAATGAAAACATTAAAATTAGCAGCCCTGTTTTTGATGATGTTGATGTTTTGGACTGACATCTTTTCGCAAACAATGACCCATGCCGAAAATTATGGCGGCAAGCCGCAATTGAAGGATTTTTTAAAGGCAGAAATGGTTTATCCCGATAAAGCTTTGCAGGATAACACCGAGGGTACGGTAATACTCACTTTTGTTGTGACGAAGGATGGTGAAATGATTAATCCTAAGGTAAAACAATCGGTCAGTCCCGAAATTGATGCCGAAGCATTGCGTTTGCTGGGTTTGCTGCTTTGGGACCCAGCCGAGTATCGCGGGATGAGTTTAGATGAAGACAATGAGATCGAAATCGAATTTAATATTAAAAAATACCACCGGATGACGGATCATCGCGGGTACAGCAGTTTTAAATTTCCTTTTGAACCGGTTGATCCTTCAACCAAAGTTTACGAAGCCGCTCGTCTCGACAAACAGCCAAAACCGGTTTATGACGCCAAAGGAATGAATTTCAGCAGTTTTATTATCAAAAATATGACCTATCCGAAAGATGCCATCAAACAGAATATTTCGGGTGTGGTAAGCGTATTATTTGTTGTTGAGACGTCGGGGCGAATTTCGAATATAAAAATCATTAATGGCGTTGGCGCCGGCTGCAATCAGGAAGCCATCCGGCTTTTGAATCTTTTGAAATGGATGCCTGGTGTTAAAAACGGCATGGCTGTCCGGACGAAAATGACGCTGACCATCACTTTTAACCTGCAGGATTTTGAAAACCAGAAATATGTTCCCGCAAATAATGCAAATCAGATCTAATATTTTATGAAGAGAATCGGGATTTTGTCGGATACTCACGGAGGTTTCCCTGATCAAACATTTACTTTTTTTAAAGATTGTGACGAAATATGGCATTGCGGCGACTTCGGGAACATTCAGGTTGCCGACAAACTGAGCGCTTTCAAGCCTTTCAGGGGAGTTTATGGAAATATCGACGGGCACGAAGTACGACTATCCTATCCTGAAACCCTGATTTTTGAGGTTGAGCAATTAAAGGTTTTTATGATTCACATCGGCGGATATCCCGGAAAATACAGCACCCAGGCCCGCGAAATCATCCAGCGTGAAAAACCCGGGTTATTCGTTTGTGGCCACTCACATATTTTAAAGGTGATTTACGATCAGAAAAACGAACTCCTGCACATCAATCCCGGTGCAGCCGGGAATTATGGAATGCACCAGGTTATCACAATGGTAAGGTTTTCGATAGATGGGACAGCGATTAAAGACCTCGAAATTTACGAAAAACAAAGATATTAAGGCTTACCTTAACCGGTCGGCCGAACGAATGAGCTTTTCATCCTTCTGGATGAAATGATTTGCCAGAAACAGCAGGATAATCGAAACCAGCGGAAACAAGCCACCAACGCCATATTGAGGAATAATTTCGTATTGTTTTTCGAGCATGGTGGAATAATAAAAAATGCCGCCAACCAACAAAACACTCAAAAAAATGTTTAAATAATTGAGCCTGATTTGTAAACTGCGATTGCGGAATTTAAAAATGGTAACAAGTGCCAACACTGCAATAATCAGTTGCAAAACAGCAAGTATTGAGGTGTAAACCATCGGGAATTGCTTGACTTGTGTTGCTTCATCGCCGAAAGGCTGGCGGGAATAATCGCGGACCGAACAGATAAAAAACTTGAAAAAGGCAATATCCGAAAGGTAAGTGGCGATGGGGAATAAAAATATGACGATCCCCAGAATGGCGGCTAATAAAAGGAAAACAGATTGTAAACGTTGAATCATTTTTGTAAGTTTTTAGATTTAAACCGAACGGGTGCAAAGATAAAATCATTTGGTTTTGAAAAATAGTCATGTTGCATGAAAAATGATCTAAATTTATGGCATCAAAAAACTTCGCTTTGTTTCGAAAGAAATATTTACATTTGCATCCTCATTTCAAATGTTTGTATTCATTACAAAATGTCGTTCGAATCAAAACTCAAATTTTAATATTGAATAATAAAATTCTGTTATCCGTTTCAACTTAACTTCAAAGCCAGGACAGATTAAGGCTTCCGAACCAAATTCCAAATCATCATAAGTTTTTATTCTGTTCAGGCGATGTAATGAATGATCATTCATGCAATTCAAAAATTAAAAGAAAACTAAATTTAATACAAGAATAAATGTACGATATTATCGAGCTTAACGGAAAGCTACTTCAGGAATTAAAAGAAATTGCCAAAAACCTGAGTATTGAGAAATTCAATACACTTAAAAAGCAGGATTTGGTGTTTAAAATTCTTGATAAACAAGCTTTAAGTGCCCCGGTTGAGTCGAAAACCGACGAATCGGAGGAAGACAGCAAGTCGCGAACCAAGCGAAGGAGAATTGGCCCTGATATTCCTGTTGGTCCGGTTAAAGAAAAACTGGCATCGAGTGCAAGTGGTGATTTTTCGACATCATCACTCAAAGAAGAAAAAGCAGCTACAAAACTTGAGCTGGATCAAAAAAATAAAATCGCAAAAAAGGCCGATCTTTTTGCAGATTTCCCTAGAACAACATTATGGGAGCCCAGAAAAGCCGAGACTTCGGAACAAGTCGAAGAGAAAAAGGCAGTGAGGGAAGAACCCAAAGAAGTGAAAAGAGAGGCACGCAAAGAGGAACGCCGCGAGGAGCCACGTCAGGAAAAGCGTCAGGTTCCTGAAAAACGTGTTGAAGCCGAAAAAGTAGATGGAGACGAAAAAGTAGTTGGAGAAGACAAATCAGCAAAAGATAATCAACCCAGAAAACCTTTCCAGGCTCCTCCGCAACAAGGTCGTAAGCGCGATTCGTATGCTTTCGAATTTGAAGGTATTGTTGTAAGTGAGGGTGTGCTCGAAATTATGCCTGACGGCTATGGATTTCTGAGATCGTCCGATTATCATTATCTCAATTCGCCCGACGATATTTATGTTTCTCAATCGCAGATTAAACTTTTTGGACTCAAAACCGGTGACACCGTTCGCGGCAGCATCAGGCCTCCAAAAGATGGAGAAAAATATTTCCCGCTCATCAAAGTCGAAGAAATTAATGGCCGTGACCCCGACGAAGTCCGCGACAGGATTCCGTTCGATTTTCTTACACCACTTTTCCCTGAGAAAAAATTCAGGCTTACAGGTCATCCGGGCGAAACAATCTCAACCCGCGTTATCGACATGTTTACCCCGATAGGCATGGGTCAGCGCGGACTGATCGTGGCGCAGCCAAAAACCGGTAAAACCGTGCTTCTGAAAGAAATTGCCAACGCCATCGCCTACAATCATCCCGATGTTTACATGATCGTTTTACTCATCGACGAACGTCCCGAGGAGGTTACCGACATGGAACGCAGTGTAAGGGCCGAAGTTATCGCTTCAACCTTTGACGAACCCGCCGAAAAGCATGTTAAAATTGCAAATATTGTTCTCGAAAAAGCCAAGCGTTTAACCGAATGTGGCCACGACGTTGTGATTCTGCTCGACTCGATCACCAGGCTTGCACGCGCTTACAACACAGTTTCGCCGGCTTCCGGAAAAGTGCTCTCGGGTGGTGTTGAGGCCAATGCGCTTCATAAACCAAAACGTTTCTTCGGCGCAGCCCGTCAGATCGAAAATGGAGGTTCGCTGACCATTATTTCGACTGCACTCATCGATACAGGCTCAAAAATGGACGAAGTTATTTTTGAGGAATTCAAGGGAACCGGCAACATGGAACTTCAGCTCGATCGCAAACTTTCGAACAAGCGTATTTACCCGGCTATCGATATCGTTGCTTCAAGCACACGCCGTGACGATTTGCTGCTTGATAAAGAAATGCTCCAAAGGGTCTGGATTCTTAGAAATCACCTGGCCGACATGAATCCACTCGAAGCCATGGAATTTTTGAAAGATAAAATGCGTTTTACCCAAACCAACGAAGAATTCCTCATTTCGATGAATAGTTAATCCGATTTGGTTTTTAACACGGAGACACGGAGAACACAAAGGAAATTTAGAAAGAGAAAACAGATTTTTCTCCAAATTGAATTAAAAACCTAACCCTGCCAAAAAGCGGAGTTAGGTTTTTTTTT
>CAYOWJ010000010.1:0-9084 GCA_964407625.1 uncultured Lentimicrobiaceae bacterium
AGTAAAAAATGTCAAATAATGCAATTGTAAAAAGGTTCGAAATGCCTGATGGTACAGAGATTTCCATCGAAACCGGCAGGCTTGCACGCCAGGCTGATGGCGCTGTGGTTGTAAAACAAGGCAACACCATGTTGCTGGCAACCGTAGTTTCGAACAAAGAGGCCAAGGAGAATGTTGATTTTATGCCTCTCACTGTTGAATATCAGGAAAAATATGCTTCTACCGGAAGATTTCCGGGAGGATTTTTTAAACGTGAAGCCAGGCCTTCAGAATATGAAATTCTGATTGCCCGCCTCGTTGATCGTGCGCTTCGTCCGCTTTTCCCAGATAATTACCATGCCGAAACCCAGGTTCAGATTACCCTGATTTCGGGTGATAAAAATGTAGCCCCCGACGCACTCGCTGCCCTTGCCGCATCTGCCGCTATCGCAGTTTCAGATATTCCTTTTAACGGACCGATTTCAGAAGTCCGCGTTGCCCGTTATCAAGGCAATTTCGTCATCAATCCATCCATCGATAAACTCGAAGAATCCGACATCGACATCATGGTTGCCGCTACTGCCGACAATATTATGATGGTTGAAGGAGAGATGAAGGAAGTTACCGAAAAAGATATGCTCGATGCGATTAAACGCGCCCATGAAGTAATAAAAATGCAATGCCAGATGCAGATCGAACTTGCTGCAATGGTCGAAAAAGCTTCTCCAAAACGCGAATACAACCACGAAGTTAACGATCCGGAACTCAAAGAAAGAATCCAATCGGAGCTTTATGATAAGATTTACGCTGTTGCCAAAAAAGGGACTTCAAAACATGAGCGCAGCGACATGTTTAAAGCAATTAAAGACGAATTTATCGCGACACTCCCCGAAGAAGAAGCTAAAGAAAAAGCCGCAATGATTGGCCGATATTATCATGACGTTGAAAAACTTGCTGTAAGGAATTTCATTTTAGACGAACGTACCCGCATCGATGCCCGCAAACTCGACGAAATCCGCCCAATCTGGAGCGAAGTTGATTTCCTGCCCGCAGCACACGGTTCAGCATTGTTTACCCGTGGCGAAACACAATCGCTCGTTACCGTAACTTTGGGAACAAAATTAGACCAGCAGGTTATTGATGGCGTAGTGCTTGAAGGAAAAAATGATTTCATCCTTCATTATAATTTCCCTTCATTTTCGACCGGTGAAGTAAAACAAAACCGGGGCACCAGCCGCCGCGAAATCGGCCACGGAAATCTTGCCCTCCGTGCCTTAAAATTTGTCATCCCGGAGGGTTCAGCAAATCCTTACACCGTGCGCATAGTTTCGGATATCCTCGAATCGAACGGCTCATCGTCGATGGCAACCGTTTGCGGTGGTACCCTTGCTTTAATGGATGCCGGCGTAAAAATCTCGAAACCTGTTTCAGGAATCGCGATGGGTTTGATTACAGATACAAAAGCCGGAAAACACGCTGTACTTTCGGACATTCTGGGTGATGAAGACCACCTGGGTGATATGGATTTTAAAGTTACCGGAACACGCGATGGGATTACTGCCTGCCAGATGGATATTAAAGTTGATGGCCTTTCGTACGAGATTATGGAAGAAGCCCTTGAACAGGCGCGCCGCGGAAGATTGCACATCCTTGGCGAAATGGAAAAAACCATCAGCGAACCACGTGAAGACTACAAACCTCACGTTCCACGTATCGAACAAATGACTGTGCCTAAAGAATTTATCGGCGCAATTATCGGACCCGGAGGAAAAATCATTCAGGAAATCCAGCGGGATACCAATTCGACCATTGTTATCGAAGAAGTTGGAAACATCGGTGTTGTGGATATCGTGGCTATTGATAAATCATCCATCGAAGCTGCCAAAGACCGGATCAGATCAATAATTGCTATTCCGGAAATTGGTGAAGTTTACGAAGGCAAAATAAAAAATATTACACAATTTGGTGCTTTTGTTGAAATTCTTCCCGGAAAAGAAGGCTTACTTCATATTTCGGAGATTGAATGGAGAAAAATACAAACAGTTGAAGAAGTGCTCAAAGTTGGTGAACGGGTTCAGGTTAAACTCATCGAAGTTGATGGTAAAACCGGAAAACTCAAACTTTCGCGTAAAGCACTATTACCCCGTCCTCCACGTACTGAAGGCGATGACCAACAGGACAGACGTGGCGACAGCAGAGGTGGCGACAGAGGCAATGACAGGGGTGATAGAGGCGATAGAGGCGATAGAGGTGGCGACAGACCAAATCGCCCGTTCCGACGCTAAACTAAAATATCTATAGGTTTTTAACCACAGGAAGTGGTTTCCAGGTTTGTATTTTGCGGATGCGTAAATTCTATAGTGATCGAACAATCACTATAGAATTTTACTTTCATTTTTTGATTATTTCTTAAAAATTAAATTATGAGGCAATTAAAAATTACAAAACAAGTCACAAACAGGGAAACCACTTCCATTGATAAATATCTTCACGAAATCAGCCGTGTCGATTTAATCACTGCCGAAGAAGAAGTTATCCTTGCCCAAAGGATCAAACATGGCGATCATGACGCCCTGATAAGACTTACGAAGGCTAACCTTCGTTTTGTGGTATCTGTATCAAAACAATACCAAAACCAGGGCCTCAGCCTCCCCGATCTCATCAACGAAGGCAATCTTGGCCTGATTAAAGCCGCACAGCGCTTCGACGAAACCCGCGGATTTAAATTCATTTCTTATGCAGTCTGGTGGATCCGTCAGTCTATTTTACAGGCGCTTGCCGAACAATCACGCATCGTAAGGCTGCCTTTAAATAAAATTGGTGTCCTGAACCGTGTAAATAAAGTAATCATCCTTCTCGAGCAGGAATTGGGAAGAACTCCTGAAATTGAAGAGATTGCCGAAAAAATGGATTTAAAAACCACCGAGATAAAAGATATTCTCAAAAACGCCGGCAAACACGTTTCGATGGACGCACCCATGGTTCAGGACGAAGAAAATACCATGCTTGACGTGATGAAACATGAAGACGGCCCAACACCCGAAAAAGGCCTCCTTTACGAATCCCTGCGAAAAGAAGTCGAACGTGTTATTTCAACATTAACATCCCGGGAAGCCGAAGTACTCCGTCTTTATTTTGGCCTCGATGGAAAATACCCGCTGACTTTGGAAGAAATTGGCGAAAAATTTGACCTCACCCGTGAAAGAGTGCGCCAGATCAAAGAAAAAGCCATCAAACGACTAAAACAGACTTCGCGCAGCAACCTTTTAAAATCTTATCTGGGCGAATAAAAAAACTGACGAATACCAAAAGTGCAGGCCCCATCCGAATACCTGCACTTTTCTTTTATGCATTTTTGAAAATAATTACGAATGAACCATTTAATTGCACCTTCGATATTAACCGCTGATTTATTAAACCTCCGGTCCGAAATCGAAATGATCAACCAAAGCCATGCCGATTGGCTGCACCTCGATATTATGGATGGCGTTTTTGTTCCAAACATTTCCTTCGGTTTTCCGCTGATCGAACAAATTGCACGCGTTTCCACCAAGCCCCTCGACGTACATCTGATGATTGTAAACCCCTCAAATTATATTGAGAAATTCCGGGAATGTGGCGCCGACAGGCTCGGCATTCATCTTGAGGCCGACATCCATCTTCACCGGACTGTAAATTTGATTAAAAAACTTGGCATGCAGGCTTGCGTGGTGATAAACCCCCACACCAACATTTTTTTGCTCGAAGACATCCTTCCCGAAATTGACCAGGTACTCGTGATGTCGGTAAATCCGGGTTTTGGCGGGCAGAAATTCATCGAAAATTCGTATGCAAAAATTTCGAGGCTTAAAGACTTGATTCTTAAAAAATCGTGCGAGGTGTTGATCGAGGTTGATGGAGGTGTAAATCGTGAAAATGCTCCCCGGCTTGTTGAGGCTGGTGCCGATGTTCTGGTTGTCGGAAATGCAATCTTTGCTTCGGCAAACCCGCTGCAGGCAATCTCGGAACTAAAATCCCTTTAACCTTTTTTTATGCCAGTCGACAAAATAGTACTGATCGGTGCCGGAAATGTGGCAACACAACTTGGCAAAACGCTGTTTCTGAAAGGATTCAAAATCGTTCAGGTATTGAGCCGGACTCAAAAATCAGCCGAAAGTTTAGCTGCAACAATTAATGCCCGGGCTATTTCTGATTTCACAGAAATCGTTCCTGATGCCGGTCTGTACCTGGTTTCCGTTCCCGATGATGCCATCGGTGAAATTATCTCAAAAATAAAACCCGTTCAAGGTATTGTTGCGCACACCTCTGGCGCCGTTGGGATGGACATCTTACAAAAATCATCAGGCAGTTTTGGGGTTTTTTATCCGCTTCAGACTTTTTCAAAATTCAGGGAAGCCAATTTTTCGGTTATCCCGGTTTGCATCGAAGCTTCGGATATCGAAACCAGGCTCTGCCTGGCTGATGTTGCCTCTAAAATTTCAAATGATGTCAGGTTCATCAATTCCTTCGAGCGATCCCGGATTCATCTGGCAGCGGTTTTTGTAAATAATTTTACAAATTACATGTATGCCCTGGGTGAAGAAATCCTTGACAAAAACGACATTTCATTTGATATTTTGCACCCTTTAATCCGTGAAACTGCCGAAAAAATACAACAGCAAAATCCGCGTAAAGCACAAACAGGGCCAGCCATCCGCAACGACAATAAGGTGATTTTAAAACACCTCGGCATGCTGAAAGATGAGCCTGAAATCCAAAAAATCTATCAACTCATCAGCGAGCAAATCTCAAAATCATCCATCAAAAAAAGCTAATCAGCACTTTTCATAAATCTACTTTTTATAAAAATAATTATGGGCGTCAGAAATTACAAAGAACTCCTGAAAAACATTACCACCTTCATTTTTGATTATGATGGTGTTTTTACAAACGGAACCGTGCTTTTAACCGAAAGTGGCGATCAGTTGCGCACCGCCAATGTTAAGGATGGCTATGCTTTACAACTGGCAGTTAAAAAGGGTTACCGCATCGCCATTATTTCGGGCGGAAAATCGGAAGCCATGCGAAAAAGGCTGTCTGGATTGAACATTACGGATATTTTTATTGGTGTCGAACACAAAATTCATGTTTATCACGATTATCTCGAAAAGAATAACATACAAAATAATGAGGTACTTTTCATGGGCGATGATATTCCGGATTTTCAGATCATGAAAGTTGCCGGCGTGGCTACCTGTCCCTCGGATGCTGCGGAAGAAATAAAGGCGCTCGCCCATTACATTTCGCATTTCAAAGGTGGCGAAGGATGCGTGAGGGATATTATCGAACAGGTGATGAAAATCCAGGGAAAATGGATGGATGGTGATGCGTTTGTCTGGTAGAAAAGCCCGGAATTCTTAATCCATGGTTTGTTCGGTCCGGGACGAAAGTTCAAGAATTCGTTCGTATTCTTCGGGGGTGATATCGTTGAAGAAATAGTTGATCGGATTAATTGCTCTTCCATTTTTCCTGACTTCATAATGCAGGTGTGGAGACGTTGATTTGCCAGTATTTCCAACAAGACCTATTACCTGTCCGCGTGCTATTTTTTGGCCATTTTTTACAAGTATTTTGCTAAGATGGGCATAAAATGTCATGAAACCAAAACCATGATCAATCGCCACATGATTTCCATATTCATGCCTCGACTCCTGGATACCTCTGACAACACCATCGCCTGTTGCGAAAACTTCTGTTCCAACGGGTGCCGAAAAGTCAACACCTTCATGTAATTTGGTGACTTTATAAAAAGGGTCAATCCGATAACCGAAATAGGAAGATAATCGCTTCATATCCTTGTTACTCACAGGTTGGATAGCCGGTATTGACGCCAGAAATGTGGCTTTGTTCATGGCCATTTTCAGCACATCGTCAAATGATCTGGATTGAACAACCATCTGGCTGGTAATCTGATCGAGTTTTTTGGTGGTTTCGATGAGAATATCGGAATTTTTATAACCGTCCAGTTTTGAGTAGCGATCGGCGCCTCCAAAACCTGCTTTTCTGGTGGACCCCGGGATTGGTTCGGCTTCAAAGATAATACGGTAAATGTTATCGTCGCGATCCTGCAAATCGTCCATAACTTTAACCAGGTCGTCCATGCGATCGTTTAAAACATCATATTGAAAACGCATCTGTGAAATCTCGCGTTTTAAACCTTTTTCTTTTGGAGAATCAAAATAATTAAAGGCAAAAAATACGACCACAACCGAGTAAGCCACCAAAACCATAAAAAAAACAAAGCCTTTGCTAAGTTGTTTCCGGATGGAGCGCTCTACTTTTTCGAATGATAAAGTATGATGATTAAAAAAAAATTTAGGCTTCGCCATATTTAATTTATAAGCAGCAATTTAGTTATAGCAGCAAAATTAAGCAAAAAAACTACTTTTGCAGCACTTAAAAATTTATAAAATCATTCGTTGTAAATAATCCGACTTGTATGAAATCTGCAGAAATCCGTAAAACTTTTCTCGAATTTTTTGAAAATAAGCAACATAAAATAGTTTCATCATCGCCGATGGTCGTCAAAAACGACCCTACCCTGATGTTTACAAATGCCGGGATGAACCAGTTTAAAGACATCTTCCTGGGCAATTCGCCGGTAAAATTTCCAAGAATCGCTGATACTCAAAAATGCCTCCGGGTTTCGGGCAAACACAACGACCTCGAGGAAGTTGGTCACGACACCTACCACCATACCATGTTCGAAATGCTTGGCAACTGGTCGTTTGGCGACTATTTTAAGAAAGAAGCCATCGAATGGGCCTGGGAACTGCTCACCGGAGTTTATGGCATCACCAAAGAAAACCTTTATGTTACGGTTTTTGGCGGCGATAAAACCGACGGGCTGGAACCGGATAACGAAGCCTTTGAATTTTGGTTAAAATATGTCCCGAAAGAGCGTATTTTATATGGTTCAAAAAAAGATAACTTCTGGGAAATGGGCGAATCAGGGCCTTGCGGACCATGCTCCGAAATCCACATCGACATCAGAAGCGAAGAAGAAAAGAAAGTCATTTCAGGCCGCGACCTCGTTAACAACGACCATCCGCTGGTTATCGAAATCTGGAACCTGGTATTTATCGAATTTAACCGCAAATCCGACGGGAAACTGGTTCAGTTGCCAGCCAAACATGTCGATACCGGCATGGGTTTCGAGCGCCTCACCATGGCACTTCAGGGCAAAAAATCGAACTACGACACCGATGTTTTCCAACCCATTATTCAGGAAATCGCACGAATTGCAGGAAAAGTTTACGGCACCGAAATCAAAGCTGATATTGCCATGCGCGTTATCGCCGACCATTTGCGTGCGATAAGTTTCGCCATTGCCGATGGTCAGCTTCCATCGAACAACAAAGCAGGCTATGTAATCCGCCGCATTTTGAGGCGTGCCGTGCGTTATGGCTATACTTTCCTGGATTTGAAAGAACCTTTTATCACCCACCTTGTTACTGTCCTGGTTGATGAAATGGGCGATTTTTTCCCCGAATTGAAAAGCCAGCAAATCCTTATCAGGAAGGTGATTTCGGAAGAAGAACATTCCTTTTTACGCACCCTGTCGCAAGGGATCAAACGTTTTGAGCAGTACACCGACAGCAACCCCGACAAAACAATCATCGACGGCACTTTTGCTTTCGAGTTATTCGATACTTTTGGCTTCCCGGTAGATCTTACACAACTCATGGCCCGCGAAAAAGGCCTGTCGGTCGACATGTCAGGTTTTAGCGCTGGCCTCGAAGAACAAAAAAATCGTTCGCGTCAGGCAGCTACCATTAATACCGATGATTGGGTGATTATTGATAAAAGTGAAGAAAAAACAGCGTTTTTAGGTTACGAACTTTTAGAGGCCGAGGTTGAAATACTGCGTTTTAGAAAAGTAAAAAACCAGAAGACCGAATTTTTCCAGATTGTTCTCAACCGGACTCCTTTTTACGCCGAATCCGGCGGACAGGTTGGAGATAACGGTGTTTTGGAAAATGAACTTGAAAAAATCGAAATTCAGGACACCCAAAAAGAAAACGACCTGATAATCCATATTACCGATAAACTTCCAACTGATCTTTCGGCAACATTCAACGCTAAAGTTGATGCCGGAAAACGCCGGCTCACCATGAATAATCACAGCGCCACGCACCTGATGCACGCTGCATTGAAACAGGTTCTGGGAAATCATGTCGAGCAAAGAGGCTCCCAGGTTGACGAAAACCGCCTGCGCTTCGACTTTTCACATTTCTCAAAAATGAGCGAAGAAGAAATCAGGCAGGTTGAACAAATCGTGAACCGTAAAATCCGTGAAAACATTGTTTTAAATGAGCAACGTAATGTACCGGTTGACGAGGCAAAAGCCCAGGGTGCCGCGGCTTTGTTTGGCGAAAAATATGGCGAATTTGTCCGGATGATTACTTTCGACCCAGCCTTTTCGATTGAACTTTGCGGAGGAACACACGTTCCGGCAACAGGTCAGATCGGGATGTTTAAAATTGTGTCGGAGGCCGCCATTGCCGCAGGAATCAGGAGAATTGAAGCCATCACCGCCGACCAGGTTGAGCATTTGTTGCAGGAGCAGGAAACCACGATGAAGCAATTGCAGGAAGTTTTCAAAAATCAGAAAGACCTCGTCAAGGCAGCCCAGCAATTGGTTGACGAGAAAAAATTGCTCGAAAAACAAATCGAGGAGATGAATCGCGAAAAGGTGGCTTCTTTAAAATATGATCTGAAAAACCAGGCAGAAGCAATCAACGGCGTAAACTTTATCGCCCACAAACTTGATGGTGACGCACAAACCGCCCGCGACCTGGCCTACATGATGAAAGACATTGTTGAAAATATGTTTTTGGTTCTTGGCAACATCAGCGATGGCAAGGCCAACCTCACGGTGATGATCTCCGAAAATCTGAATCATGAAAAAGGCCTTAATGCAGGCCAGATTATTCGCGAAATTGCTAAAGAAATTCAGGGCGGCGGCGGCGGACAACCACATTTTGCCACTGCCGGCGGCAAAAATCCTGCAGGCATCGAAAAGGCTTTTGAGAAAGCGAAGGAGTTTTTGGTAAAGGCATAATT
>CAYOWJ010000010.1:9184-30578 GCA_964407625.1 uncultured Lentimicrobiaceae bacterium
AAAAAAAATGAAAAATTTAGATTACCTCAGGAGGATTACTTACCGTAAAATTTTCTTAAACCTGTAATAAATCCTTGATAACTAACGAAATCGCCTTGTTGTCAGCCTTTCCTGCCAGTTGTTTCGAAGCCAGACCCATCACCTTGCCCATATCTTTAATACTGCTTGCACCTACCTGCCCGATGATGGTTTTGATAATGTTTCGCAATTCGTCCGGACTCATTTGTTCAGGCAAATAAGCCTCGATAATGGAAGACTGGAATTGCTCGTCCTCAGCCAGATCGGGCCGGTTTTGGGATTTATAAATCTCTGCCGATTCTTTGCGCTGCTTGACCAACCTTTGTAAAAGCTGCAATTCGATATCTTCAGGAATTTCACCCGAACCTGCATCTTTCCCGGTCTTTGCAATTAACAAAGCTGCCTTTATGGCTCTGAGGGCTTCTAACTTCCGGCTATCGCGAGCCAGCATCGTTTTTTTGATGTCGTCGTTAATTATTTCAGCTAAACTCATGATGATGACTTTTTAAATTTCAATTTACAATTATTTATGTACATCAATCAGGTTTGTTGTGAAGAAAACTGTTTTCGTTACTCCTGATTGCTGGTTTTTCTTCGGTGTCGTCGGCAAGTGAAAACCTTGCAAATCCCGATTCTGAAGAAGGAGCTACCTGGTTGAGTTCCACATTTTTCCGTTTGTATGCCGGAACTGACTCAATTGCCTCCAGGTCACCAGGTACATCAAGCTTCAGGCTCATTTCGCGAAGTTTTCTTACCCGTTCGTCTGCCTTTTTCTCCATCTCGGCTTCCTGGTTATGCTGGGTGTTCAATTCTTTTGGTGTTTCTGTTATTCTCTGAAAACCCCCAACAGTACGGCTAATTCTCAGACCGCCATTATTTGTTGTACTTTTCGAATAGACTTCAACTTTTGGCAAGTGGGCATTTTCATGATTCACCGACTTTTCAGACTCTTCCGATGCGTCGAACAAAACAATTTCGTTGCTGTGGCTATTATTAAAGTCAAATCCGGAATTCGTTTTTGCTTCAGCAGGCTTTTCCCTTCTGATAAGCGTGATTTCGGTAATTTCTTCGACTTCGGGTGCTTTTGAAATCTCAGCGACAGGTTCAACAGCTTTCAACTCGAAACTAAATATTTCGGATGGTTCTTCAACGATCGAAGGCTGTGGAACGTTGAATTTTTCAGGAATTTCGGATTCAAATCTCCTGATTTCTACCGGTACAATTTCGACTGGTTTTTCCGCTTCATCAGAAATTGTCTCATTCAAGTTAAAAATAGTCTTCTTTACCTCTTTATTAAATGTGGACTGATCGATTACTTCGGGTGCTTCAAATCCGGTTGCAATAAGTGTTATGCTGATTTTTTCGCCCAAGGATTCATCATAGCCATTGCCCCAGATAATTTCGGCACTCTGACCGGCTTCGCGCTGAATGTAATCGGTAATTTCGGTGACCTCATCAAAGGTAATTTCATCCTTACCCGATGTAACATACAGCAATATATTGCTTGCGCCGATAATTTTATTGTCGTTGAGTAATGGCGACGACATGGCATGCTCAACAGCAACGCGGGCACGATCAGGGCCTTCGGCAATTGCAGAACCCATGATGGCTGTTCCACTGTCTTTCATTACAGTTTTAACATCTTCAAAATCGACGTTGATATAACCCGTAACGGTTATAATTTCGGCAATCCCTTTTGCTGCTATCGTTAAAATGTCATCGGCTCTGCCAAAAGCTTCGGAGAGTTTCAGGTTTCCGTGAATTTCGCGCAATTTTTCGTTGCTGATAATCAGGAGTGTGTCAACCTGTTTGCGTAATTCTTCGATACCTTTTTCGGCCTGCAATCTTCTTTTCCGGCCTTCGAACATGAAAGGAATCGTTACAATGGCAACGGTTAAAATCCCCATCTCACGGGCTATTTTTGCGATAACCGGAGCGGCACCTGTTCCGGTTCCTCCGCCCATTCCGGCGGTAATAAACAACATTTTGGTCGCATTATTCAAAATCCCCTTAATTTCCTCTGCTTTCCGCTCGGCGGAATCACGGCCAACATCCGGTATTGCACCAGCGCCAAGTCCACTTTCGCCAAGCTGAATTTTGTTGGGAATCGGGCTTGTATCCATGGCCTGAGAATCGGTATTACAAATAATAAAATCGACACCTTTAATCCCTTGCTTAAACATGTGTGTTACAGCATTGCTTCCTCCTCCACCCACACCAAGTACTTTGATGATGGAAGATTTTTGCTTGGGTAAATCAAATGCCAGTAAGTCTTTCATAACTTTTGCTCCTATAATTTTGTGGTAATATTACTATTTTTCTATCTTGATTATATTTATGTCATTCAGTATTTATCAACCATCCATATTATTGTTTTACAGCTATTTAGGAATAGTTTTTAGTAAGTTTTAAGCCGGATCGTTTTCAAAGAAGTCCTGGATTTTTTTAAGAAAACTAATTGGCTTCCTTTCTTTCTTTTCCTTGCCTTTTTTTTGAGCTTTTCCACCATCAACAATCTCATTCGATTCGCGCACACTTTGCCTTTCAAATCGCTCCAATCCTTCGATAACCAAACCAATTCCGGTGGCATACATCGGGCTGGCCATTTCGGCGGGGACATCTTTGGCGAGATGCTCGTTAGGATATCCGATTCTGGTGTCTATTCCGGTCATAAACTCGGTAAGCTGAGCTGCATGACGCAAAAGTGCGCCACCACCGGTAAGTACAATTCCGGCAATGAGTTTTTTCTCATATCCCGAATTTTTGATTTCATAATAAATGTGCTCCACAATCTCTTCCATACGGGCCTGGATTATGCTTGCCAGGTTCTTGAGGCTGATTTCCTTGGGGGCACGTCCTCTCAGACCAGGGATGGCAACGATTTCCTCGTCTTTATTTTCGTTGGCCAGTGCCGAACCAAATTTTACTTTCAACTCCTCGGCATGTTTACGGATGATTGTACAGCCTTCTTTAACATCCTCGGTAATAACATCGCCACCCAGAGGAATTACTGCGGTATGGCGGATAATGCCATCCTGAAAAATCGCAATATCGGTAGTTCCTCCACCGATATCAACCAGCACAACTCCGGCTTCTTTTTCCTCTTCACTGAGCACAGCAACAGATGAAGCGATGGGTTCCAGAATCAGATCAACGACCTCCAAACCGGCTTTTTTAACGCATTTATAAATGTTTTTAGCCGCAGTTGTCTGGCCGATGATGATGTGAAAATTTGCCTCCAGCTTATTCCCAAGCATCCCTACCGGCTGCCTGATTTCCTTTTCGCCATCGACGATGTATTCCTGCGGAATCACATCAATGATTTCTTCGCCCGGACTCATATTCAGGTTATACATGCTGTGCAGCAGGCTATCAATATCATTTTGACTGATTTCGATTTCACCGTTTTCGCGAATCATGTTTCCGCGGTGCTGCACACTTTTTATGTGCTGGCCGGCAATGCCCACATTAACATATTTAATTTCGACACCCGATTTTTGTTCGGCTTCCTCAACGGCAGTTTTTATTGATTGAACAGTATTTTCGATGTTGGAAACTACGCCTCTCTTAACACCTATTGATTCGGTTTTTCCATGACCAAGTATGTCGATTTTACCATGTTCTGACCTTCTGCCAACGATGGCAGCAATTTTTGTAGTTCCGATATCCAAGCCTACTATAATGTTTCCTGATTCCATATTTTTTGAGATTTTTTACAAACTACCTGGTTCTTAAATTTCAGATTTATACTTTCAAGTTTCTCTTTATCAAACTTTGGCAATCCTGCGCAATAGAAGGCCTTCAGGTTTTCAAGCCTGACTTCAAGATCTTCGACTCCGCCTAATATAATGAGGAAATCGCCTTTTGCCGGCACGAGTTCAATGTCGCCTTCCTGGTTTACATAAATTTGCTCGATAACTTCATTGAGCCATTTATCCTTTTCGATTACACCGGCCAGCCTGTGAATCTTTGAAAGCACATCTTTACAAAAAACATTGCCCGAATCGCATGAAAATGTCCGGTACATAATATTGCTGTAATTGTCGCTGATAAAGCCGGAAGCCAGAATTGCCCGGTAAGTAAAGCCTTCTTTTACGGGCATCGGCTTGCCATTATGCGACAAATAATAACTCTCATTCACGCTGTTTATAATCCTCACCAGCGGTTTTTCGCGTGTAACATCAATCGTGATTTCACCCAGCAGCGAGGTGTAAACATTTGCGTCCTCGATATAAGGATTCTTGTCGAGGATATTTTCGATCTGACCGGTGTTGATGTTTTTCAAAAGCTGGCCTGGCAATGTGCCGAAATTTTTCTGGATAATGCTGTAAATTTCGGTTTGATTGATGAATGTTATAGGCTGCACATCGTTTACGAAAACATCGAGCTTTGTGCATTTTACCGATTTTTTTTCGGTGATTGCAAAGCCGGTGATAACAATTACCCCGGCAAAGAGCAGCAACCATATTGATATTTGCAGTATTTTTTTCATACTAAAGGCTTTTTTGGTTTTGGTTATCCGTCAGCCATTGCTTTATTGCACCCACCAGTTGGTCGATATCTCCTGCGCCAATCGTCAACAAAACCTCCGGTTGTCGTTGCTCAAGTGCTGCCAGCAAATCAGTTTTTGAACATAAATATTTATTGGGATTCGTAATCTTGTTAAAAATAATTTCTGAGGTAACCCCTTCGATGGGCTTCTCACGAGCCGGATAAATATCCAAAATGATGACTTCGTCGAGCATGCCCAGCGTTTCGGCAAAACCATCCTGAAAATCCCTTGTCCGGGTGAATAAATGCGGCTGGAAAATTCCGGTGATTTTCTTTCCTGGATAAACGGATCTCACCGATTTCACAAGCGCCCTGATTTCTTCAGGATGATGCGCGTAATCATCGATGTAGGTAATTTTTTCTGATTTAAACTGAAGATCGAAACGACGGTTTATACCTTTAAAGGTCATTAGGCCTGACCGTAACTCATCCTCCGAAACTCCTGTTTTTAAAGCAAAGGTGCAGGCAGCCACAGCGTTTTCGACATTCATCAATCCTGAAATTCCGAGCCTTAAACCAGCAATTTTAACACCTTTAAAATGGAGATCAAAAGTGGCTGTTTCAGCTTTGGTAATGATGTTTGATGCATAAAAATCTGCAAGGTTATCGTCGAGGGCATAGGTAAGGATTTCGCTGGCTTTAACTCCATCCAAATTCAAATTCAATCCTTTTTTAACCAATAAAAAGCCTTCAGGTTTTACCATCCCGGCAAAGGCAGAAAACGCATCCTTCATTTCGGTGGCCGACCCATAAATATCCAGATGGTCGGCATCAGCCGAAGTAATCACTGCCATCAAAGGATGGAGCCTGAGGAACGACCTGTCGAATTCGTCAGCTTCGGCAACGGCAAATTTCGATTTGGCCGAAAAAAGAAAATTGGTTCCGTAATTTTTCGAAATCCCGCCTAAAAAAGCCGTGCAACCAATTTTTGATTGGGTTAAAAGATGTGCAATCATGGTCGAAACGGTGGTTTTACCATGTGTTCCGGCTACAGCAATTGTTGAGAAACTATCGGTGATCTTCCCCAAAATCTCCGAACGTTTTAAAATTTCGAAGCCATTATTGCTAAAATATTGATAAATCTTGTTTTCGGCCTTCACTGCCGGAGTTAAGATTACCAACGTTGTTGAAGAATTTTTAAAGTTTGAAGGAATCAGCGCAGGGTCATCATCAAAAAATACAGAAATTCCTTCGCCGGCCAGTTTTTTTGTAAGCGGCGTATTTGTCCGGTCATAGCCGGCAACCGATTTACCGATCAGCCTGAAATAGCGTGCCAGGGCGCTCATTCCGATGCCTCCTGCTCCTATAAAAAAGATATTATCAAAGTTTTTAAATACCATCTTATTTCACGGCTATTTTGATTATTTCATCAGCAATTTTATCATCCGAGTTGCTTATCGCCAGCTTTTTAATATTGGCGGATAGCTCAGTTCTTTTCGATTCATTTTTTGCAAGATCCAACACCAACCCACCAAGTTTTTGCGATACCTCGTGGTTTGGAAGATGAATAGCAGCCTGCTTTTCGACCAAAGCCAAAGCGTTTTTGGTTTGATGGTCTTCGGCGGCAGTGGGCAACGGCACAAATATGCAGGGTTTTCCAACGGCACACAGCTCAGAAATGGCAATGGCCCCAGCTCTCGAAACCACAATATCAGCGGCAGCATAAGCCAGATCCATGCGTTCGATAAATTCGACAGCAAGAATGGCCTTTTGTGAGCCAGCTTCAATTTTTTCGCTGATGGCTGATTTGGCCCTTTCGATGTACAATTTGCCGGTCTGCCAGATGAGCTGAAGATTATTTTTGACAAAAAGGCCCAGATTTTCATCGATACCTTCGTTGATTGCTTTGGCGCCCTGGCTTCCTCCAACAATAAAAACAACTGGTTTGGATGTATCCAGTTTAAAAAACTCAAAAGCCTGGTTGCGTTTGCCTGCAACGTCGATCATATTTTTTCGCACCGGATTACCAGTTTTTATCAATTTTTCGATGGGGAAATATCTTTCCATTCCATCATAAGCCACACAAATTTTTGCAGCATCTTTTGCGAGCAATTTATTGGTAATTCCCGGAAACGAATTCTGTTCCTGCAAAACCACGGGAATATGCTTTTTTACAGCCATTTTACAAATTGCACCGCTGGCGTAACCGCCAACGCCAACCACCACATCTGGTTTAAACCTGTTGATGATTTTTCCTGATTCTATCAGGCTTAACGCCAATTTTAGCGGAAAAAGCAAATTCTTTAAAGTAAAATTGCGCTGGAAACCGCTTATCCACAGTCCTTCGATGGGATAGCCGGCCATTGGAACTTTATCCATTTCCATACGACCTTTTGCGCCCACAAATAAAATATCGGCCCTGCCGGATTTACGCTTAATGGCGTCGGCAATGGCGATGGCCGGAAAAATGTGGCCACCGGTTCCTCCTCCGGAGATCAATATTTTAATTTCAGGCTGCTGCATATTTCACATTTTCGGGTGCATTTTGACTTTCGGGTACGGCACGGCTCACACTCAAAACCATCCCAATTCCGAGACAGGTAAACCAAAAAGATGTTCCTCCCATCGAAACAAAAGGCAGCGTCTGGCCGGTAACCGGAAGGAGGTTTACAGCCACGCCCATATTAATCATGGCCTGGAAAACCAGAAGAAAACTGATTCCGATAACCAGGAAACTGCCAAATTTCAAATCGCATCGTCTGGCAATTTTTAGTGCCCTGAAAAACAAAATCAGATACATCAAAACGATGGTCACACCGCCTGCCATTCCATATTCCTCGATGATAATTGCGTAAACAAAATCGGAGTAAGGGTGAGGAAGAAAATTCCGCTGGGTGCTGTTACCGGGCATTTTGCCAAAAAATCCTCCACTGGCCACTGCAATTTTCGACTGCAACACCTGATTATTTTGTTCATCGTCAGGATAAATAAAGTGGACAATACGGTTCTTCCATGTTTCGGCGCGTGGTAAAACCTTTGGCGCAACAAAAGCAATCATCAGCAAAAGACCAAATGCGGCCAAACCAATGCCAACCAAAGCAGCAAGGTGCTTAAAACTGGCTCTTCCCATATAAAGCATGATCATGCTCGTTACAAAAACAATGGCTGCTGTTGATAAACTACCCGGCAGAATTAATAGTGTGATAATGATAATCCTGATGAGAATGGGCATAAATCCTTTTTTAAAATCCGTGATTTCTTCCTGATGTTTCGAGAGAAACCTGGCCATGTACATAATCAATGCGAGTTTTGCAAGGTCGCTTGGCTGAAAAGTAAGGCCGGTGCCGGGAACAAAAATGGTGCGTCGGGCGCCGTTGATTTCAGGCCCGAAGAATATCGCAAAAAGCAACATGGGTATCGAAAAATAAAACAGAAACTGGGCAATCCGCGAGAAATAATTGTACGGAACCCTGTACGCCGCATACATCAAACCTATCCCCAGCAACACGATAAAAAACTGCTTGATGAGGAAAAACTCGGTGTTGCCGCCCTGTGTGCGATAAGCCAGCGAGCCAGTTGAACTATAAACTGCCAATAACGAAAACACCGATAAAATGATCGCTATTATCCAGATTACCTTGTCTCCTTTAAGTTGCTCGTTGTTCATGATTTACTAAATTTTAAAATGAAATATTAAAGGTTAAAAACAGCCTTTTTAAACTGAGCTCCACGATCTTCATAATTTAAAAAAAGATCGAAACTAGCACAGGTTGGCGAAAGCAGAACGATTTCATCTTTATCGGCAATTTTGTAAGCCAGTTGAACAGCCTCTTCAGCAGAACCGGCATCAAAAATTATCGGAATATGAGGCTGAAAAGCCTTATGAATCTTGGCATTATCAACACCCAGACAGATGATTGCTTTAACTTTTGCCTTCACAAGCGGCAATAAAACCGTATAATCGTTGCCCTTGTCCTGCCCGCCAGCAATCCAGATCACAGGCCTGGTGGCTTCTTCGAGGGCGTACCAGGTAGAGTTTACGTTTGTAGCTTTTGAGTCGTTGATATAATCAACGCCTCTAATCCTTGCAACAAATTCGAGACGATGTTCGGCTCCATGAAAAGTGGCAAGGCTTTGCTTGATGCTTTCCTTGCGGATTTCGAGCAAACGACCCGAAACAGCCGCAGCGGTCGAATTGTAAACATTGTGTTTTCCTCTTAATGCCATCTCCTGTAAGATCATTTCCATGATATCGTTATTTGTTTTGATACAAATTCTGCTTTTTAAAAAATCCGTTTCGTTTTTAATCAGGTAAGCCCCTTGCCGGCCAATATTTTGGGTAATCGAAAAAGGATAGCGGCGGGCCTTTGGATTGTGTTTGTTGATTCCTTCGGCAATCACCGGATCATCGAGCCAATAAATAAAAGCATCGGCGGCCGTTTGGTTTTGGATAATCCTGAACTTTGAGGCAGCATATTTTCCAAAATCATTGTCGTACCTGTCGAGATGATCGGGCGTAATATTGAGCAAAACGGCGATATCCGCTTTAAAATCAAACATCCCATCCAACTGAAAGCTACTGATTTCCAAAACCCAGTAATCGTGATCTTGCTCCGCCACAAGCCAGGCAAAACTTTTACCGATATTTCCACCCAAAGCAACATCCAAACCTGCATTTTTAAGAATATTCCAGATCATTAATGTAGTTGTGGTTTTACCGTTGCTGCCGGTGATACAAATCTTTATTCCGTTGGTAAAGCGACCCGCAAACTCAATTTCGGAAATTACCGGAATTCCATTTCTGACGGCATGTACAATTATTTCGGCACGATCGGGTATTCCCGGGCTTTTGATGATTTCGCCTGCATCAAGAATCAGTTCTTTGGTGTGTTTCCCCTCTTCAAACCTGATTTCAAACTGTGAAAGAACTTTTTTATATTTTTCTTCTATTTTTCCTTTATCCGAAACAAAAACCTCAAAACCCTTTTTCTGCGCCAGGATCGCCGCTCCTACCCCACTCTCGCCTGCTCCCAATATGGCTATCCGCTTTAGCAATTTCAATCCTCCGTTTATCGTATCTTCAAAGTAATTACCGTAAAAACCGCCAGGATAATCCCGACGATAAAAAACCGCTGAACAATTTTGGGCTCTTTATAACCCATCAACTGATAATGATGATGCAGCGGCGCCATCTTGAAAATCCGCCTTCCCTCGCCGTACTTTTTGCGGGAATATTTAAAGTAGCCAACCTGCAAAACAACGGATGCACTTTCGGCAAGAAATATTCCGCAAAAAATCGGAATGAGCAGTTCTTTACGGAGCATGATGGCGAAAACGGCGATGATTCCCCCAAGAGCCAGTGAACCGGTGTCGCCCATAAAAACCTGGGCAGGATACGAGTTGTACCACAAAAACCCGATACATGCACCAACCACGGCACTTATAAAAACAACCAGCTCACCGGTATTTGGAATGTACATGATGTTGAGATAATTTGCGAAAAAGATATTACCCGAAACATAGGCAAAAACTGCCAGCGTTGAAGCTGCAATGGCTGAAGTGCCGGTTGCCAGGCCATCCATGCCATCGGTGAGGTTTGCCCCGTTCGACACCGCAGTAATAATCAGAATAATGATCGGGATAAAAATCAGGAAGGTCCATTTTTCATAGCCCTTGCCAAGCCAGCTTAAAAAAATTGAATAATCAAATTCGTTGTTTTTAACAAAAGGAATGGTCGACTTTGTTGATTTTGAGCCTTCTTTTTCGAATAAATTCTGGATTTCGCTTAACTTGCCCGGTTCGGCGGTTTCGCTGGCCTCGATGTAGGTTTTGTTGGGCATCTTTTCACGAACCACAATTCCGGGATGATAATACATGGTTAATCCCACAAAAAGCCCGATGGTGACCTGTCCCAGGATTTTAAATTTCCCGGCAAGCCCTTTTTTGTCTTTTCTGAAAACTTTGATGTAATCGTCAATAAAACCAATCAAACCAAGCCAAACTGTCGAAATTAATATGATGATGATGTAGATATTGAGCAGTTGGGCAAAAAGTAAGGTTGGGATTAAGATGGCTCCGAGAATGATTAATCCGCCCATGGTTGGGGTTCCTTGTTTTTGCATCTGCCCCTCAAGGCCAAGGTCGCGGATTGATTCGCCAATTTGCTTTTTATGAAGATATTCGATGAGTGATTTTCCGAAAAGCAGCGAAATAACCAGTGAAGTAATCACAGCCATCCCCGACCGAAATGAGATGTATTGAAACATCCCGGCTCCCGGAAAATTAAAAGTTTCATCCAAATATCCAAACAAATAGTACAACATCAGCTTTTAGAAGTTAAATGGTGTTTAAAAATTCGGTTAATATTTCTCTGTCATCAAAATGATGCCTTACACCTTTGATCTCCTGGTAAGTTTCGTGGCCTTTGCCGGCAACCAAAATAATATCGCCCTTAACGGCAATCATGCAGGCCGTTTTGATGGCTTCACGACGGTTGCTGATTCTAACAGCCTTCCTTTTCAAGATAACGTCAAGGCCAGCCTCCATTTCGTCGAGGATAATTTCGGGATCTTCGGTTCGTGGGTTATCAGCTGTAAGAATAACCTTGTCGCTCATCTGGCAGGCAACTTTGGCCAGAACGGGTCGTTTAAGCTTGTCGCGATCGCCGCCTGCGCCAATAATCGTGATAATCTGTTCATCTCCATCGCGGACATCGTTGATGGTTTGAAGCACATTTTTCAATGCATCAGGCGTGTGGGCATAATCGACAATCGCTACAATTCCGTTATTTGAAGGGACAACCTGAAAACGACCTTCAACCGGATTGAGTCCACTTAGCGCTGTTAAGACTTCTTCCTCGTCCTGGCCGTCTAAAATAGCTACCGAGTAAGCTGCCAAAAGATTGTAGGCATTAAAAGTACCCACCAGTTTCGACCAGATATCTTTTCCATTAATCCGCAATTCGAGCCCATCAAAACGGTTCTCGATAATTTTAGCTTTGAAATCGGCTACGCTTTTTATCGCTGATGTAACCTTTTTGGCACTGGTGTTTTGCAACATCACCATACCGTTTTTATCATCAGTATTTACAAGTGCAAAGGCCGTTGCAGGAAGCAAATCGAAGAATTTTTTCTTAGCCTTGATATAATTTTCGAAAGTCAGATGATAATCGAGATGATCGTGGGTAATGTTTGTAAAAACCGCCCCATGAAACTTCAAACCAGCGATACGGTTTTGGTCGATGGCGTGTGAGCTGACTTCCATAAAACAGTATTCGCAGCCCTGGTCGGCCATCATTTTAAGATTTTGATTGATCTGCAGGGCATCGGCAGTAGTATGCGACGATTTGATGATTTGATTTCCAATCCTGTTTTCGATGGTCGAAAGCAACCCGGATTTATAACCAAGCGCATTAAACAGTTGATAAAGAAGAAAAACCGTTGTGGTTTTGCCATTTGTGCCCGTAACACCGACAACCTTCATTTTTGAGGAAGGCTCTTCGAAAAATGCCGAAGCCATCATTCCCAAAGCTTCACCAGGATTGGCAACCTTAATAAATGTGGCAACGCCTCCGAAACCTTCAGGAATATTCTGACAAACAACTGCAACAGCACCTTTTTGTATAGCTGTACTAATAAATTGATGGCCATCAACATGAACACCTGCCACAGCAACAAACACATCGCCCCTGGCAACCAGGCGCGAATCGAAATTGATGCCTTCGACGCTAAGTTCCAGGCTTCCGGAAACTTCGGAAACCTTTACATTTGTCAATATGTCGTTTAATAACCTGGCCAAAATCTGTTCTTATTAAATTTCTAATGTTAATTTAATCTGTTCGCCTTCGCGATAAGTCATCCCGGCTTTTATTGACTGGTCGATAACAAACCCGCGACCGGCAACCTCTGCTTTTAATCCAAGACTTTCGAGAAGAAAGATTGCATCCCTTGCGCCAAGTCCGGTCAAATCCGGTACCCGTGGCAAAATAATCGAATCGTTTACCGACATTGGGTGGCTGAAGTTTACACTGCTGATATCTACACCTTTAGGATTTAAACCATACACAGCGAGCAGCGAATCTTCGGCGATAAAAGGCAGACTGGCAGTCATGTTATTTACATAACCCGAAGTCTCCTGTGGATGAATATCCAGTTCCATCGAATAAACTACATCGGCAATTTCTTTAAACACCGGTGCCGCAACCTGGCTTGCGTAATATTGCCCGCCATTGGGTTTGTTGATAACCACAGCACATGAATATTTGGGCCTGTCGGCAGGGAAATAACCGATAAACGATGCATTGTATTTGTTGACATACGTCTTGTTTTCGACGATTCTGGCGGTACCGGTTTTTCCGGCTATGGTGTACAACGAATCCCAGATGCCGTGACCTGTGCCAGTTTCGACAACCTCCTGGAGATATCTGCGTGCTAAAGCAATGGTTTTGTCCGAACAAATTGATGAAGCCAAAATGTGTGTATCAATTTTTTGGATAGACTGACCTGCATCGCGGATTTCCTTAACAAATTTTGGCCGCACCATTACACCATTATTTGCAACTGCATTATAAAAAGTAAGCAATTGAAGCGGAGTTATGGTTAATTCGTAACCAATCGATTTCGATGGCAACGAGCCTATCGACCAGGAAGAGCTGGCAGGATTTCCAAGTTTTGGCTGAACTTCGCCGGGGACATCAATTCCCAGGCTGTCGGCCAGGTGCATATCTTTGAGGCCGTCAATAAAAGCCAAAGGATTGTCTTTATAATTATCATAAATGATTTTAGATACCCCGACATTGGATGATTCGGCAAATATTTCGAGTGGGGTGCTCCAACCGGTAGTTCCTACCTGGTGGCTATCTGTTATGGTGAGAAATCCATATTTAATCGAGCCGTGACCAATATAAACCTGTTTTGTCCGGTCGATAGCGCCATCTTCCATTGCCACCATCATTGATGGCAGTTTAAATGTTGAACCAGGCTCAAAGGCCCAGCCCACGGCCATGTTATAAATTTCTTTGTATTGACCGTCTTTTCTATCGAGCTGCAAATTTGCAATGGCCTTAATATCACCGGTAGTTACTTCCATCAAAATCACGGTACCCTGATCGGCATTATGAAATTTCAGATGTTTCAACAGGGAGCTTTCGGCGACATCCTGCAAATAACTATCAATGGTTGCTACAATATCTTTTCCGTTCTGAGGATCAATATTATTTTCGCTATCAACAGGTTTCCAGGCACCATTTGCCATACGCTGGCGGAGTTCTCTCCCCTTTTTACCTTCGAGATAGTTGTTATAATAACCTTCGAGGCCAACAAAAATCGAATCTTCGGGACGTGAGAAACCAATTGTACGCCTGGCAAGCATATCGTACGGATATTCCCGGCGGTTTTGCCGTAAAGCAATGAGGCCACCGGAATATTTACCACGGCTGAAAATCGGGAGTTTACGCAGGACCCGCAACTGGTCGTAGGTAACATTGGTCTTGATTTTCAAAAACCGGTTTCCTTCGGTTCTGGCTTTTACAAGCATTTGGTTGTAGTCAGACTGGCTTTTATCGCCAAATAATTTCGACAGGCCTTTGGCCAGGTAATTCACACTGTCGGCAAAAAGCTTTGCAGGTATTAATTCAGAAGCTGCATCCATCCTGATTTCGTAAACAGGGATTGAGGTTGCCAGCAAATTGCCATCGCATGAATAAATATTCCCTCTGATGGCTTCGCTGTCAAAAAAACTGAACTCCTGTTCGACGGCCATTTTTTTAAGAAGAGGCCCATCAAATATCTGAATGTAAATTGCCCGCCCAACAATTGCAACGCCAAAGAAAAAAACGAAAACGAACACCACGTAAACCCGCTGCATCACTTCGCGGCCAGGTCCCTCGGTATGAGCCGGCTTTGTGCTATTTGACTGTTTCATGGCTTTGATTTGTGGAGTTTATAAATATTTTATTAGGCGGATCGATGGAAGCTTTTATTCCTGTTTCGGTGAGTTGTTCACCAATAAATGATTGCCGGGTTACTTCGGTAAGCTGTGATTTTCGATACATGTGATCAAATTTCAGTTCCTTGATCCTGATGTTAATTCGATCGGTTTCACGGATTTTTTTTTCGGCAAGATGGTTATTTCCAATATAAACCAAGCCAAGAAATGCCAGAAAAACAACAAACAAAATCCATTGGGTGAAACTTTTCCAGGTAAGAAAAGAACCATCCAAAACCACCCTGATGCTGCTGGCCATTCCACGGCCAAGGCTGCTATTTCGCTTTGCACCCGGGATTGCTTCTGTACTTTGTCTGATATTGTTGATTGGCCTGTTCATTTTTGGCTGTTTTAGAGTTTCTCAGCAATTCTTAATTTTGCACTTCTCGACCTGCTATTCAATTCGAGTTCTTTTTCCTGCGGAACTAATGGCTTCCTGGTGATGACATTAAAAGTTGACTTCACGTTTCCATAAAAATCCTGCTCAACAGTTCCTTCAAAATTTCCGGTCTTGATAAAATTCTTTACCAGCCGGTCCTCCAGCGAATGATAACTCATTACAACCAGCCTTCCACCTGGCTTTAATACCCCGGCAGCCTGGGTAAGAAACTCTTTGAGTGCTTCGAGTTCTTCGTTGATTTCGATACGCAATGCCTGAAGAATTTTTGCGAAAAATTTAATGTCCTTCGCTACCGGGGCAAAACGCATCAAAACAGCCTGAAGATCTTCAAAACGCACCAATGGCTTTATTTCCCTGGCTTTTACGATGGCGTTACCAATGGCCCAGGCACTGTTTAATTCGCCGTATTCTCTAAAAATTTTTACAAGATCATCCAGAGGATATTCATTAAGCACATGTTGCGCTGTTTTCCCCTGCTGACGGTTCATCCGTAAATCGAGTTTTCCGGGGAACCTTAATGAAAAACCACGATCGGCCACATCAAACTGGTGTGAACTTACACCCAGATCGGCTAAAATGCCATCAACAGGCATCGCATCATGATATTTTAAAAAATTCTTCAAAAACCTGAAATTATGATTTATTAATGTGAGTCGCTGATCATCAATTTTATTTGCCATCGCATCCAAATCCTGATCAAATGCGATTAACCGGCCTCCTACAAGTTTTTCAAGAATAACTGCCGAATGACCGCCTCCACCATAAGTTACGTCAACATAAATACCACCTTGCTTTATTGCAAGCCCCTCGATGGTTTCGTTCAGCATTACGGGTTGGTGGTACATATTTAATCTTCCTGATTTGGTATGTTTCCCATCACTTCTTCGGCCAACGAACTAAAATCCTGTCCGTTGTTGACTTCAGCTTCATATTTAGCTTTGTCCCAGATCTCAATTCTATCAATCATCGAAGCCATAACAATGTCTTTGTCAATGCCTGCAAAAGCCATCAAATCCTTTGGCACAAGCAATCTCCCCAGGCCATCCAGCTCAACCTGTTTCAATCCGGACATAAATTTGCGGATGAACTCTACATTTTTTCGATTAAACCGGTTAAGCTTGTTGATTTCGATGGTTTGCTTGTCCCATTCGCTTTTAGGCCACAGCTCCAGATAATTGTTAAAAACACCTCTTTTCAGAATAAAACCATTGATGATAAAAGCAGCAAGTTCACCCTTAAGCTTTGTGGGCAAAAGGACTCTTCCTTTATCATCAATTTTGCATTCGTATGTTGAATCGAGACTTAACATTTACTCCTATTTTGACTGCCAAATATATAACAACATTTGCATTTTTTCCCACTTTGTTGATAACTTTTCCCACTTTTTCCCACTGCATCTGATAAAAAAAAGAGCAAAAGCCCCATTATTGTAAGGTTCTGGAAGATCAATAATGCCTGCTACCCCTCCCAAAAAAATGGTCAGTTGGCATCATATTATTCATCACATCCTTACTTTTTTCATCATTTCAGCACTCAAAAAGCAACAATTTTGCTCATATTAATCCATATTGGCTAACTTTGCATAACTTGTTACAAAAATAATTCATGGAAAATCAAAAATCAGCAAACCGGGAAATTGAAATTTCGAAAAATTTCATCGATCTCGAAAAGATTTTCAAAGACAAAAACCCAAAACTGGCTAAATTATTGCCGGGATTTCTCATTTCATATCTTAAAAGAGTTATTCACCAGGATGAGCTTAACCACGCGATTTACAGCAATCGTGATAAATTTGGTGTTGATTTTCTTTATGCCATCTTAGCGGATTTCGGAGTAATTGTAAAAAGTGTTGGCCTCGAAAACCTTCCTGAAAGCGGCAGACAAATCATTGCATCCAATCACCCGCTTGGCGGACTCGACGGGATGGCGCTCATGCAGGAAGTGAGCAAACGAAGAAAAGATTTTTTGTTTCCGGTAAATGACCTTTTGATGAACCTTCCTAACCTGAAAGAACTTTTTATTCCGGTTAACAAACATGGAAGCAATGCTGAAAATATCAGGCTCTTCAACCAGACTTTTGAATCGGAAGCATTGTTGCTTTACTTTCCTGCAGGACTTGTATCGCGCAAGCAAAAAGGAATAATCATGGATCTGGAATGGAAGAAAACCTTTCTTACAAAAGCAATTCAATACAAAAGAGACATTATTCCGGTGCATATTGATGGCAGAAACTCCAATTTTTTTTACAACTTTGCAAACCTGAGAAAAAGTCTCAGTTTAAAGGCAAATATTGAGATGCTTTACCTGGTTGACGAAATGTACAATCAAAAGGATAAAACGATAACAATAACTTTTGGCAAACCAATATCGTATCAAACATTTGATAAAAGGCATTCGCACAACCAATGGGCAAATATCATCAGGCAAAAGGTTTATGCTCTTGGTTGTAATGAGAAATTTGAAATAGACTGATTATCATTTTTGTTATCAACATCTTAGAAATTTATAGTTATGGAAGAAATTATTCCTAAAGTTGAAAGATCACTTTTACTCGCCGAACTCAATGAAACAACCTTTGTTCGAAACACCAATTTCGGAAAAAAAAAGCTCTTTATTGTTGATAATAATAATGCCCCCAATGTAATGCAGGAAATTGGGAGGCTTCGCGAAATTTCATTTCGTGATGCCGGGGGTGGTACAGGAAAAAGTACCGACATCGACAGCTACGACCTCGGCGAAAATCCTTTTAAACAGTTGCTGGTGTGGAATCCGGAAGATCAGGAAATCGTGGGTGGTTATCGCTTTATCCATTGTAAATATCTCGATAAAGATGAACATGGCGTAGTAAAAACCCCAACATCCAAACTTTTTTGGTACTCCGAAAAATTTATTCAGGAATATCTTCCTTTAACAATTGAGTTAGGGCGGTCATTCGTTCAACCGGATTATCAACCAGCCAAAAATATGCGTAAAGGGATGTATTCGCTCGACAACCTTTGGGACGGATTAGGCGCTATCATCATGCAAAACAAGGATGCCGACTATTTTTTTGGGAAAATTACCATGTACAATAAAGCTGATTTATTGGCCCGTGAGGCGATTTTATTCTTCTTAAACAAATTCTTTCCCGACCACGAAAACCTTGTCAGACCGCATAAACCGTTATTTCAACGGACTAACCCGGATATCTTCAATCAATTGTTTACCGGACAGAATTATGATGCTAATTACAAAATTTTGCAGCAATTTGTAAGAAAACAAGGCGAATCTATCCCACCGCTTGTAAATGCTTACATGAACCTTTCATCGACCATGAAGACTTTCGGAACATCGGCAAACGAAAGTTTTGGAGAAGTTGAAGAAACCGGGATCATGATTACAATCCCTGACATTTTCGACGAAAAGAAAGACCGTCATCTCACCGAAAAACCAACATAAGGTTATTATATTGAATTTTCTTTACCTATTAAATAAGGAGTACCAAAAAAATGCTTGTTAAAGAAGCCCGTTTCGTTGTTAGTAACTCAAATTACAAAAGTTGCCCTCCTCCAATTATTCCGGAATATGCATTTATTGGCCGCTCCAATGTTGGGAAATCTTCACTCATCAATATGCTGAGCAACCATAAAGGCCTGGCAAAAACCTCGGTAAGCCCTGGCAAAACCCAACTCATTAATCATTTTCTTATTAATGAGGAATGGTATCTTGTCGATCTTCCGGGTTATGGATATGCTAAAACCTCGAAGAAAAGCCGCGAAAAATGGAAGTTAATGATCGAAGATTATCTGGTGAACCGCGAAAACCTGGTTTTTACCTTTGTGCTGATTGATCTGAGAATTCCTCCTCAAAATAATGACCGTGAAATCATTGATAATTTTGGTGAAAGCCAATTACCGTTAGGCCTGGTTTTTACGAAATATGATAAGCTCAGCAGAACGGAAGCCGAAAAAAACCTGAGTATCTATAAAAAGGAACTTCACAAAAACTGGGAGGAATTGCCTCCAATTTACGTTACATCTTCAAAAACCGCCATGGGACGCGACGAAATCCTTGATTTTATTGAGCGAACGAATAAGGATGTTTTACCTTCACTCCTAAAAAAAATAACCGGATCAAACAAAATCTGAACCGGTTATCTTTTAATTTTTAAAAATTCTATTCGTATTCGATGAGTACACCGTGATTAGGCACAGTGCTGCCAACAGTTACATGAACTTCTTTAATAACTCCATCAATATGAGCCAGAATAATGTTGTTCATTTTCATGGCTTCGAGGATGAGCAATTTGTCCTGTGCCTTAACTTTAGATCCCTTTTTTACATAAACAGCTCTGATGGTTCCAGGGATAAAAGCCTTAATTAATTTAAGATTTGGTGGACTGTAAGGTTTTTTTTCGGCATACTTTCGTGTAAAAGTTGTGCGATACCTCACATCGTCCAGCATGAGTGACCTCATTTGTGAGGATTGATCGTCTGTTATCATCTTGAATTTTTTTTAATTTGATGAAATTGATTAAAACGGGGGAATTCCGTGTTTTTTACTTGGATGAATTTCGGTCTTATTGCTCGAAATTTCAAGCGCATGACACAGGAAATGCCTTGTTTCGGAAGGTTCAATAACTGCATCAATATAACCGTAAGCGGCTGCTACGTATGGGTTTGCAAACTTTTTCTTGTATTCCTTAATTTTCTGCTTCCGTACTTCATCAGGATTTTCGGCAGTAGTAATTTCCTTTCGGAAAATAATATTTGCAGCGCCTTCAGGCCCCATAACAGCAATTTCGGCAGTTGGCCATGCAAAAACAAAATCAGCGCGAAGGTGATGGGAGCACATTGCAATGTATCCGCCGCCGTAGGCTTTACGCATGATGAGTGTAATTTTTGGAACTGTTGCTTCGGAATAGGCATAAAGAATTTTTGCTCCATGACGGATTACACCGGCATGTTCCTGCTCAACACCTGGTAAGTATCCCGGAAGATCAACCAATGTGCAAAGCGGAATATTAAAAGCATCGCAATACCTGATAAAACGGGCAGCTTTGTCGGATGAGTCAACATCGAGAACTCCGGCAAGTACAAGTGGCTGGTTAGCCACAAAACCGATAGTCTGGCCTTCGAGCCTGGCAAAACCAATGACAATATTTGCTGCAAACAATTCCTGAATTTCAAAAAACTCTGAATCATCAACAATCGCCTTAATCACGTCCCTGACATCGTAAGGCTGTTTTGAATCGGGAGGAATGATATCATCAATTTTGTATTTCCGGCTTTTGGGCATTTTTTTCGGGAAGGAATCTGCCTTTTTAACATTATTCCACGGAATAAAACTCACCAGTTGCTTAATCTGATCGAAGCATTCCTGCTCGCTTTCGGCAAAGAAATGAGCATTTCCGGTAATTTCGGCATGTACCCTTGCACCGCCGAGTTCTTCCATCGAAATCTCTTCGCCAAGAACGGTTTTAATTACTTCGGGGCCTGTGATAAACATTTTGGAAATTTTATCAACCACAAACACAAAATCGGTTAATGCTGGTGAATACACCGCACCACCGGCACAAGGTCCGAGAATTACCGAAATCTGCGGAATAACTCCTGAAGCCAGGGTATTGCGGTAAAAAATTTCGCCATAACCTGCCAGCGAGTTCACCCCTTCCTGAATCCGGGCGCCTCCCGAGTCGTTAATCCCGATCAATGGCACCTTTAACTTAAGGGCGTGATCCATGATTTTGGTGATTTTCTTTGCGTGCATGTATCCCAGCGAACCGCCTGCTACCGTAAAATCCTGAGCATAAATACACACAGGATGCCCGCTGATATTACCGGTTCCGGTGATTACTCCATCTCCCGGCAAGTACTTTTTGTCCATATCGAAATCCTTGGCAGCATGCTCAACAAATAAATCGTATTCGTGGAAGGATTTTGGATCGAGAAGTGAGATTATTCGTTCGCGGGCGGTAAGTTTACCTGTTGCTTTTTGCTTTTCGATAGCATCAACTCCGCCTCCTGATAACGCATCGCGCATTCTGCGTTTGAGGTCAGTGGTTTTAGATTTTATTGACATAATGTAAAAATTTCGATACCTCTAATATTTAAATTTGTTGATAAAAAATCGTGCAAAAGTACTTTAATTATTAAAACCAACTTTTGTGAAAACAAGAAGACATAGTTACCTAAGCGACAACAAATTGAAACTTTTTATCATAAAACAACTGACTCTATCTTTCGAATTTCCCCCAAAATGATCGGCATAGTCATAAATTCTTCCTGAACAAAAGTAAGAAAAAACAATCAATGCCTATCCTTAATGAAAACCTTTTAAGGTTTGTTAAGTAATTTTAGTCAAATAAACCGTCTAAAAATGAGGTAAAAAAGCATCGTTTCTGATGTATCTGTTTGAAAATCGACCCATTCTGCAACAAATTTTTATCTTTGCGCTTTTTTAATTCAAAATTTAACACCATTCAATAATGAAAATTATGAGACATATTTTTCTATTCTTTCT
>CAYOWJ010000011.1:0-29250 GCA_964407625.1 uncultured Lentimicrobiaceae bacterium
ATCAGAAATCGCTTATTTCGCGGGAGCTCGAATCGACTATCGAACGCGATTTTATTGGTATTAGCCAGGTTATCCGCAAAGTTATCGAAATGGCACTTAAAGTTTCCAACGATAAAGATGCCAGCGTTTTGATTACCGGCGAAAACGGTACCGGAAAAGAGATCATTGCACGCATCATTCATTACGCTTCCGAACGAAAAAAACACATTTTTGTCCCGGTTAACAGTACCGCCATTCCCGATACTTTGATGGAAAGTGAGTTTTTCGGCCATAAAAAAGGTGCCTTTACCGATGCCAAAGAAGACAAAAAAGGCTTCTTTGAACTGGCAAACGGAGGGACTCTTTTCCTGGATGAAATTGCCGACATGCCATTTTCGCTTCAGGCTAAACTCCTTCGGGCCATGGAAGAGCGCAAAATCACCCGTGTTGGCGATGCCAGGGAAATTTCGGTGGATATCCGCATCATTTCGGCAACAAACAAAAATATCGAAAAACTTATCGAAGACGAGAAATTCCGTCTTGATTTGTACCATCGCATCAATACTTTTATTATCAACATTCCGCCACTGCGCGAACGGTCGGAAGACATCGAGCCACTGCTCAGGCATTTTATCGGCGACCTTTGCAGGAAGAAAAAACGCACAATCCCTCAAATCGACAACAGTTTGATTTCGCAGTTAAAGAGATATTCGTTCCCCGGAAATGTGCGCGAACTCCGCAACATGGTCGAAAGGGCGCTGATTTTATGCGATGGAAACTGCCTGAAACCTGATGATTTTTCGATGAAATTTTCGGAAACAAAACCAGAAACCCTAAAACCAGCACTTCAATCGCTCAATCTCGATGAAAACGAAAAAATGATTATCGAAGAAGCCCTCCGAAAAACCGGTGGCAACCAGATTAAAGCTGCCGAACTCCTTGGCATTTCGCGCGATGCCCTCAAACACCGTATCAAAAATCACGGCATCGCCATTCATAAAGTTATCGACTAGGCACTTTCATTGCCTTCTTATGCGGCCATTTAATCCAAATAGCCCCGATAGCTATCTGGGGGATTACATTCTTCATTCTTAGAATCGAATCGAAAACTTTTAAAGGTATTCAAATTTCCAGAGGCTTTTTAATTTATCGATGGTGCATTTTCACCCAAAAGGGTCAAAAGTTTACACCTGCTTTGACGCCTTAAAACTCCACCCGTTAAAATATTCCAAATTCTATTTCATCTTCATCATTGAATAATAAGCATTTAACTTATAAAGACAGTGCAAAAACTATAGTTCTGTAAAACAGGCACAGCTATTGAATTAAGCTGTTCAAAAGAAAGGAGGCACATGAAAAACATACCGACAGAGTAATCCTGAATGATCTAAAAATGATCAAAATTTGTCTGACGGATAGGTTTTAGAACCTGATCGAGATAAAAAAGTTCTTTCCTTATTTGCTCACTGGAATTTTTAAAGAGGTAATCACGCTGATGGCTTTTTGAGAGATGGTGAAAACTAAAATGATTGTGGTTATTTTTCAACACTTACCGTTAAATCTTAATAAAACAAGTACTTATCATGTTGAAAACCTTGACTTTGTGTAAATATATTCGTATCTTTCGGAAGTAAATATGTGTTTAAAACAAGTTGAAAAAATTAAAAATTGAAAGCTAATAGTGTCTTAGATAATCTACTAACCAAAAAAAAATTATGTTATGAAAAAAATTAATGTCTTTATGCTCATCCTGCTGGCTTTAATTTTTGCTGGAATTTCGGTAAAAGCCCGGGGTAATTTTGATGTGCCTGATAAAAGTTCAGGTTCTGCTGCTCTATCTCCTGTCGGAGTTGACCATAAATTGATTATGACCCCCTTAACTTTAAATCAGATTTTTGAAACGCAATTTTCCCCATGGCAAGTTCAGATTACCGGCGATCCAATGTTCGATCAGCCGGGAGTTGCAGCCGGAGACGGCCGTGGAGTAGCAATTACGACTACAATTAATCCAGGCTCAGATTTGTGGGCGGTACCCTGTGCAACATTCAGTTTTGGCCCGAATGGCGATTATCCCGCTTTACCTGCCGGCTTTTTTGGGCCAGGTTCTGATCCTTTTGATGGAATAATTTCGTTTAAAGGTCAAAATTCAGACGGGTCGAAAATTCCGGCATCTGATATGACGATAAACCGTCTTGAAGGTGCTGTATTTAGTGAGCCTTATCCCATTTCTAATGTGCTTCCGCTCGAAGAGGTTTCGATGAGTTTGATCAGTTCTTCACCAATCGTGATTCGTTCCGAAGGTATCGATTCCTTTTTTGATATCTGGACCGAACTCAGCCTGGATGCACCTCATGGAGGCACAGCAAATGTTACCATGGAAAACCCGCATGGAGGTAGTTTTACACAACAATTAACCTTTACGCCAATCTTCACTTTTGTTGAAGTTGGAAATCCATCACACACAATTGTTTTTAATCCGGCAAGTATGGGTTATGGTGGAATTTCCTATAGTTCCGCTGGATCATATCCATGGACACTTTCACCCATCGAAGGCGAATTCGACCCAATTGGTTACGAAAACCTTGTGTTGCAATCGCAGTCCGGAACTTCGATTTCCTTGCTCCCATATCTGGTTCGGAACGATCATTTTATGCTTGCAATGAACGAACAGGGAATCCCTGAAATGATGAATGGTACCGGTTATAATAACGGCACCTGGTATGAATATCCAAATTATAACTGGTGGAATGTCTGGTTTTATGATCATCCGGTTGCAACCGACCGCCGCAAAGTAATTACCGGCATCATGATGGTTTTGCCCAGAATTCCTGATCTTCCGAGCTATGTCGAAATCGTTTATAACTGGTCAACGCCGGCTTGGCCTGGCTGGCCTGAAATTGTTCGTCCACCACTGCCGCAGGATGTAATTGATCCTCTTTATGAAACAAGTGTAATTCAGCGGTCAGATCCCATCTTTATCTGGCAGGGAAATATTTTTGAACCCATCGCTGTAACGGTTCCTTATGAAATTTTACAGTACAATCCCGAATGGCTCTCGATTGATATCCGGGGCTATAATTTTGTTTTACAGGGCGATTTACAGCATGTTTGCTGGAAGGAAGGTGAATGTGGCGGCGGAAGCACCGGAGACCTCGATTTTGGCGATGCCCCCGAAGGTGTTCTGGCTTATCCGTCGAATGGTGTTTCAGGCCAATTCCCAACCTGTAAAACTGTTGGCCCGGCTACCTGGGTCCAGCATAATAATTTTGGTGCTTTTTTTGGCCCCATAGTCGATTTTGAAGCAGATGGAAATGCCGGCCTTTGCCCCGTATTTACGCCAAATTCCTACGATCAGGATGAGTGTTTCAATGATGGCGATGCCGGTTTGATTAAACCAACAGGTTTTACCATACAAAACGGGCAGGTGGTTTCGTGCCCCAATGCAGGAAATATTCCGCTTGGGAATCCTTGCAGGCCGGCTATCTGGGGACAAAGCATTGATATTTTGGTAAGCAACAATATGCCAAATAATGCAACAGCCTATGTAAATTTACTAATCGACTGGAGTCAGGATGGAAAGTGGACAGGAAGTTCATCATGCCAGACTACAGCGGTTCCCGAACATGTTTTGGTTAACTTCCCCATTCCGAATGGCTACAGCGGGCCTTTGTCAGGATTAAATCCTCCTGCTTTTTTAATCGGCCCAAATGCGCTGTATGTTTGGTCGAGATTTTCGATTTCTGAAGCACAGGTTGTACAAAACTGGGATGGTTCCGGACAATTTGAAGACGGTGAAACCGAAGATTATCTGCTGCTGGTGGCCAACTGGTCGTTTGATTTTGGAGATGCTGCATCATCCTATCCGGTAACTACTGCTCAGAATGGCGCCCGCCACCTGATTATGGGCAACCTAACCCTGGGAACTGTAATTGATTTTGAAGGGGACGGGTTACCCTCTACAAATGCCCTGGGTGATGATAATAACATGCTCGCCGATGAAGACGGAGTTTTATTTAGCACACCGCTTTATATCGGACAGGTTGCAACCTTAAAGGTTGTTAGAACCGGAGGTTCAGGAAATGCATATCTGCAAGGATGGGTTGATTTTAATAAGGATGGCGATTGGGCTGATGCTGGTGAAAAAATTTTTAATAATACAATTCTTTTGGTTGGAAGTAATACACTCACTTTTACTGTTCCGTCAGGTTCAACCACAGGTTTCACTTTTGCACGATTCAGGCTGAGCAGCACATCCACATTGAGTTACACAGGATCTGCAAGCGATGGAGAGGTAGAAGACTACCTGGTTGCCATCGAAAATAAAAGCATGAACGACTGGGGCGATGCTCCCGACACACCTTATCCAACACTCGAAGCTTCAAATGGCGCCCGTCATGGACATAATCCAACAGGATATTATATGGGCAGTTTAAAAGATTATGAAATCAACGGCCTTCCTAACGCCACTGCTTTGGGCGATGATAACAATAATTCGGATGATGAAGATGGCGTAACTTTTACACAGCTTTATCCGGGACAAAGTGCTACTGCAACTATCGTAGCCTCAAAAACCGGCGGATTTATTAATGCCTGGATTGATTTTAATGCAGATGGAGATTGGAATGATACAGGAGAAAAAATCGTTAGTAATATCAGTCCATTTGCAGGAAGCAATACATTTAATTTTACTGTACCTGCCAATGCAGTAGCCGGGAATACATTCTCAAGAATTCGCTATAGTAATGTTACCGGGATTCCATTCAACGGATATTCGCCGGCAGGTGAAGTTGAAGATTATCGGGTTACGATTGTCATGCCGCCTGATTATGGAGATGCACCGTGGCCTTTCCCGACAACCGTCAGTCAAAACGGGGCTTACCATGCAATTGATGGCATTACCTATCTTGGTGCAGGTGTTGATTATGAAATTGATGGTCAGCCTGATGCCACCGCAACCGGCGATGACCTGAACGGTGTTGATGACGAGGACGGGGTTGTATTTACAAGCGTTTTAACTGCAGGATCAAACGCAACTGTAACTGTTACAGCATCAGTTCAGGGTTATTTATTTGCATGGATGGATTTTAACCAGGATAGCGACTGGAACGATTATCCACAGGAGCATATTTTCATGGCAACATCGCTGAATGCGGGGGCAAATAATCTGACATTTGCTGTTCCTGCCAATGCTGTTGGTGGGAATGCTTATGCAAGGTTCAGATTTTTAAACCAGCTTCAAACAGTTGTTTTTTATGGTGGCGGTTATCCAGGGGAAGTCGAAGATTACATGGTAAATATTGTGGGTAATCAATCTGATTGGGGAGATGCCCCGTACAGTCCGCCAATTTATAATTATCCGACACTTGCAGCAAATAATGGCGCTGCTCACGTAATCGTACAGGGAATGCAACTGGGTAATTTAATTGATTCCGAACCTGATGGTCAGCCCGGATCGTATGCTACCGGTGATGATGTAACCAACCTTGCTGATGAAGATGGCGTTCTTTACAACTGGCCTAATAATATGGTAACCGGTTTCCCGATGAATATTAAAGTAAATGCTTCGACGATTGGTAAACTGGATGCCTGGATGGATTTTAATGCGGATGGTGACTGGAATGATGCTTTTGAAAATATTTTCGTTTCGGTTCCACTTAGTGCCGGCGACAATTATCTGAGCTTTGTTGTACCACGGAATGCTTCTGTTGCATTTACTCCATTTCCTTTTAGTGCCCGTTACCGTTTCAGCACTGCCGGCGGATTATCATACACTGGTTATGCAAACGATGGTGAAGTTGAAGATTATCCAATTGGATTTGGCACAAATAACCTGTATCAGTGGTCGCAACCTTATCAACAGTCATACAGCAGCCTTTCAGGATTCCACACCCATGATGCAATCGTTGGAAATCAGTTGCAGATTATTGTTGCTGCCGATGATTTTGTTTGTCATGAAGGAAATATTTCGGGAATTGTGTGGTATGGAAGTTATGAAGCTCCTGGTTCCGGGGTTAAACAATTCCATTTAAGCCTGCACAACAGCCAGGCTAATTGTCTGCCAATCGATCCTGAATTCTGGGGTGTTGATGTGCTGCTGGCTTCGGTTAACGAAACGGCAACCGGGGTTTTAAACAGCATGAATGAGATGATTTACCGGTACGAATACATCTTCCCTACTCCGCTGCAATTGATTCCAAATTTCAATTACTGGGTTGATATTTCATCCCGATCAAATAATCCAAATAATCCCGCTCAATGGAAGTGGCAGGAATCATCCCGCAGCAAGGTACCGGCATTATGTCCGGCAGTGCGAAGGGCAATTACGGCAGGCATCCCATCAACATGGACACCAATTTACTGGTCTGTTCCAAATACTTATTCTGAAATGGCTTTCGAGATACTCTCGGAAATGGACTTTGGCGATGCACCCTCTCCTTATCCAACAAAACTTACCAACAATGGTGCTTGCCATTCTAAATGGTGGGTAAATCTCTCGCTTGGAAATCTGGTGGATTACGAATCAGATGGTCAGCCGAATGTTAACGCCAATGGCGATGACCTCGCAGGCCTACCTGACGAAGACGGAATTGTTTTCTTAACTCCGCTTCTGATCGGGCAAAATGCCGTACTGCAAATTAATGTTATTGGAACAGGAATGCTTCAGGGCTGGATTGATTTTAACTGCGATGGCGACTGGAGCGACAACGGCGAACAGATAATCCATAATTTATCAGTATCAACAGGAATGTTTAACCATAATTATCTGGTTCCACCTTACGCCACAACAGGAAAATCATATGCCCGGTTCCGCCTGTGTACCTGGTCGCTGCCTCCCAATATCTTTAATGGAAATCTGCCTAACGGCGAAGTTGAAGATTATGCGGTTGATATTTTAAATATTCAACACGACTTTGGTGATGCACCTGATCCAACTTATCCTACAATCCTGGGTTCAAATGGTGCTCATCATAAAATTGACGGCGTAACGTTTATGGGAAATCTCATCGATGCCGAGCCGGATGGACTTCCTTCGGGCAATGCCAATGGCGACGACCTGAATAATCTGGATGATGAAGATGGTGTAACCATTGCAGGGCCCCTGGTTGTTGGAAAATCTGCAACAATTAAGGTTAAGGCTTCGGTTCCCGGATATCTCAACGCCTGGATGGATTTTAATCTGAATGGAAGCTGGGCTGATGCCGGAGATCAGATATTTACTGATCAATTGCTTGTTGCGGGCATCAATACGTTAACATTTAATGTTCCGGCAGGAATTAATCCGGGCGTCACCTATTCGAGGTTCAGGTTTAATACCACCGGAGGACTTTCGTACACCGGTTTAGCTGCCGATGGCGAAGTGGAAGATTATAAAGCCATTATCAATCCACCGGAATGGAGTTACATTCCAACCAATTCAACACATATCATTGCCATCCCTGCCAATGTTGCCATCCGTTGTGTTCCGCTTGAAGCGGGAGATTTTATCGGCACATTCTATATTGATGATAATGGAAATCAGGCATGTGGGGGCGCTGTAATGTGGGATGGTATCGACAACCAGGTTTTGGTTGCTTTTGGTGATGATCCAACAACACCGCTAAAAGAAGGTTTTGATGAAGAAGAATCGTTCATCTGGAAAGTATATTATTCATCATCCGGAACCCAGGAAGTTGTTGAGGTCGAGTACGATGCCACACTTCCCGACAGCGATGGAAAATTCCATAACAATGGCCTTTCGGCGATTATCAGCATTAGCAGCACATTTACTGTTAATGCCTTCTCCGAACCATCGGAAATTTGTGCAGGCGATCTGGTTCAGCTTAAAGCTGTGGTTAACGGTGGCTGCCCGCCATTTATCTATTCATGGACATCTGATCCTCCGGGGTTTACCTCCTCATTGCAAAATCCTACTGATACTCCTTTGGTAACTACCACTTATTATGTTGCGGTTACAAATGGCGGTGGAGTAATAAAAACTGCTTCCATTTCTGTAACTGTAATCCCGCTGCCCGCTGTTCAATGTCCACAGTTTATGCAGACTTGTGAAGGCGAACCACCGGTATTGCTCAATACGGCTGTTCCGCAAGGTGGTGTTTATTCAGGCACCGGGGTTTTCGTTGATGGAGGCAACTATTTCTTCAATCCAGCAGTTGGACCTGGCGTTTATCTGATCACTTATTGTTATACTGATCCGGAAACAGGTTGTAAGAACTGTTGTGACTTCCCGTTCTTTGTTTATGCTTTACCTGTTGTTGAATGTCCAAATGACATAACCATTTGCATTGATACACCTCCGTTTGAACTTATCGGTGCAACACCTCCGGGAGGCATTTACTCGGGCGAAGGTGTAAACGGTGGAAAATTCTATCCCGCAATTGCCGGTGCCGGTGAACATGAAATAACTTATACTTACGCCGATCCACAGTCCGGCTGTGTTGGTTTCTGTACTTTCAAAATCACTGTAATTGAAGTGTTGGTTGAATGTCCTGAAGACATGGCAGTTTGTCTGGATGACCCGGCCTTTGAACTTACCGGCGCTACTCCGGAAGGTGGTTTTTACAGTGGCCCCGGTGTTTCTGGTGGTTGGTTCGATCCTGCTGTTGCAGGTGTTGGTTTCCACACCATAACTTACACCTATGTTGTTCCGGGAACTAATTGTTTTGGAACCTGCACTTTCGTGATTCATGTAAAACCTTTGCCGCAGGTTGATTGCCCGGCATTTATGAGGGCTTGTGAAGGAGATCCTAAAGTCTTGCTCAACACGGCTTATCCACAAAGCGGAGATTATTTTGGCCCGGGTGTTTCATTCGACGGCGGAAATTACTGGTTTGACCCGGCTATAGGAGTCGGAACCTATCTGATTCACTATTGTTTCACCGAACCAGCCACAGGCTGCACCAATTGCTGTGAATTTAACTTCTACGTTCATGCATTACCAGTTGTTGAATGTCCTGACGATTTCACCATTTGCATTGATACTCCTCCGTTTGACCTGACCGGTGCAACACCTCCGGGTGGCGTTTATTCGGGTGAAGGTGTGAGCGGCGGCGTATTTGACCCGGCTGCTGCTGATCCTGGTATCCACGTAATAACATACACCTACACCAATCCAAATACTGGTTGTACAGATTTCTGTACTTTCAAAATCACTGTAATTGAAGTGTTGGTTGAATGTCCTGAAGACATGGCAGTTTGTCTGGATGACCCGGCCTTTGAACTTACCGGCGCTACTCCGGAAGGTGGTTTTTACAGTGGCCCCGGTGTTTCTGGTGGTTGGTTCGATCCTGCTGTTGCAGGTGTTGGTTTCCACACCATAACTTACACCTATGTTGTTCCGGGAACCAATTGTTTTGGAACCTGCACTTTCGTAATTCATGTAAAACCATTACCACAGCTCGATTGCCCGCCTGATTTCGAAGTTTGTCTGAACTCACCGACCATACTGCTGAATAACGCATACCCTCAGGGTGGCGAATATTCGGGTGAAGGGGTTTTCTTTGATGAAGGATTCTACTGGTTTGATCCTTCCATAGGCGTCGGAAATTATCTGATAATTTATTGCTTTACAGATCCCGTTACCGGATGCACAAATTGCTGTGTGTTTGTGATCACCGTTATCGCTGATCATCTTATCGAGATACCGCAAGGGTGGAGCGGAATTTCAAGTTACATCATCCCTGACGATCCAGCCATGAGCAGCGTGCTTTATCCGGTGACTTACCCGTTGATTATGCTTTACAACTTTGATGGAATGTATTATCCCGAAGAGGATATTTACACACTTTCTTCCTGGGATGCATATTCAGGCTACGCCATCAAGACAAGCTTCGATACTAATCTTCCAATCTGTGGCAGTGAGGTTACAGAAAAGGTGGTTGAACTAAAACAGGGCTGGAACCTGATTCCTGTGCTCAGTACGATGGATTATAATATTGAAATATTATTCAGCGGGGTTAACGGATTCCAGATTGCTAAAGATGTTGCCGGAAGTGGCGTTTACTGGAAGGATTACGGGATTAACACGATTGGTTGTGTAAAGCCCGGAAAAGCATATTATGTAAGAATGCTTTTCCCGGGAACCATCAACTATTCATTGCCAGGCGCATGCTGGCCTACTAAGGCTGGTGAAAGGGAAACTGTTTTGAAAACTCCGTGGAATGAAGTCATCAATGTTCCGGGTTCGCACCTGGTAGCATTTAACATTACCGGAAATCCATTCGAGATTGGCGATATTGTCGGCGGATTTACCACCGAAGGTTTGTGTGCCGGAGTTACTCAAATTACAGACAATTCGTTGCCGTTTGCGCTGAGCCTTAATGGGGATGATGCTCTTACGGCCGAAACTGATGGATTTGTAAACAGCGAAATGCTTTCGTATCAGCTTTACAGGCCAGCTACAGGCGAAATATTCGATCTGACAGTAACCTACAATCCTGAAATGAATCCAGGCAACTTCGAAAGCAACGGATTATCTGAGGTAATACAAGTGAAGATGCCTGCTACCGGGTTTATGAGCCAGTCAGCAAGTGCATTAAAAATCTATCCAAATCCTTCGCATGGAATTTTCACCATCACTGGTTTTATCAAAACTGCAAACATCGAAATAATGAATGCAGTTGGTGAACAGATATACCGGAATGAAACGACCTTACCTGTTAAGCTCGACCTTAGTGGTCGTCCAAACGGTGTTTACCTGTTAAAAGTTGAAACAGATAACAGGGTGTTCATTGAAAAAATTGTAATTAACTAAATGGAATAATGGGATTTCAATAACCACAAATCCCCACTTATCTGTTTATTTTAGATAAGTGGGGGTTTTAATTAATACAAACCAGATTATTTTAAATGTGTTTAATTTTCCAGGTCGCTTCCCTTTCTTCAGCTTTTTTCTTCCATTCAGGAACAATGGTTTTGAGAAACTCTTCCTTCTCCTTTTTCATTTTTTCCACATCCAGCCCAATGTATTTCTGGGCTTTTTCTTTTGTTGCAATATCCGGATAAGCAATGGTTTCATTAAATCCGAGCGAGGCCAAAACCTTTGCTATTTCGAGGCGGGCTTCCTGGGCTTTATCAATGCCGGTGCTGATAATTCGGGAGATTTCGAGTGAAGCGTGAAAAGCCGCTCCGTGCGATGCTGCCGAATAATCCCATCGCCACTGGGCATGACGGATAAATTGAAGTGCTTTTTTCATCTGTTCTTCCGTTGCACCCTTTTCCCAGGCCATTTTGGCTTCAACATGTGCCCTTACGAGGATTTCTTCCAGTTTGTTGCGCGCTTCAATCACCTTATCCTGGTTGGTGTAAACGTAGTTTTTAAGTTTTTCTTCGGAATCTTTATGGCAAACCATGCACGAATTGGCAATGTTATTCAGCGGGCTTTGGATGTGATGGTCGGTGTATTTTTGTCCGCCTTCTGTCATGTACGGCATGTGGCAGTCGGCACACGAAACGCCCCTTAAATAATGCGTTCCAAACAAAAAAGTTTCGTAGTCGGGATGCTGGGCTTTTAGCATCGGGGCTTTACTCATCTGATGCACAAAATCAGTAAAACCTATCGAATCGTAGTAAGTTTCCATCGCTTCCACGGTCATCCCTTTATCCCACGGAAAAGTGAGATAGGCTGTTTCGGCGCCGTAGGTTTTCTTATCAAAATAATACTCAACATGGCATTGTGCGCACACCAGCGAACGCATCTCCTGATGGGTTGCTTTGGTGATGTCTTTGCCCTGTCGTTGAAAAGCTTCGATAAGCCCGGGGCGGGAAATCTGAAGTTCCATGGTAACACTGTTGTGGCAATCGGCGCATCCAATATGATTGACAACTTCGCTGCCCAGCCTTGCCCATTTGCCGGTGTAGAAATTTTTCACACCTTCCTGTGCCATCATCCTTGGCACATCCGGGCTTTTGCAGGTCCAGCAGGTTGAAGGTTGTGGTCCGTCATGGTCAGTTTTTGGTGCTCCGGTCCGGAGGGAATTATTAACATCATCAATCGCATAATAATGCCCTCTGCCCTGTTTGTAGTCTTTCGAAAATGCATAGCCGGCAAAAAGTACCACCAGGCGTGGGTCTTCTTCGAGCATATCGCGCATGGTGTTTCCACCGTATTTTGATGCAAAACCCGACTCGGCTGTTTTCATGTAACTTTCATATTCCATCGGAAAGTTTTTGCCCCAAACCTCATTCCGGGGTTCAAATTTATCAATATCAACTTTGGGTTTATACACAAAAGCTTCTTCGGAGCGCCGCTCAACAACGCTTGCCGAAAATAATCCCAATAAAAAGACAACTACAATCGTACCGGCAAAGAGCAGCCAATACATCCACGGTTTTAATTGTGATTCATTTTTTGTCATGACAATTTATTATTTATCGTTTTTTTTAACAGTTACATTCATCAATTCCTGCAGCCAGACAGGTACAGGAGAACCTAATTTAGGGTTCATCACACTATTTGAAGCTGATAAGCTGCTCACCCTTCCGTGAGGCACTTCGCGATGACATTCCCAGCAGAATTTACCGGCACCATGCCCGATCGTTTCCGGGTTTAGCCCGGCAAGGTCAACATTTGCAACCAGTTTCTGATGGCAGCGGATACAGTTTTCGAGAACCACTTTCTTGCCGGGTTCTCTGATCATGATAACCTGAGGCTCAGCTCTCATGGTAAAAATGGTCGAGTGGCGCATCCCATCCATGGCCTTAAAAAAATATTTCCTAACCATGTAATCGTGCGGAACATGGCAATCGTTGCAATTGGCCCACTCGCGATGCGAGCTGTGGCGCCAGGAGGTGTATTGTTCGTTCATCACGTGGCAGTTGATGCAGGTTTCGGGTTTATCCGACAGGTACGATGAAGCATTGGAAATGATAAACAGGAAAATGGCCAGACCAAACAACATGCCCGAAACTAGAGCAATAGGCAAACGCCAGCCCGGCGGTGGCAATATCTTTAGAAAAACAGCACTGAATTGCATTATTAATATTTTAAGTATTTAAATACTTATTAAGCTACAAATATAGATTTTATTACATTTAAATCCCTCCTTTTTGAAAAAATTGATTAAAGAAAATTATTGAAATTACCTTTCTGAAAACATTAAAATTTGTCGGGACAGGCAGCATAAATTCAAATTTGTAGCAGGATGTAGTTTTAATTTTATCGAAAAACCTTTAAAACTGGCTTGATAACTTTGATTCAGAAATTAATACTCAAATTTTATTTTGGAAGATTTAGGTTATTATCAGAAGATAAAAGTTTTATTACCAATATGTTAAATGATTAAAACTTTAGTCTTTCAGATGCCGGAAAAACCGTAAAATTGCAGAAAAATCATCAAATTGTGAAAATAGCCAATATCGTCCCTGGCTTTGGGGGAACATTTTATTGCGGGAATTGTCTTCGCGACAGTGGCTTTGTTAAATCACTCAAAGCCGCAGGGCACGAAGCCTTTACGTTGCCGGTTTATCTTCCGTTATCGGCAAAAGATTGCCCAACCGACAACGAAATCCCTGTTTTTTACGGAGCCATTAATATTTATCTGAAACAGAATTTTAAGCTTTTCAGGAATATGCCCGCATGGCTGGAGCGGTTTTTTAATTCGGCGCCCCTGCTGAAATATGCAGCAAAAAAGGCCGGATCAACCCGCGCAAGTGGTCTCGAAGAGATGACCATTTCGATGTTGCTGGGCCGCGACGGCAACCAAAAAGAGGAATTACAGCAACTTACCGATTATTTAAAACATCACGAAAAACCGGATGTGGTGCACTTGTCAAATGCTTTATTAATTGGAATGGCAGCTCAGATACGAGAGGAGCTGGGAATTCCGGTGGTTTCGTCTCTGCAGGATGAAGATGTCTGGATTGATCCGATGGACAAAATCAATCGCGAAAAACTCTGGTCGCTGCTGAGCGAGAAGGCCAATGATGTGGATGCTTTTGTGGCTGTAAGCAGCTTTTTTGCGGGTGTGATGAAACAGAACATGAACATCCCCGACGAAAAATTACACATCGTTCACATCGGCGTGGAGCCTGGAAATTACAAGGTAAATGTCCCTGCGTTTTCACCGCCGGTGATTGGATATTTGTCGCGCCTGAACCATGAAAACGGCCTTGAGATTGTGGTGGACGCGTTCATTAACTTAAAATCGGATGTTCGGTTTAAAGATTCAAAACTCAGGCTTTCAGGCGGCATGACCGGCGACGACAAGCCTTTCGTAAAAAGGCAAATCAAAAAACTCAAAAAGAGTAAAATCATGCACGATGTCGAATTTGTTGCCGGTTTTTACGGAGATTCGTTGGACGCTTTTTTTGCAGGGCTTTCGGTTTTAACGGTTCCCGTCATCAAAGGTGAAGCTTTCGGTCTTTATCAGCTCGAAGCGATGGCTTCCGGAATTCCGGTGGTACAGCCGGCTTTGGGAGCTTTTCCTGAAGTGGTTGAAGTCACCGGTGGAGGTGCAATTTTCCATCCAAACACTCCCGAAGCCCTTGCCGCAAAATTGGCTGAAGTGCTTTCGCAGCCCGAAAATCTCAGGCAAATGAGTATTTCGGGCAGAAAAGCCATCGAAGAAAAATTCAACAACAAAATCTTAACCGAAAACATGGTAAAGATTTACGAAAAGGTAATTGCCGGAAATTCAAAACGACTTTCAAAATAATTGAAATACTCAACATAAAGCCATCTCAAATGCTCGTCACATTAAAAAACATCAGCAAAAACTATCAAAATCCCGGAAGTGGCCTCTGGCAGGAGGTTTTAACGGATATTTCATTAGAAATCAATCCTGGCGATTCGCTCGCCATTGCCGGGCCTTCGGGGTCCGGGAAAAGTACGCTGCTCAATATTATCGGCACGCTGGATAAGCCTGGTAAAGGAACTGTAAGTTTTGACGGAACCGACATCAATGCTTTTACCGAAAACCAACTGGCCGCATTTCGCAACCTGCACATCGGCTTTGTTTTCCAGCAACATTATTTGTTGCCGCAACTCAGCCTGCTCGAAAATGTGCTTTTGCCTGTAATTCCTGTTAAAGATAAAAAACTTCGCAATGAGGCAACAGCAAGAGCAGCAAGGCTTTTGGATGAAGTTGGACTCGCCGGAAAAATGCATCATCTGCCCGGGCAGCTTTCAGGTGGAGAATGTCAGCGCGGTGCGGTGGTTCGGGCAATGATTAATGAGCCGGGCCTGATTCTCGCCGATGAGCCAACCGGATCGCTTGATCAGACATCGGCTGAGCAAATCGGGGAATTGCTCTCCGAAATCAACAAAAAAAACAAGGTTTCACTTATCCTGGTCACGCATTCCGAAAAACTTGCAGCTAAAATGAGTCAGATTTATCATATTTTGGAAGGAAGGCTTTGCAAGCTCTGAAAAGTGTCAGCCAAAATCATGAAAAATCAGGCTGCCCGTAGCTTACTGCATGCTTTATTATTTCAACTTCATCGCTTTATAAATTTTCTTTGGGATATCGGTATTATCAAAATATCCGTCAAAAAGCTCCGATCCGGCACCAATGGCGTAAACCGGGACCGGTATTCCGGTGTGGGCATACGACCCCCACGAAAGACCAGCTCTGTGGTTGAGAATCTTTACTGCGGTGGCGGCAACAGGGTTATTTCCGCCATACTCCAGGAAAAATTCGAATTTAGGTTTTTCGATATTTCCCTTTGCTTCACGGAAGGCCGTTTCGAGCATTTGTTTTTCATCAGGTTTTAACTGGAGGTTCCTGGTTTCATCATCCAAACCAAAATATTTTTTTACTGCCGCCATGGTTGCAGTTAAGGCAACGACTTCGTCGGGAGTATTTTTGATAATCGAATCAACCAAAGCCGAAAAATACTCCAACGACATTTCCTGGTTTTGAAGCAATCCGAGATTGCTTTCGTATTTTGTGCCGGACCATCCCATGGCCAGACCACCGGTTTCGTGGTCGGCAGTCACAATAATTAAGGTTTCTTTGGGATGTTTTTTATAGAAATCCATGGCCACTTTTACAGCTTCATCCAGGGCTAAAACATTGTTTACCATAGCGGCTCCATCATTCGAATGGGCAGCCCAATCGATTTTACCTTCTTCACACATGATAAAAAACCCTTTTTTGTTGTCGAGCATTTCGATGCCCTTTTTTACAAAATCCTGCAGCGGCATGTCTTCCACGGTCTGATCGATTAAATACCTGAGTGCCCCGCTGGATTCAAGAACATTACCGGTTGCGATAACTTTTCCGCTTGCAGGTGTAAGATTATTGAAGTCGGCGCGGGTTTGTGTGACAGTGTAGCCATTTTGTTTTGCAAAATCGTAGGATGAAACGGTGGCATCTCCATTTTTCCCGAAAGGTTGATAAAACCCTCCGCCGCCAAAGAAATCGAAATTGCTTTTGGCCAGGTCCAGGCTGATTTCGTAATACAGGTTACGGTCGGGTTGGTGGGCATAAAACGTTGCTGGTGTGGCATGGTCGATGCTCACACTCGAAATTATCCCGACCTTAAGCCCATGATTCCTCGCCTCTTCGGCAATGGTAACCAATTTATTTTCGCGCCTGGAATCCATGCTGATGGTGTTTATGGAAGTTTTATTTCCCGTGGCAAGCGCCGTTCCGGCAGCAGCCGAGCAGGTGATAAAACGGTTCCCGGCGTAAGTAGTTGACAGGCCAATTGCCGGAAATGTTGTAAAACTAAGATTTTGAAATCCTGAAGTATCATTTATCGCGGCAAGGTATGCCTGAGTAGTTGCAACAGCTGCAATCCCCATCCCGTCGCCAATAAAAAAGAAGACGTATTTCGCTTTTTGCGCCTGGGCAGGCAGCATCATTATTATCAGGAAAAAGAGCAGGAAGAACTTTCCGGAGATTTGTTTCGTTTTTGTCAACATCAGTTTGAATTTTAATACAAAATAATAGGATTTTTTGCCAGCCATCAAAAGTAAAAGTAAAATGTTTTATCTAAACCAACAACAGCGTTAAAATGCCGGAATAAATTTTTATTCTCAGAAATCTGCTAATAAAACAGATCTTAGGATGCTCCCCAACCCTATGAAAATTCCAGATCCCGGCATCGTTAAAGTATTTCTTAAAGATCAAGGTTAAAAACTCCCCCTTCCAAATCTCACTTTCCACTTTTTGGTCGAAAGGACAAAGGCCACTTTTTGCATCCACAAAGAGTTTGGGAAGTTTGTCCTCCAAAAAATAAAACAGGGATCGTTCAATTTATGACGGTTAAACCCATAATGTTGCAGCCTTATCCAAGCGAAACATCCAGAAGCATCATCGTGGCAAAACCCAGCATGGCGCCAATGGTTGATAAGTCGGTTTCGTTACCGGTTTGCGATTCGGGGATTAATTCTTCAACAACCACAAAAATCATTGCTCCGGCTGCAAACGACAAAGCATAAGGAAGCAGCGGGGTTATTGATAAAACAAGATAAGCGCCAACTACACCGGCAATCGGTTCGACAACACCGGATAACTGGCCATAGGTAAAAGCTTTTAATCTGGAAAATCCTTCGCGTCGCAAAGGGATCGAAACAGCCGCTCCCTCCGGGAAATTCTGTAAACCAATACCGATGGCTAAGGCGACCGCGCCTGCCAGCATACCTGTGTCGGGGTTGTTGGCAAGTGCGCCAAATGCAACGCCGACTGCGAGTCCTTCGGGAATATTATGAAGCGTTATCGCAAGAACAAGCAATACGCTTCTCTGCCAGGAGGTTTTAATGCCCTCGGCTTTATCAGTAGCCAGCCCGAGGTGAAGGTGCGGCAATATTTTATCAATAATCAGTAAAAAAGCACCACCACTCAAAAAGCCTACTACCGCTGGTATCCATGGAATTGTTCCCTGTGCTTCCGACATTTCGATTGCAGGTTTCAGCAGCGACCAAAAACTGGCAGCAATCATTACTCCGGCTGCAAAACCAAGCATCGAATTGAGGATTTTCTGGTTAATGGATTTAAAGAAAAACACCATTGATGCACCAAGAGCCGTAAGTCCCCAGGTAAACAGGGTGGCAAAAAGGGCTAAAAGTACCGGGTTATAGTCGAATAAAAAGTCAAGATTCATAGTTTAGTGTTTTGTATTACGAACTCCAAAAATAGGTTAAAAACCGGATTTTTTAATTTCTAATCATTATCATAAGCTTTTTGTAACCCGCTGATGTCAAGTTTTATCATTTTCAGCATTGCTTCCGTCACTCTGGCTAATTGTACTTTGTCGGCTGTGAGCATCATTTTATCCATTTCGGTGGGAACAACCTGCCATGAAACACCAAATTTATCTTTAACCCAGCCACATTGCTGTTCCTCACCTTCATCCGATAACATGCTCCAATAATAATCGATCTCATCCTGGGTTTCACAATAAACCATTAAAGAAACCGCTTCGTTGAAGTCGAAGTCATGGCTTAAAGTGCTGCTCATCGTATTAAGCAGGTAGCCACCTAATTTATATTGTGCAAAAAGCAAGGTGCCTTCCGGAAGATTTGCAGATTTATCATAAGGCGCTTCCATGATGATTTTTGAACAGGGAAATAACGAAGTATAAAAACCAATGGCTTCCCGCACCTTGTCGAACTTTTCGTTTGCAAAAAGCAGTGACGGCAATATTTTTTGTTGTGAATTAATATCATCAATATCCAACTGCCAGGTGAGGCCGTATTTGTCCTGAACCCAGGCATACTTTCCGCTCCAGGGATATTTATCAAGAGGCATCATTACCATCCCACCGTTTGAAAGTTCGTTGTAAAGCCGCCCGACTTCCAGCTCCGACCCACAATACACATAAAATGATATCGAAGGATTGATCTTAAACATTGGACCTGCATTGATGGCCATAAAACTATTGCCTGAAAGATCAAATGTAACGATATCAACATCTCCGCCGGGTGTGCCGGATATGACTGTTTTACCTGTAATTTCAGAACCAGGAAATATGGACACATAAAAGTTTACGGCCTCAATGGCTTCCTTGTCGAACCACAAATGAGGAACAATTTTATTCGTATTATTTGTCATATTTAATTTGTTTGGTGAATGAGCTATCAGTTATTTACAATTTCCGGGTGTTTGCCGCACGTTTTTCTTACCAGTCAAAAATACCAATAATTACAAATCTTCAAATAGGGATGTTTTTTTTTGGAAATATTTTGGGGTTGTTGATAGGAAAAAGCCAGTTCAAGGCAACTTTACAACAAATGCCGGAGCGGCAATAACAGCCATTCGAAAAGTTTCTGAATTCCGGGGCGGCGTTTCCAGGCTTCAAAATCGAAAGGCTCGCATAGTGAGATGGTCTCATTAATGTGGTTTTGGATAAGTCTGATAACTTTTTGATTGGTGCCGATCAAAGCGATTTCGTGCATGTAACGAAAACTCCTGTAATCGAAATTCGGGGAACCCAGGGCGAAAATCTTACCATCGATCAGCAGGATTTTGGCGTGAAGGTTATGAGGTGTGTATACCAGGAATTCGAGGTTGTTGGTATGCAGCATTTCGAGGTAGCGCCCATGCAAAAGGTTTACCATTCGCACATCGGATTGCCGCGGAATAATGACCTTTACCGAAACACCCCGGTTTGCTGCGTCCTTCAAAACTTTCCGTAACACAAAACCTGGCAAAAAATAGGGCGTTTCGATGACAATACTGCTTACAGCATTGCGGATAAGCCTTTCGTAACGCGTTTTGATTTTCTGCCGGGTAACCGATGGCATGTCGCGGATGATCTCGTAATCCTTGTTGCGGATAATGTTGGTATGACTGGAGCGATAGCGGATGTATCTGTTGTACATCAAAAAATCCTGGTTAAAGATTTTTTTAAAATCCAGGGCTATCGCACCTTCAATCCTGAGCATGCTTTCGCGCCAGATCAGATTATATTCGGTGAGATTTGAAGAACCGATGTAGCTGATATGATCGTCAACAATGAAGATCTTGCGGTGATTGCGGCGATGGCTGCGGGTAAAAAAGTCAATGTTGATTTTAATCTTCTCAAAAAATCTGACTTCGCCACCGTAACTTCTTAATTCTTTAAAAAATTCGTCAGGTATGCCGCTGCCGCCCCATGAATCGATGAGCACTTTAACTTCGACACCTTCCTTTGCCTTGCGGGTAATAGCATCCCTGAACTTTATCCCGATGGTGTGGGTGCCAAATTTGTAAGTTTCGATGTAAACGTAATTCCGGGCACGCTGGATGTCATCAAGCATTGCATTATAATACTTGATGGGATCGTCAAAAAGTTGATAGTCTGTTTTTTGCGAATTTGCCATCTTCAATTATCAAAAAAACATGAATTTTCAAATATAGAAATAATATGCTTCAGAAACTGCGGACTTGCACTTAAACGTCATTCAACAAAAAAAATTCCACCTCCGTCAAATAATGGGCCTTTGTAAAGTTCGACGATTTCCGTTCCTGCATCCTCAATAAAACTCCTCACATTTTTCCCTTCCGAAAAATATCTGAGATTGCCGGTTATAAAAAGTTTGTTTCCCGAAATACCGCAGGTTCCGCCAAAAAAACCATGATCGAAGGTCGGAAGGACGATTCCACGGGGATCAACAAACAGGGTTTCTACTCCATTTTTTGATAATTGCTGATGAATTCCCTGGTCAGATGTAATCATTTTCTTGTCGTTTATGGCGATGAGATTACACCTTGTATAACCTTGTTTTACGCTGATTTTGGTTTTTTGCAGGCATTTAAGCTGGATGGAATCGTCGGTTTGCCCGGTTTGATGGATCAGATATTTACCGGTAACAACCGCATTGTAAAATGAAGTTTCGGGATATTTGCTGCCAACCGGTTTTTCGCCGACCGAAAAGACAATTTTCTTTTCGGTGAGAAGCACCTTAAAAACCTCCGGCAGGTTTGGTGCAACAATGAGCCGGCCATCAACCTGGGTCATGAAAATATCCGGATGCCCCGAAATGGCCTCATAACAGATGTTTTCGGTGAAAAATTCAACGACTTCTCCTTGCTTTTTCAACGTTTCTTTTGCCTGTTCCGGTGCTTTTTTATCAATAAAAATTAACATGATATTCGCGGTTTTTTAATGATTCATCAATTTTAAAATTCACTTTCTGATATGTTTTTAAGAGGAGGTTTTTGTTGGAAGCCTGGTAACCGATGGCGTAATTCAATTCTTTTGCTGCCACCGAAATGCTGATCTGGCTTGAGTTTTCAGGTTTTTGGATTTTCGAAAATATTTCGCACCAGCGTTCTGTTAAAACCAGCTCTTTAAACGAAACATGAAACGGCCCTGCAATCAGGTCATCGCCATTGAGCAGTCCCTCCGAAGGATGCAGCCCGGTGCGGATGATGTTGACCCCGGCAGCTTCAAAGATTTTGGAAACTTCCGAAGTAGTTTTCACCGCATCATTCAGTGACAACGGGACGTATTTTCCTGACTGGTATAATTTTTCGAGCGGCGTGCCTCTGATCACCACCAAAGGATAAATCCTGACATCCACAGCCTGCATTTCAACAAACCGCTTTGCAGTGAAAAGGGCATTTTCCAACGTATCACCCGGAAGGCCGATCATCATCTGCAAGCCAAGCCTGAAGCCGTTTTTCACAATTTTTTCTGCCGCAGCAACTGTATCGGCCATGGTGTGCCCTCGTCCCGATTTTCTCAAAACATCATCGTTCATACTCTGTGCGCCGAGTTCGATGGTTTTTACATGATGTTTTCTCAGAAAACCTAAAATCTCTTCATCAATAAAATCGGGCCTTGTCGAGAGGCGGATGCTTGAAATTTTCCCGGTTTCGAGGTAAGGTTTGGCTGCCTTTAAATAGGTTTCCTGCTGATGGAGTGGCAAGCCGGTAAAAGTACCACCGAAAAAACCAAGTTCGATGATGCTGTTTGTGGAAGGGATGGTTTCGAGATGTTTTTCGATAATCTGAACCACATCACCGGCGATGGGAATAATAACCTGGCCGGAAATTTTTTCCTGGTCACAAAAGATGCATCTGAACGGGCAGGCCTGCATCGGGATAAAAACCGGTATGGTGAAATGTTTCAATTTCATTTTGCCAAAAATAATTCAAATGATTCAATTCTTCTGCCGAAAATTTCCTACATTTGGACTATGTCAATTTTTGATGATTTTATTTCCCTTTTCTTTCCGCATCTCTGCGTTGGTTGCGGCAATCAGCTCTTCAAAAATGAGGGCGTCATTTGCACGTCCTGCTTGTACAAACTTCCAAAAACCAATTTTCACAACCACCACGACAATCCGGTGATGCAGATTTTCTGGGGCAGAATCAGGCTTCATTCGGCAGCTTCGTTTTTGTATTTTGCAAAAAAAGGCCGCGTACAACATATTGTCCATGCCTTAAAATACAAAGGCCGGCGCGAAGTCGGGCATTTGATGGGCGAGCTTTACGGAAAAGATTTGAAAAGTTCGGAACTGTTCAACTCGGTTGAGGTAATTATTCCTGTGCCATTACACTGGAAAAAGCAGAAAAAACGGGGCTTCAACCAAAGCGAAATTTTTGGAAGAGGTTTGGCCCGTTCCATGAATGCTACCCTCGATACGCAAAGCCTTTACAGGCATGTTGACACCGAAACCCAAACCAGGAAATCGCGCATCAAACGCTGGGAAAACGTAAAAGAAGTCTTTGCCGTAAAAAACGTAACCCTGCTCGAGGGTAAGCACATTTTGCTGGTCGACGACGTCATCACCACCGGAGCCACCCTCGAAGCCTCCGCTACAAAACTTTTGGAAATTCCAGGGGTAAAAGTCAGCGTTGCATCCATTGCTTTTGCAAACCAGTAAAGGGTTTTTCTGGAAAAAATTTCAATTTGATATGATTGTTCTTCCCACCAGGCAATTTATCGCCGGCATTATTTGGATGATCGAAAAAACAAATTACCTTTGTTCGTAATTTAACGAACAATAATTTAGAAAATAATGGATTTTTTCAAAACATCCAAAGGAAAAATTACAATTCCACTGCTTCTTTTACCGGTTTGGTTTCTGATTTATCACAACCTGCAACCGCTCACCGATTGGTTTGTTTTCGGTGTTTTGGGGATGACAAAAGGTGAGCACCTGGCAGAAGCCATCTGGTTTTTTATCTTCGAGTTTCCAAAAGTGATGCTTTTGCTTACGCTGATCATCTTTTTTGTGGGAATTATCCGTACATATTTTACCGCCGAACGGACCCGCAAAGCGCTCGAAGGCAAAAAAACCTTTACAGGAAATGTCATGGCCGCCTCTTTGGGAATTGTCACACCTTTTTGCTCCTGTTCTGCAATTCCGCTGTTTTTGGGATTTGTCGAATCAGGCGTTCCGTTGGGCGTAACTTTTTCTTTTCTGATTGCCGCGCCCATGATTAATGAAGTTGCGATTGTGCTGTTGTACGGTCTTTTTGGCTGGCAGGTGGCCGCAATTTATGTTGGAACCGGTTTGGCAATCGCGATCCTGGCCGGCTGGGTCATCGGTTTGCTAAAACTCGAAAAATGGGTCGAACCCTGGGTTTATCAGGTTCATTCGGGTAAAAATGATCTTGAAGATGAGAAAATCCCTTTTGCCACCAGAATCCGGCGTGGTTATGATGCAGTTAAAGAAATTGTTGGCAAAGTGTGGCTTTACGTGGCTTTGGGAATTGCTGTCGGTGCCGGCGCACATGGTTATGTTCCGGAGGATTTTATGGCGGCTTTAATGGGAAAATCTGCCTGGTATTCGGTGCCTTTGTCGGTGCTTATCGGCATTCCATTGTATTCGAATGCTGCCGGAATTGTTCCGATTGTTTCGGTACTCATCGAAAAAGGCGCGTCACTTGGAACTGCGCTGGCTTTTATGATGTCGGTAATTGGCCTTTCACTGCCCGAAATGGTTATCCTGCGAAAAGTTCTGAAACTGCCGCTGATTTTTACTTTTATTGCCATCGTTGGCACCGGAATTATGATTGTAGGATTTTTATTTAATGCTATTTTTTAAACTATGAAAACAACAGACAAACCCTTATTTCAGGAATTTCACATCGAAGGAATATCCCATATTTCTCCGGCAGAGGCTTTCATGGCTGTGAACCAGGGCGAAGCCATCATGCTCGATGTGCGCGAAGAAAATGAGCTCGATTATGAATCAATCCCGCTCGATGAAGTAATCTACCATCCAATGTCAGAAATCATGGACAGGCTGGACCGCATCCCCAAAAATAAAACGATTATCGTTGTTTGTCCGGGTGGCGTGCGAAGCAGCAAAGTTGCCAACCTGCTACAAATTCAGGGATACAAATCTGTTGCTAACCTCGATGGTGGCCTGATCATGTGGAAAATTCAGGGCCTGCCTTTTGAGAGCCATGCTTCGATGGGCTGCGGCTGTGGTTCCCATGGTGATGAATCAGAAAACGAAGCAACTTCAGGCGGATGCGGATGCATCCCATCATCTTCCGGCGAAAGTTGCGGTTCGTGTTGTTAAACAACGAAGAAGTGTGAAAAACAAATTCGAAAAAACCAAATGAAACTGCTGATTTCAATATTGACTTTTTTCCTGATAACAAACCTGGCATTTGCACAAACTGACACCACCTTCAAACCTTCCGGAAAACCCATCATCCAGGTTTTTGGAAACTTCGATTATAACGCAACTCAGGATGCTCAGAAAAAATATGGCTTTTGGTTTGGACGCGCACATTTTGGCTATGAATACCAGTTTAGCCGGCAGTTTTCGGCAAAAATAGTTTTTGACGCGGGGCGGCCTACCACGGTTGGGCAGATTGAAGTAACTGATAGCACTGGCAATAACCTGGATGTTTCAAATACTTCAAAAGAAGGAAGTTATTATACAATGACTTTAAAATTTGCCTCGCTGGAATGGAAACCCAACGAACGTTTCAAAATTCAGGCAGGTGGGATTTTACAAAACCATTACATCACCCAGGAAAAATTCTGGGGTTATCGTTATCTGGCCGAAACTTTTCAGGACAGGTATTACCGAATACCAAGCAGCGACCTGGGTTTCATCGCCTATTATAAAGCCAATGAAAAATTCGGTTTCGATTTTGCCTTGACCAATGGCGAAGGGTTCCGTTTCGACCAGGATGCTTACGGCGATGTAAAAATTGCTTCCGGTGTTGATTTTTATCCTGTAAAAGGCCTTCAAACCCGCATTTTTTACGATTACACCGAATCGGATAACCCGGCAAAACCGGCTGAACAACAATTATTTTCGATATTTGCAGGCTATAAATTCCAGGACAAATACCGTATTGGCGGCGAGTACAATTATCGGAAGAATCATCAAAACATAAGTAAGCACGATTTATTCGGCTGGTCGTTTTATGGAAGTTACGCTGTAAGAAAAAACGTAGAACTTTTTGCCCGTTTCGACCAATTAGACGCAAACATCCTGGATGGTGAAACGAAAAGCTGGTATTACCAAAACACAGGCCAGGCCTTGATTACAGGAGTACACTATAATCCTGTAAAAGGAATTAACGTTTCAGCGAATTACCAGGGATGGTTTAACCCGACAGCAAACAATTTAAATCATTTTTTAATCAGTTTTGAATATAAATTATAAAACCATTTTGATGATGCCGAATGTTGAAAATAGGGATTGCGGAGCTAATGAATTGCTCCATGTTTCTGCCCGGGAAGCGTTTCAGCTATTGAATTCCGGCGCAGTATTAATTGATACCCGGCTCGATTATGAATTAAGCAGGTTGTTTGATGTTGAGCAAATAATTTATTGTCCTTATGATGAAATCAAAAATCACCTGATGGATTTACCAGCAGATAAACCGCTAATTATTGCCGATGCCGTTGGCCTGAGAAGTAAGGAGGTTTCAAAATTCTTAACTGAAAACGGATTTTCGAAAATCTATAACCTTGCCGGCGGGATTGTGGATTGGGATCGTGCCGGATTTCCGGTAACAACCGACAAAACCAGGATGTTGACCGGCTCATGTATGTGTCAGTTGAAAAATCGTAATAACAAACCAAAATAACTTTCGAAATGGAAACTGAAAATAACAAATGTTTATGCGGAGTTGGCGAATACATTGTTTTGTCGTGCTCCGGCGCCTGCGATTTAGGTCAGATTACTGATCTTGTTGCCCGGAAACTTTCAAAAGAAGGTGTACGGAAAATGAATTGTCTGGCTGTTGTTGGCGCAGGTATCGAAAAATCCATCGAAGATTTTAAAACAAAAAATATTTTGATGCTCGATGGGTGCCCGGTTGACTGTGGCAAACAGATTTTGGACAAAGCAGGCATTGAAAATTACAACTACCTGCGCATTACCGACCTTGGTTTTAATAAAGGGCAAACACCTGTAACCGGCGAAATCATTAGCCGGGTGTACGAAAAAGCAGAAGTGATCTGTTAAACAATAAATCATGCTGCTACGAAAGCAAATTTTGTATTTTATCAACCAAAACTGATCGAATTTTTCAGGAAAACAATATCGTAACCGATGTTCAAAAAAGTATTTCCCTGGTTTGTAATTATTATCCTGATCGCACTGTTGGTCGGGCTGTTTATGATGAAAGACAACTTGAACACGCATCTTTCGAAAATGATGAAAGCACAAGCTGGTTCCGAAATTTCCAGTACAGGGGAAGCTTTTATAGATTCAGCCTTCAACTACGCAAAAAACGGACAAAGTTTCCGGCTTACCTTTCTTGAATTTGGCGCAAATTGTCCGGCCTGCAAAAGGATGGAAACGGTGATGGCCGAGATCCGCGCTAAATATCCTCAAAAGGTAAATATTGTCTTTCTGAATATTCTTCTTCCCGAAAACCAAAACCTGATAAAATACTTTGGCGTGGTTTCGATTCCGGCGCAGGTTTTGCTGGATCGGAACGGGAAGGAATTTTACAGGCACTCCGGCTATTATTCTTCTGAAGATTTGATAAAAGAATTTGATAACTATTTAATCTCATATAATTTATGAAACAACATCCAAAAATCAAAAGCATTATTTCTGTTTTCTTTTTTGCTTTGATAATGCTTTCTGTAGTGTTTACAGCCTGCCAGAAAGAGGCCGAACCACCCCCACCCGACCCTACACCAAATCTGGCGTTTGACAGCATTGTTGCTACAAAAACCAACATCATCATTTACGAAGAGATTTTAATTACCGCTTATGCCCGGGGCCAAAATCTGACCTATCAATGGAAAACCAATCATGGCAGCATGGTTGGCCTCGATTCGGTTACCGCAAAATACTGGGCTTGCTATGCCTGCATTGGTGACAATGTTGTTGAATGTACTGTTTCGAATGAATTCAGCGCAATTTCCGACACCATCGTGATTCATGTAACCCTAAACAAATGAAGATTTTCACCACTCCCATAATTTTATTGCTCACCTGGTTTTCAGCATTAACCGCTGCCGGGCAATGTTGTTCTGCCGGGAATCCTGTGGGTGGCGATGGCTCAAACGACGGTTTGGATGAAAAAGCTTTGCGGTTTTATGTTTCCTACAAATACAGCCTTTCTGAAGATTATTTTCATCTCGATTCAAAGTACGAGGTTCCTTATGTTCAAAAGAGCGATTTCGACTATGGCAGTATTTCGTTGACCTACGGACTGCTGCCGCGCTTAACCGTGCATGTCGAACAGGGCTTTTTCTGGAGTAAAGCCCAGGAATTGACCATCAACAACCAAAACGAAAAAATACAATCCAAAGGTTTTGGTGATTTGGGGTTAAACCTTCGCTATATTGCCATAAAGACCGTAAAACCCATTTCGCAATTGGTTTTTACTGCCGGATTTAAAGCGCCTGTGGGTGCCTTTAACGAAGAAATTGATGGCGTTACCGTTCCAATTTCATTGCAGCCTTCTTCGGGTGCTTTTAAGTACAATGCAAGTGCTTTTTATTTCCGTAAGCGCAGCGACCAAAAATTTGGCTGGAACACTTTTGCCCTTTTCGAGCTCAGCCAGACCATCAACAAAGGATACCTTGTTTATCGTTACGGGAACTATTTTCAATATGCCCTGGCCGGAACTTATGCTTTTAACAAGAAATTCAGTGTTATTGCCAATGCAAAATTTGAATGGAGGGGCAAAGACCAAAGAGAAGACGAAATCATCATCGAATCCTCAGGAAGCCGGGTTGTTTACTTTAATCCACAATTAATGTATTCATTTACACCTGAATGGTCACTAATTTTGATGTCCGATCTTCCTGTTTACAAATACGTAAACGGCTATCAGCTTACCAACAAATTTTCGGTGCAGGTGGGAATCCGGAAAGACGTTAAACTGTAAACCTTTGAGTTAGCCTGCTATCAAAAAAATGAAATATTTTATTCAAAATTTGGCCGGTAATATTTAATGATGTATGTTTGCGACATTAAACATTAGGCTATGACAAACAATAAATTTACCGAATTTTCGGATGAACAGCAGCAAATAGCGCTTTTTGCCAAAGTGCTGTCCCATCCTGCCAGGATTGCAATTATCCGCTTGCTTGCCGAAAAAAAAGAAATCAAAACCGGCGATATTTCCGAGTTTCTCCCAATCAGTCGGACTACTGTTTCACAGCATCTTAAAGAACTCAAGGAAATGGGAATTATCAAGGGCACCATTGACGGGCTTAAAATTCATTATTGTCTCGATATGGCAAAACTTGCCGAAATGAAATCTTCATTTAATTATTTCTTTGATCAGTCGATCAGTACATTTTTATGTAATTGCGATTAGACTTTATCCGCAAAATCCAAAATAAAACTATTTACCTAAAAGTTCAAATTCAAATTTACCCAACAATGAAAATATTAATCCTTTGCACAGGCAACAGTTGCCGCAGCCAGATGGCACATGGCTTTTTACAGTCGTTCGATAAAAAACTTACTGTTTGTTCGGCTGGTACCGAGGCTTCCGGAAAATTAAACCAAAAAGCTGTGGCTGTGATGAAAGAAATTGGCATCGATATCAGCCACCACACCTCCGATTCGGTAGATTTATATCTGGATCAGGAATGGGATTACGTGATTACCGTTTGTGGCGGAGCCAACGAAAATTGCCCCGCTTTTCTCGGAAAAGTAAAACATCGCCTTCACATTGGTTTTGATGACCCGTCGCACGCCACCGGCACTGATGAGTTTATCTGGAGTGAGTTCCGCCGTGTTCGCGAGGAGATTAGAACGGGGTTTTATGGTTTTTACGTGGGTAATTTGAAAATGGGATAATTCGACAATTTGATAATTCGACAATTCGACAATGAAAAAAAGGACGATTAATTGAAAATGATTGTAATTTTTAAACTTAAATATTTCAGCAATGAATGATGAATTCAAAGAAAATGTAATCATCAACTTAACATTTGAGTTTTCGT
>CAYOWJ010000012.1:0-17843 GCA_964407625.1 uncultured Lentimicrobiaceae bacterium
CAGAGTTTATTCCAAAAAAAAAGTCCCGAATGATCGGGACTTTTTTTTGTTCATTAATCAGATTATTTCACGATGCTTTGGAATTCAGCATTTCCGAAATATTTGATAAACTCTCTGTCTTCGGCAGCCTGAGCACGGTATTTTCCGTTGGCTTTTATTGCTTTTTTAAGATTGGTCATCATCAGCGCTTCGTTGTTTGTACGTGCACCTACTACAGCCAATAAATAATATGTAGCGCCATTTTTTCTGGCACATTCGAGATTTGATGCTGCGCCTGAATTGTTACCAGTGATTACCTGTGCTAAAGCAACATGATAATTACATTTTGTAGTTCCAAACTTTGCAAGGGCACCTTTGAAATCACCTTTTGTGAGGTCAATCAAACCAAGATTGTAATTATTTTGAATACCCATTTTGTTGGCTTTAACCAGATAAGTTTCAGCCTCGGTATATTTACCATTTGAAGCATAGGCAACACCTAAATTATTAGCAACCATGCCATTGTTTTTATCCAGATTTTCGGCTTTCTGGAAATATCCTTTTGCTTCGTCGGTTTTGCCTAACTTCATCGATACATAACCAGCATTATTCAAACCTTTCCAACCATTTGGATAATTGGTAGCAGCAGCCTTATAAATTTTGTATTGTGTATCCAGATCAGCAGTTAAAGTACCAGCATAGAGCAATTCAGCTTCGGTGAGCTTTGAAGGATCGGATGTAGCAAGACTTGCAATTTCCTGATCAGTTTTCTTAGGCTCGAAACAAGTAATCGAAATTGTAGCACGACGTAATGGAGGAAGAATTGTTTCTTCAAGTTCAGGATAAATCAATATCATGTTCCTGATTTCTTCTTCTCTTTTTAAAGGATCAGACGATTTTACAACATTAAGGATAGGACCTTTGTCTTTAACTGTTGATCTCTCAACCATTCCCGGGAAGCTGTTCCAGTCGGGACCATGCCCAACGGTGGTAATATTAATATCAGTTTTTGGGTTTTTAAAGGCAACCTTGCTGTCTTTTTCTTTAACCATTTTTGCAAAATGGTCATATAAAACGTTGGCTGCGGTTTTGGCGCGGTTTTCTGAAAGGCCGCTATTGTAGGTCTCTTCTCCTTCAGGAGATGCCCAGCCATCGATTACCACATCTTTAATGGTCCAACCTTGACGTACAAAACTATTTAACTTTTCAAGTTGGCCTTTCATATCTTCCTGCTTATTCCATTTAAGTGATTCGTTATAAGCAAAGAGATTTTTTGCAAAATAAACAGATGCCTTCTGGTTAGCCAAAGTTACCTTTTCGTATCCATGAGGAGCAAGGAACAGCATTTCTACTTCATCACCCTTTGCTTTGTAAGCATCATAATTAATGTTGCCTTTTGCATCTTTCTGAATATTATCCTCACCAATTTCGATAACCTGACGAAGATCGTTCTCAAGTTCAATGCGTGTTGATGTATAAATTACACCATCAGCAAGTTTGGTCTCACCCAAAGTAATCGATTTGGGCATTGCCTTTGCGTCTTCAAGCTTGAGCACTGCAGTCATTTCTGACTTTGTTTTAAAAGCAACCGGAGTAACCTTCAGTTCTGAAGCATTCATTTCAGGTTTATAACTGAATTCCTCCGAAAAAGTGAATTTACCTCCGTCTTTATAATTAACGGTAGTTCCTTCTCCTTTTACTTTTTCGCCTTTAAGGACAATTGGCTTCAATGGAGTTGTTCCATTTTGATAAACCAATTCCGGGGCAAAACAAACAGCGGCTCTTTTGTTGAAATACTTAGGTGGAATTTCGCCGTTAACGGTTACTAATACTTTACCACCTATAGTTTCCAATACCTCAGGAGTTACCTGGTACGTTACTGTATTATAGTTTTTTGCCATCTTTTTTAATCCATTACAACTTGTAACAGCGATAGCAAAAACGATTAATACTGTCAGTTTGAAAATTGTAGCTCTTCGATTCATTTTATTATTATTGTTAAATTTTAAAATAATTTCAGCTTACAAATATAAAACAATCATTTAAATTGAAATGATTTCTTGATAAAATTATAATTTTTTATTAACCATCCCAATACCCTGATTGCCGTAAACAACTATCTTTTGAATGATTTTTTAAATACCTCCCAAATCACAATTCCTGCACATACCGAAATATTTAACGAATGTTTGGTGCCATGCTGGGGGATTTCGATGCATGCATCAGCCATTTTTACAACATTTTCGTCAACACCATTAATTTCATGCCCAAATACAAGTGCCATTTTTTCAAACGGCATTTGCTCAAAATCAGTCAGGCTGATGCTGTCATCAACCTGTTCGATGGCAAATATTTTATAGCCTTTAGCTTTTATATTTTCAACAGCAGCCAAAGTATCATCAAAATACTGCCATTTTACCGTTTCTGTTGCGCCAAGTGCTGTTTTATGAATGTCGCGGTGAGGTGGAGTTGCAGTAATTCCACATAAATAAATTTCTTCCACCAAAAACGCATCACTGGTGCGAAAAACTGACCCAATATTATTGAGGCTTCTCACATTATCGAGCACGACCACACAAGGTATTTTTTCGGATTTGATAAATTCCTCCGGGCTTAAGCGGTTTAATTCGCTATTCTGAAGCTTTCTCATTAAAGTTTATTCTGATAAAAACCTGGCAAAAATACAGTAAATGGCTTATCCCATTTCGGTGCTACCGAAATTTTTCATTTCGGTTAATAATTTGACTGCTGCACTTTTCGTGGAATTAAATAATTATTTTTGCTTAAATTTTAAATAGCTTGACAGATAAAATACCTGCAAATGTGGCTGAAACGCCGCTAATGAAGCAATACAACACCATCAAGGCAAAATACCCCGATGCACTTTTGCTTTTCAGGGTGGGCGACTTTTACGAAACTTTTGGTGAAGATGCCATCAAAGCTTCTAAAATTCTGGGAATCGTTTTAACAAGGCGTGCCAACGGTTCGGCTCAGTACATCGAGTTGGCCGGATTTCCGCATCACTCGCTCGACACCTACCTTCCAAAACTTGTTCGTGCCGGGCAAAGAGTGGCCATTTGCGACCAGCTTGAAGATCCAAAGCTGACAAAAAAAATCGTAAAACGCGGTGTTACCGAGCTGGTAACACCAGGTGTTTCGTACAATGATAAAGTTCTCGAAAACAAACAAAATAACTTCCTTGCCTGTGTCCACCTTCTGACAAAAAATTCAGGCATTTCATTTTTAGACCTTTCAACAGGTGAGTTTTACGTCACCCAGGGTTCGACTGATTATATTGATAAACTCCTTCAGAGTTTCAGCCCCAGCGAGGTGATTGTTCAAAAAAGCAAACGCCGGCAATTCAATGATTTATTTGGTGAGAAGTTTTATTTCGCCACCTTCGACGACTGGGTTTTTACCGAAGAATTTGCCCACGACCTGTTACTTAAACATTTCGAAACAACTTCCTTAAAAGGTTTTGGTGTTGAAGACCTTGTGAACGGCAACATTGCTGCCGGCGCTGCACTACATTATCTGGCCGAAACCCAGCATACCAGACTCGGTCATATTTGTAAACTTTCGAGGATTGAAGAAGAAAAATATGTCTGGTTAGATAAATTTACGATCCGAAACCTGGAATTACTCAATTCGCCCAACGAAAACGCGGCAACTTTACTCGATGTGATCGATGGTACAATTTCTCCGATGGGTTCGCGAATGATGCGAAAATGGATTCTGCTACCCCTGAAAATAAAAAAAACCATCGAAGAAAGGCTTGATGTTGTTGAACACCTGATCTCTAATCCAGAAATTTCGTTCGCTTTTCGTGAGCAAATAAAAATTATTGGAGATCTCGAAAGGTTAATATCAAAAGTGGCCGTTGGCCGGGTAAATCCGCGTGAGCTCATCCAGGTTATGCGCGGCCTGAGTGCGGTCGAAAAAATCAAGGAAACGTGTGTAAACTCAAAATCGGAACCCCTCAAAATAATTGCCGACCAGCTCAATCCCTGCCATATCATCCTCGAAAAAATCGGACAGGAAATAAATCCTGAACCTCCGGTGGCTATCAATAAAGGTCTTGTAATCAGGGAAGGCGTTTCCGAAGATTTGGATGAACTGCGGCAAATGCTTTATTCCGGCAAAGATTATCTCGAAAAAATCAGAAAAAGAGAAATCGAAAATACCGGAATTCAATCGCTTAAAATTAGTTTTAACAATGTTTTCGGCTATTATCTAGAGGTCACAAATGTTCACAAAGACAAAGTCCCGCCTGAATGGGAACGCAGGCAAACGCTCGTCAGCTCCGAAAGATACATTACTCCTGAATTAAAAGAATACGAAGAAAAAATTCTTGGCGCTGAAGAACGAATCCTTGAAATCGAAAGCAAGCTTTTTGCCGATCTGGTAACCACCGTTGCCGAATATATCGAGCCTGTCCTCCTCAACGCCACGCTGGTGGCGCGGATTGACTGCCTTGTGGCATTTTCGGGCATTGCCGAAAAGAATAGTTTCACCAGGCCGCAGATTGACGATTCATACATTCTCGACATTAAAAAGGGAAGGCACCCGGTAATCGAAAACCAATTGCCCCCAGGTGAAAAATATATCCCGAACGATGTTTTTCTGGACACCAAAAAACAGCAAATCATTATTATCACCGGTCCAAATATGTCGGGAAAATCAGCATTGCTGCGCCAGACAGCATTGATTGTACTCATGGCTCAGATTGGCAGTTTCGTTCCCGCCGAAGCTGCAAATATCGGGTTGGTTGATAAGATTTTTACACGGGTAGGAGCCTCAGACAACATTTCGTCAGGCGAATCAACTTTTATGGTCGAAATGAATGAAACGGCAAGTATTCTCAACAATATTTCAAATCGCAGTCTCATACTTCTCGACGAAATCGGGCGTGGCACCAGCACTTACGATGGAATTTCGATTGCCTGGTCCATTGCCGAATATTTGCACGACCACCCGCTTTTCAGGCCAAAAGTTTTGTTTGCCACACATTATCATGAGCTAAACGAGATGGCCATGACCATGAAGCGGATTAAAAATTACCATGTTTCCATCAAAGAAATAAATAATAAGGTGATTTTTCTACGAAAGTTGGTTCCGGGAGGCACGGAGCACAGTTTTGGTATTCACGTTGCCAAAATGGCCGGCATGCCTGGTGAAGTGATCGAAAGGGCGAACCGCCTGCTTCAAACGCTCGAAAAATCACACAGCAGCAGCGAGCTTAATAAAAACCTAAAACCGGATGGAAAATCAAAAGACGATTACCAGCTTAGTTTTATCCAGTTGGACGATCCGCTTTTGCTACAGATTAAAGACGATATCCTTAGCACCGATATTAATACGCTTACTCCTGTGGAAGCCTTGTTGAAACTCAACCAGATAAAAAAAATGCTCAGCAAAAAATAAATTTTTAATCGTTTCATTGATCATTGTTTACTTCACTTTCGTTTTTACATATTATCTTTATTCACAAAATTTTTTGCCGTCTAATTGGTCCGTCTTTTCTGAAAGTTAACTTCATCAGACAAAAATTATAATCATGAAAAGAAGTGAATACCTTGTTCCTGCAATAAAAAGCGCTGTTTATTTTTTTGTTTTCGGGTTTTTCTGGATTTTGCTTTCCGACAGATTTCTTAATAATCTGGAACTACCAAATGCCCTTGAAGCCGAATTGCAAACTTACAAGGGCTGGCTTTTTATAGCACTCACCACTGTTTTCATCTATTTTCTGGTAGAACACCGAATCAGGGAGATACTCAAATTAAAAAACAAATTACAATTAAACGAGACAAGCCTTTCGGCTATCCTCGAAAATATTGGCGAAGGCATTATTTCGATCGATAAAAACAATACCATTTTGTACATGAATTCGATTGCCGAAAAGCTAACAGGTTTTTCAGCTACAGAAGCTCAAAACAAATCCCTCGACAAGATTTTAAATGTCGTAGCATCGAAAGATCATCATAAAATTAAGGCATTACTGTTCAACGATTCAGAGCCTTTAACCGGACCAGATGACTATCTCATCCTGATCGGTGAAAACAAACATGAATATCGGATACACCTGACACGTAAAAAGATTTTTGATGAACACCATGCCTATGTTTCAACTATTATTGCCTTCCGCGATATTACCGAGAAGAAAAACCTGGAAATCGAACTGCATCACTGGCTTGATATTTACAGTAGCTTCATTAAATATTCGATCGAAGGTGTTTATCTTTTGGAATTTAAAAAACCTTTCCCCACCACGCTACCCGAAGATGAACAAATCAGTGGTTTTTATGAAAATACAATTCTGAGAACATGCAATGATGCTTTTGCAATAATGCACGGATATCAATCTGCCGATGAAATTAACGGCATCGATATTAAGAATTTGCCATGCAGTTTCTTAAATCCGGCAAACCAAAAATTCTTTAAAAAGTTAATTAATTCCGATTACAGGCTACTTCAGGAAACCACTGAAGAAAAAAGCAAAATGGGTGAAACGATTTTCATTTCCAATAATCTTGTTGGAATCAAGGAAAACGGACAATTAGTGAGGATTTGGGGCAGCCAGTTTGACATCACCGATCAGGTTAAAGCACTCAAGGTACTCGAAGAATCAGAGAAAAAATACAAATTACTTTTCCAAACTACGCCCATTGCGCTGATCATTTATGATCTGGAAAACTTCGGGATACTCGACGCCAATCATTCAGCAGAAATTTTGTACGGTTATAATAACAGGGAATTTACCGAACTAAAAATCTGGGATATCCGTCCTGATTTTGAGCTCTACACCTCCGGTGAACTCAGGCAATGGGTCATGGATAATCTGCGTAACACCTCAGAATACACCACTAAAAATAAAGCAGGCAAAACAATCCATGTCGAAATTAAACGTGACCAGATCGAATATCTCGGAAAACCAGCAGTATTGGCCGCAATCAACGACATTTCAGCGTTAAAGGAAGCCGAAAAACGAGTCATTCAATCGGTGGTGGAAGGTGAAAATAACGAACGAAAAAGAATCTCAAAGGAACTTCATGATAGTCTTGGTCAAAGTTTGACGGCGGCAAGCCTCAATTTTAGCGCTGTAAAGAATGATATTTCAAACCTTGAACCACAAAAAGCTGAAAAATTTCTTCTCGGACTTGACTTTCTTAATGCAGCAATTGAAGAAAGCCGAAACATTGCACACAATTTAATGCCAAAAGCTATTGATGACTTTGGCCTGGTTCCATCCTTAAATTCGCTGTTTAACCAGGTTGATAAATTTTCGGGCATTAACATCAAGTTTTACGAAAACCTCGAAGGCCGGCGTCTGCCGCGCCAGGTGGAATTTAACCTTTACAGGATAACCCAGGAAGCACTCAACAACGCAATTAAACATGCCCACCCAACCGAAATTTTCGTTCAACTTATTTTACACCAAAACGATTTAATCTATACTTTTGAAGATGATGGAAAAGGATTTATTGTTGATCCGCAAAGCCTGGGGAAAAGAGGATTGGGCCTCGCAAGCATCGACAACCGGGTTAAAGCAATGTCGGGGACACTCGAAATAGATAGTTCACCCAAACGGGGCACAGCCATAACCATCGAATTACCAGTTTAAAAGAAACAGCAAATGGAAAAAATTAATATTTTGGTGGTTGACGATCATAAAATTGTACGGGATGGAATCCTTTCTCTTTTACAGGATGAACCCGATATTTGTGTGATTTCACAGGCAGAAAATGGTAAAGATGCGCTTGAAAAAATACCCATCGTATTGCCTCACCTCATTTTGATTGACATCAGCATGCCCGTTATGAACGGCATTGAATGCACCAGGGAAATCACCAAAAAATATCCTGAAATTAAAGTATTGGCGCTAACCATGCTCAACGAACTGGAACATATCAAAAACATGTTAAGTGCCGGAGCAGGAGGATATCTTTTGAAAAATTCAGGCAAGGAGGAATTGGTGACAGCAATAAAAACTGTGGTTGCAGGCCAGAATTATTTCAGCACGGAGGTTAAGGATATGATTATGATGGAAATGGTTAAAAAAAAATCATCCCCCGGTAAAATCATAGGCGAAAAAGTTCCGCTAACTTCCCGGGAACTCGACATTCTCGAACTCATACTTCAGGAATTTACAAACCAGGAAATCGCCGACAAGTTATTTATCAGCGTTAGAACCGTTGATGCACACAGGCGTAACCTCCTCGAAAAAACAGGCGCACGAAATACTGCAGGCCTGGTGAAGTTTGCAATCGAAAACCACCTGTTCGCCAATTAGGTACTTTTACCGACACGATTTACAGCATTTTTGCCCATTTAATCACACTTACTGTTTTTTACATTTGTCCGATGTCATCACTAAGCAATACTCATTTTACTATTTTACATTGGAAACGCTGATAATTGGAAAAAATCGCTCAATAAATAAAGCAATCGGCGGATTATTAAATTCTAACGATCGTCAAAATACCCATTATATTCACCTGGGGGAAAGTCTGAAAAATGAGGATATCGAAAATATCAGTTCAGCCAAAATCATCATCACCGACCTCACCCACATCAATAATAACAGTAAATTATTCGTCCAACAACTCCGACAGCTTAATCTGGATGCAATCATTCTTGCATTACATATTTATCACGAACACGAATTTATCCAGCCAATCATCGAAGCCGGAGCTTCAGCATACCTGCTTTTAAATACAAGCTCACAAGAAATCGAAACAGCGATGGATTTTGCCCGAAATGGCAAAACTTTCATCACTTCAGCACCAAAGAAATAGGCTTCAAAAAAAATAATTTACAGCTTTTTAGCTGTAATATAGGCAAATCTACCTATTTTGAAAATTACGCTTTTTACGCGTTAAATAACATCGGGAACCATGGTACTTTTGTAACATAAAATTTAACTATGCAAACGGCAAATACTAAATTGGCTAATAAGAAGATTCTGGTTGTTGATGACGATCAGTTTAGCATTTTGCTTACTCAACTCAAACTGAGGAACTACTGCAATCAGATGGATATTACTGTTAAGAACAGTGCTTCCACCGCGATTGACTACTTGGAGGACACGGAAAAGAATAATCCTGCGATGATGCCAGATCTGATTTTACTTGAGACTGCAATTGAAGAAGCACAAGGATGGGACTTGGTTACATTTTTTGAGCAATGGGGGAAGGGGACTCGCCATCAGGCTAAACTTGTAATACTCACATCATCGCAGTTCTTTTCTGATTTTCGCCGATCCAAACAATTTGATTGTGTAAGTGGTTTTTTAATCAAACCACTTCAGATTGATCTTTTGGTAAAACTGATGGATTCGGAAGTTGAATTAATGATTGATAAAAGTAAGGGAATTTCAAATTCATTACTTTTTGCAATAAAGTAAATAATTGATTTGTAGATTAATGATCTGCTAATACTGAAGATATTGATTTTGTAAACTTGTAATTTTTTTTCATAACTTGTAATTTTTAGGTTGAACTGTTAATTGTGATTGATTGACTGGTTGATTAGAAGCGAGAGACGAAAGGGAACCGGTTAAACCCCGGTAATGTAATAAAGGGCTGTCATTTTTTTGACAGCCTTTTTATTTTTGTGCAAGTAAGGCATGCATGGTTTTTGATTTCATAGCTTTAAAAAATAAAATAAAAAACACATACCTCCGTTTAACCTCAGATTATTCAAAATAAAAATTTCCTGAGGATGAAATCTCAAACCAGTATCGTAAAAATTGAGTATCAAACTTATTCATTGCAAATTGGTTAATCTAAAAATAAATCAATAAATATTCGATTATGTTAAAAACAATAAGACATCATTATGTAATGCGGCTTTTTATCATACTGTTAGCTTCCACCATTGCCGGAGGTTTTACAGGCTGTACCAGCAAGAAAAAACTTGCCCGTCAAAAAGCTGCATCGGAACGGACTGCCGCTATCGATAAAGCAAAAACCGAATTGACTGCCATTATTAACGATAATGGTAAAATGAGCCTTGCCTCTAAAGAAAGTAAAGTTGCCGAAATTAAAGCGCTTAACCTTCAGGATCCTGAAGTTGATGAACTTATCCTGAGAGCTGAAGAGGCAATCACAAAACAAAAGGCAGAAATGAAACGCCTGGAGGACGAAAAAGAAAAGAAACGAAAAGCCGAAGAGTCAGCGGCGGTTGTTACAGAGCAGAAATACGATAAAATTGATGACTATCTGGACGCCGTGGTAAATACCAAATCGCTTGAAATGAGCAACCAGAGGATTAGTGAAACACTAAAATTCTTTGCATCACCCGAAGTACCTGTTTTGATCATTATCTATCAGGAGGCCGACATCAAAGATTATGACAAACCTACGACCATAAAAAAATACCTTGAATACCTGAAGGATCAACAGAAAAATCCTAATAAGGTTAACGATGTGAAGTATAATGATAATGGCAAAATCACCGAGCTTGAATTATTAAAAAAGTAAAAAACCATGAGAAGTATCAAAATTATATTTATTGCGCTCATTGCGCTCATCTTCAGCAATAACGCTATTTCACAGGACAATATCAGCCCGCAGCGAAAAATGGCCATCGACAGCCTTGCCCTTGAAAAAGTCAGGGATTTAAGCAAATACATCAGCATCATTGGCAATAAACAAACACCATGGTCGGAGGCGAACAGGGTAATTGACCGTACTCTGGAACTTTTTATCGATGGCGCTAAAATGGGGGTTTCTTCATTGAACGTGTCAGAAGTAAAATATTACGGCATCCGAACCTATCTCGAAAGATTAATGGCCCTTAATTACGACAAGGTAAAAATCGAATGGTACAACATCGAATATATCAGCGACCTCGAGAAACAGCCCGATGGACGCTATGTAGGAGTTATCACGGTTTATCAGCGTTTTGAAGGCAGCAATGGCGACAAACTTACCTATGTTGACACCACCAAAAAAGATATCACTGTTTATGTTGAGCGCAAACAAACCCAGATAGGTGGCCGGATTATCGGTTTTTGGGATGTTTTACTTGGCGATATCCGGGTAACCGAAACAAAACCCTGACGTTTGAACATTAAAAATTTACAAATCCGCCGCAAAAACACTTTATTTACTTCGATTTGCGGCGGATTTTCATATTTACCAACATCATGATTTTGCGATTTTTTTTTGATTTTAGAAACCTAAACCTGTAGCCGATTCCGGATTTTTTACGCTGAATTCAATTTGTCATCAAAAAAAATTAAATCATGCGATTTATCATTTCAGTTATTTTGCTTTATTCAGCCATCGGGATGATGGCACAGGGTAGTGATAATTTATTATTATCAGACCAGGGATCAGCTATAGATGAACCAAATTTTTTTGCCGAAACCAAGCAGGTAAACCAGTTTTTCAGGCGGTTTAACGGAGAAGAAAATATTAAAGGTGTAAAATTACTTCCAACCGACTCACTCTGGCACGAGACCAATCACCGGCAAAAATTCATTAATGCGCTTTTTGATGAGAATAATCAACAGATCACTGCAAGCCTCAAAAAAGCATTTATCCATGATGTAATTTCCAGCAACAGCCAGGATTTTCTCGATTTTCACGGAGAAAACTGGTTTGGCGAATCCGAGGTAAAATTCGACCGGGGTGGCACCGAAGTTCCGGTAACCCTTTTTATGAAATTGGTCAGCGAAAACCTTGGCTCGAAATGGATTATCGCGGATGTGGCCTACAACCCCTATGAAAATCTTTACAAACCTGACGCGGAGTCGCCTTCGCGTTTCCTGCATCCACTTAGCCATGAACTCGATTTTATGAACCTCGATAAGGTTTTTCAATCAAACACGCATACCGGCGACTATTTTTACCAGGGATTCAGCCCTGATAAATTGTCGATATTTTTGTACGAGTTAAACAACAACCGGTTGAAATTCAAATATGTCAGCAGTGTAAAATTTCATTTCTTTCAAATCGAAGGCTGGTATTTTGAAATAACGGAGTTTAACAGGCCGGGGATGAACCGCGGATGGCTTATTTCGACTTTGATAAAGCTGGAAGAAGGCAACAAAGAAAGTCTCGAAAGTTTTATTTTGCACAGGGATTAGTACATTTGCAATGCTCAAAACAGAACATTCACCAAGAAATAAAGGTCAGGCAAAAATGCAATTCAGATATTTTAAACGCACAGTTTTGTTTTCAATCATCTTGTTTTTTCTTTTTAACCATCAATTTTCACAAGCTCAACAGCCGGTTTCACCGGAGGAAATTGATCAATACCGAAAACAGGCCGAACAAATGGTTTCCTTTCTTCAGTACAATTATAATATGCTGGGTGATCCCGAAATAACTGTAAAAGAAAAGGAAGTCATTATCAACCAGAGTTTCACCAAGCTTTTCGTAAACGAAAAAGTCCAGATTGAAGATGACCTCGACGAAAACCGGGCAATACCTATTAATAAAGATGTTCAGGCCTATTTAAAAGACATCAACTTCTTCTTTAAAAAAGTGGAATTTACTTTTCAGATCCAAAACATCGAGCAACAAGTCAATCAAAATAACCAACTGTATTTTAAAATTACGCTTAACAGAAATCTGAAAGGCATTACGGTTGACGACGAAGTTGTTAACACTAACCGGCTGAGGTACATCGAAGTTAATCTGAACGACGACCAGAAGGACCTGAAAATTGCAAGCATTTATACCACCAAACTCAACGAAAAGGAAGAACTCAGGAAATGGTGGAATGACCTCCCGATTGCCTGGAAAGTTATTTTTGGTTCAAACATTGCCCTGGGTGATACTTTGAGAATGAACAACATTTTGTTTTTTGATGATTCGATCGCTCATCTTAATTTTACTGTCGAGCGAAAAATGAGCCGTGATACGCTAACTCTTTCAAAAACCGACAGCCTGACTTTAAAACTTGACGAATTTTCGCCTTTCACAGCAGCCCAACTCGACAGACAACTGAGAAGAATCGTTCTGACCGACACCATTAATATTTCCGGGAATTCCGGCGTAATTTCACTGGAACCGGTATCCAAACTTTCGTTATTAAAAAGGCTGAACTGCAGCAACATTTCAGCCGTTGACCTGATGCCGCTGCGTAATCTGAGTCATCTCGAAATGCTGGATTGTTCCAACACACCAATCGAAAGCATCGACCCGCTTCGCTATTCGACAAATCTCGAATTCCTGAATATTTCGCATACCCATGTCGAAAAAATTGAAACAGTGGCCAATTTCAGCAAACTCACCACTTTGCTGATGAATAATACCTTTATTGATAGTATTGAACCCCTCACAGCTTTGATTGGACTGCAAGACCTCGATATTTCAGGAAACAACATAAAGACGATCAATCCATTAGCAAATCTTATCAATCTCGAAAGGCTGGATTTCTCGGATAACCCGGTCAATAATATCGAACCGTTGTCAGAAATGAAAAGTCTATATTTGTTAAAATTCGAAAAAACACTGGTAAGAGATTTGCAGCCGCTCAAAGCGCTATCGAACCTGCAGCTTTTATTTATCAATAATACGCCTGTTTTCGACCTTTCGCCCCTCGAAGATTTACCTGCATTAAGCCGGATTTATTGCGACAAAACCGGGATAACCCGCCAGGTTGCCAATGTGTTTATGCAGAAAAAAAGCGGGGTTCTGGTAATTTATGAATCCGCTGAGCTGGAGAATTGGTGGAAATCGCTCGACACGGTGTGGATATCAGTGTTTTCAAATTATGTAAACGATATTTCAGCACCAACCAAAGAAGAATTGCATGAAATTTCGCGCATCAGCAAAGTTGATATTTCAGGAAATACGTTAATCAACAGCCTTGATCCTCTCTCCTATCTTGTTTTGCTTAAAGAATTAGTGTGCCACAACACAACTATTACAAGCCTTGGGCCTGTGCGCAACCTGCTGGATCTTCATCTGCTTGATTTCTCGAATACCGGAGTATCGGACTTGTCGCCACTGTCGAAACTCTCAAAACTTTACGAACTGCACTTCGACAATACGCAGGTTAACAGCATCGAACCGATCAGCGACCTCGCCGATTTACGCTTCATTTACTGCGACAACAGCCCGATTGACAAAAAGGAAATTATTGAGTTTATGAGTCAGAACCCTGATTGCAGCGTAATTTATCAATCGGCCGAATTGCGCGAGTGGTGGTTTGGCCTGCCGGAAGTATGGAAACTCCTGGCCGAAAAATACGTCAAAAACAGTGATGAGCCAAGCCGGGAAGAGTTGCAACTGATTGCCAGCCTTCGAAAACTTGACCTTTCGGATTTTCCGGATATGACCGATCAATCCATGAAAATCGAAAGCCTTGATCACCTGAGCAAACTCATCTTTCTGCGCGAATTAAAATTTAACAATACGAGGGTTACGAGTCTGGCTCCGCTTCGTGAGATAAAAACCCTGGAAGTATTGATTTGCCCCGAAAATCCCATCGAAAGCCTTGAGCCGGTTGGTGAACTTCGCAAACTTACAGAACTTGACATCCAAAATACGCCTTTAAAAAACCTTGAATTCCTTGCCACACTTGAGAATTTAAAAATACTTCGGTGTTCCGGCACGCAAATAAAAAGTTTAAAAGGCGTCGAATTCATGAAAAACCTTGAATATCTGGACTGTTTTAACACCGCGATAAAAAATCTTACACAAATCGAAAACCTGCCTAATCTAAAATTGGTACGCTGCTACAACACCAAAATATCGGCAAAACGCATCGAAAGTTTTAAAAAATCGCATCCTGGGGTAGATGTTGTTTTTTACTAAATTTCCAACAAAATTCCCGGTCCTAATTTCTTTTAGCTATCAATTTGGCGATTAAAGGTAGTTCATCGCCAGATCAGATGCTGACTTTCGTTAAATATTCTAAAACCTTGATTGGTTATTTGTCTGCTATCATTCAGGAAATTACATTTGCCGGCTTTAATTAATCATTAATTTCGGAATAATATCATAAACCGTCATATCCATTCATTAATTTAAAACCCAAAACTACAATGAAAAGTTTTTTTACAGTTATTTTAGGATTACTTGCATTTTCAGCATTTGCACAAAATGAGCCTGATACCATTAAACACTGGAAAGTTACAGGGGTCACCAGTTTGACAATTAACCAGGCGAGTTTCACCAACTGGTCGGCGGGTGGCGAAAACTCGATTTCCGGAACAGCCCTTTTAAAACTTTTTGCCAATTACACCAAAGGCAATTTTTCGTGGAATAACACCATTAACTTAAAATATGGTTTATTGAAAAACGAAAGCGAATCGCTTAAAAAAAATGATGACCTCATCGAACTGAATACGCAGCTCAACCATCAGTTTGCAAAACACTGGAGTACAAGCGGGCTTGTAAATCTAACAACCCAGTTTACTGACGGTTACAACTACCCGGATGATTCCAACATTGTTTCCAAATTTTTTGCCCCGGCATACCTCACTATTGCTCCCGGTGTTTCGTATAAACCTACTGATTATTTCAGCATTTTAATTACTCCAATTACCATGAAGGGGACGTTTGTAATGGATCAGCAACTTGCTGATTTGGGTGCCTTTGGCGTTGATGCAGCAAAATATGATTCGATCGGTGGTGTTTGGACTAAAACAGAAGACGGAAAAAATTCAAAAATTAAACTGGGGGCTTTTGTTGAGTTCTATTTTAAGAAAAAGCTCAAAGAAGACCTGGCTTATGAATCGAAACTTAATTTGTTTTACAACTATCTTCAGGATAATAATATCCCCGAAGGCATTATGCCACTTGATTTCAACTGGCAAAACTATTTTCTTTATAAAATCAGTAAAGTATTTTCGGCCAGTTTGTTTTTTCACTTAGCCTATATGCCCGGCGATGTTTTCATTACCAGAACTAACGTTGCCGGAATAGAGGAAATCACGGTTAAGCCAAACGACAAATTACAGATCAAAGAAAACTTTGGAATCGGCCTGGCTTACACTTTTTAAGCAAAATTTCATTAATGGCTTTTTGCTTTTGATAAAGACAACCGCCTGGCAAAATGGCAAAACGAGCTTGAGTAATCAGGCTCGTTTTTTTATTGCTCTTTTTATTGGATGTACAATTTCAGTCTTTCTGACTTCTTGCAGACAAAATTGTCGTGAACAAAAGTCTGCTAATAAGGTAATAAGGTTGAAAAGGAAATGTTAATCCTATGTACTAAGGTTAAATACGTGAAAATAAGGTTTTTAACCTTGTTATGAAATTATTACCAAAAAATTATTTAACCCTATTACATTATTTTGCGGCTACAATTTGATGGATAATTTTGGCAAAACACTGAAAAAAAATAATGGGGTCAGGAAGTCTGAATTTGGTGAAAAAAAAACTGACTGTCTCCCAATTTTCAGCTTTTTTGCTAAAGAGAAACAGCCAGTTTTGGATTTGAAAGATAACTTTGATAAGTTATTTAACAATCATTTTATTCGTGATCGATTCGCTGCCGGCAGTTACGGTGTAAAAATAAACTCCTGGTGCAAATGTCGAAGCATCAATGCTCAGATTGTGTGATCCAACGCTCATGTTTTGTGCTGGGATCTCCAGAACCTTTTGTCCGGTAAGATTACAAACCTGCACCGAAACCTGGGTTGCTGTTTTAACATCAACAACGATAGTAGTTGCGGCATTTGTTGGGTTAGGAGAATTTTGGGAAACATTGAATCCCGAAATTGAGCTGTTGGAAGGATTGATCATGCCAACAAGATCATCCTTGTTAAGAGCAGAATGATAAAAGCTATTTATTGTAGGATCGTGATTTTCCCAGAGATAAGTACCCGGATATTGATCAGCCTGATAAACGACGTGGAACTGGTTGTTTGGCGAATTCTTGGCAACAACAGGCCAGAGACATTCATCAAAAATGTGAACAATATCATCAGTAAGATTAAACAAACCACCCCAGATACCTCCGAAATTCTTTAAAGTTCTTCCCCAGATACGTCGGTAATTGGTTATTGTATTATTGGCGTCTTCCTGTACAGTTACGTAAACAATTAAAACAACTCCATTTTCATCAATACTAATGGATGGCATGGTCGAAAGCCCATGCTGCCGGCCATTTGCGACAAAACTTGCTCCATCGTCAAAAAGATCAATTTCACCGTTTCCATTGAGATCAGGGACCCAGCCAACCAACATTCCAAGTTCGTCAAGATGTTCAGCGCTCATGGTATAATGTGGGTCATCAGCTTCAGGAATTTGTCCCATGCCTTCATTCCAGTAACCAATTCCATCGGTAAAGAAAAAATAGGAATATCCGGCGCCAACAGCCTCGTGCAAAATGCGGGTTATTCCGAAAACTACATGACACATTCCATTGGCATCAATGGCGACATCTGCAGAATTGTCCATTGTTCTGAGTGTATCGGTGGTGATGGTATTATCATTCCAGAAAGGATAAGGGTGTTCCCAAATCATAATTTTTTCCCAGTTTTCGCCATTATCAACCGATTTCATGATGAACAAATCAGTTGTTGCGTTACCAGAAAGCATAGCCACAGTATTTCCACTTGCAGCAAGTACATAAGCATCGGCATCAATTTCGGTGTAATAATCAGCCCCCAAACCATCAAGAATAACATCTTTGGGATCCCAGGTTGCACCGCCATCAACAGATCTGGAATATAATAAAGCAGTAGTCTGTCCTTCGTAAGCAACATAAGAATTGTAAAACATGTGTATCACTTCATTGTTGTCGCCTGAAGTTATCATACGAGGCCAGGTAGGACTTACCGGAGCACCAGGTCCGGGATAAGAAGTTTCTGTCCAGGCGCCGGTTCCTTTAGCATCCCGTTTATTGATTGTTAAACCAGCAGCATTATGAGCCACATTAATTTCTCCTGCTCCCCA
>CAYOWJ010000012.1:17943-29144 GCA_964407625.1 uncultured Lentimicrobiaceae bacterium
TTTTGTAATTCTTTTGAAATAACCGGCCTTGATTGAGAATAACCAATCAATCCGATACTCATTACAAGTGTTAACAGTAATAGTTTCTTCATAATTTTTGAAATTTAAGCTTACATTAAAATATTAAAACCATTCATTTGAATTTTTCAAGGCAGCAAATGTAAGTAATTTTGAGTAAGCGATTAGAAATTTCTCCCAATTATCGTTGTAATTATCAATTTTACCGTTTTTAACGCAGAATGAGGAGCTAGTTAACGATCATAAAGTTTTGATAAAAAGCAAAAAAAAAGCTTCCCCACACGGAGAAGCTCTTTTTTAATTCAGTTAAAACTGATTATTTAACAATCATTTTTTTAGTGATTTTTTCTTCGCCGGCAGTTACCGTGTAAAAATAAACACCGTTTGCCAAAGATGAAGCATTAAATGTAAAAGCATGAATTCCTGAACCAAAAGTAACAGCAGGAACATCATAAACTTTCTGACCCATCATGTTAACAACTTCAAAACCTACGGTTGAAGCGTTGTTCAGAGAAAAAGTAACTGAAGTTTCTCCGTTGGTTGGATTTGGGAAGTTCTGGCTTACATTAATTGCAGCTTTAACTTGCTGTGGGTTTTCATCAATACCAACAAAGTTAAAATCAGCTTCGCTAAATTTGAAATCCTGGATATATTTAAAAACAACCGGAGCAACCGGATCAAATGTTGATGCACCTGTCGAAAGATAAGTCATAGGAATGGTGTAGCTACCATTGCTTTCAAGCACTTCACTGGCCATTGAGCCCATAAAAGCCTGCCACATACCTTCGGTGAATTCGGTTACATTAATTGGCTGATCAAGTAAAACGCCTGATGAATCACGGGTAGTAAGTAAATGGTTTACGATATCAATACCACGGGTAAAAATATCCGGCTGGTTATTATCGGTAATTCCAGGTAAGAATGTAGCAATCCAGGAAACAAATATTTTTGTTCCTGCAGGGTTACGTGCAATCTGGATCCTGTTGTCTTCTGAGTAAGTATCATCAGGGAAAAGGCCACGGAAAGTATATGGACGACCACAATCATAGGCAATCCAGGTATTTCCGCCATCAAGTGAAGTAATATCCATTGCACTGGTAAAAGGATAAGCTGAAGAAATTGAGTAAGCATCAGCACCAGTTACACCAACTACAACAGCGATGTGAGGATTACCAAATCCGTCAACACTAAGGTCAAAATCAAAAGCAGTTGTAAAAGGAATTTCTTCGCGCGATGGCAAAGGTGGGAGGAATAATTCAGCAATCTGTGCATCGGTAAGATAATTCAAAACACCACCAATTCCATCAGTTCCACCTAAAGAAACACTGATAGGATCAGACCATGTAGCGCCTGCATCGGTAGTTTTCCATAAAATTGGGAAATATGAAGTTCCGGCAGCAAAAGGCACTTCGCCATTATCGGCAAGAACACAAATATAACCAGTCATTCCATCCGGTGAAAATTCGATCTGGATTAAAGCAGGGCGGCTATTATCAATAGTAGGGCAGTCGATCAGTTCCTCGGTGTAAACAAAGTCCATAAGGCCAGCATCCCAAACTCCATGATTAATAATCATTGTTCCCTGGTAAACGATTGCTCCGCTTGTCCAATCCTGATTAAAATCGGCAGCCCAAACTTCACCTAATGATGTTACACAATATCCATCAGGAATGTATTGGAAAATACCTTCACCTGGACGTGAAGGTTTCAAAGTTCTGATTGTATCTGTTGGAGTTCCTACTTTAGCTCTTCCATAAGCGTAACCACCCCATGAACCTGCTCCATTTGAACCATCAAGAGTTGGTGCAAAATAAGTAACATAAGCATTGTTTGGGTCTGTGTTTCCGGCTGGGTTATAAATTCCGTGATTCGGGTAACGGGCAGCATCAGTATAATAAGTGCCACCAGCATTATTAACAGCTTTGTAGCATTCGTGCATTGCTGTCCATGTCATACCACCATCGGTAGAGATGTCGTATCCAAGGTCACCTGAGTATCCACCCGGATCAAGGGTGCCACCCATACGGTGAAAGTGACATACGGTGTTCAAAGCGGTATTGGCATAAACAATTGATTTTTGGCCACCGGCATAACCGTAAGTGTATCCGTTAGCTGAAGAACCGAAAGTAACAATGTTTACAAAATTGGTGTTCTTGTAAGCTGCTGGTGTTACAATTTGTTTTGCTTGAACAAGCGATGAAGCGTTTGTTGGCTCGAAGCCAATTTTGTTTGCAGTCCTTGCCTTTTCTGTTTTCACATTTGGTTTTAATGTGTAATGTTGCGCCATGACTGCAAAACCAAGAAATACAGCCATTACAAATAGTAATGTTCTTTTCATTTTAAAATAATTATTTAATTAAACTAAATTCTTAAGGCCGCAAAAGTAGTCGAATTTTCCAATAAAATATTGATCAGATTTTCATTTGATCAAATTAACCTTCAAAAAAGGTAAAAAAAAAGCTTCCCCGATCCGGAGAAGCCTTTTTATTAAACATTATTAAACTGATTATTTAACAATCATTTTCTTTGTGATTTTTTCCTCGCCGGCAGTTACAGTGTAAAAATAAACACCGTTTGCCAAAGTTGAAGCATCAAATGAGAAGGTATGAATACCTGAACTATAATTTGAAGCAGGAACTTCATAAACTTTTTGACCCATCATGTTAACAACTTCAAAAGATACGCTTGAAGCATCTTTAATTGTCACAGCAATAGTTGTTTCTCCATTTGCAGGATTCGGGAAATTTTGACCAACAGTAACAGCAGCTTTTGCATTTTGATGGTTGTCATTAATTCCAGTCTGCAAGAATTGGTTCTCAGAAAACTGGAAATCCTGAATATATTTAAAAACTACAGGAGCCGCCGGATCAAATGTAGATGAACCAGTTGACAAATACGTCATTGGGATAGTATTAACACCGTTGCTTTCGAGCGTTACATCAGACATTGATCCCATAAAAGCCTGCCACATACCTTCACTGAATTCGGTAACATTAATAGGCTGATCAAGCATATAACCTGATGAATCACGGGAGGTAAGCATGTGATTGACAACATCAATACCACGGCACCAAATATCTGGTTGGTTATTATCGGTGATTCCAGGTAAAAATGTGGCAATCCAGGAAACAAAAACTTTAGTTCCTGAAGGGTTGCGCGAAATCTGGATTCTGTTATCTTCTGAATAAGTATCATCTGGGAATAAACCACGGAAGGTATATGGACTACCGCAATCATAAGCAATCCATGTATTTCCGCCATCAAGTGAGGTAATGTCCATAGCAGCAGTAAAAGGATACGCTGATGAAATTGAATAGGCATCAGCACCTGTTACACCAACAACAACGGCAATGTGAGGATTTCCGGCATAGTCAACGGTCATGTCACAATCAAAAGCAGTTGTAAAAGGAATTTCTTCACGGGCTGGCAATGGGGGCAGGAATAAAGCAGCAATGTCATCATCGGTAAGATAATTGAGAACGCCACCAATACCATCGGGGCCACCTAAAGATACGCTGATAGGATCTGACCATGTAGCGCCAGCATCAGTAGTTTTCCAAAGAATTGGGAAAAAGGAAGTCCCTGCTACAAATGGAATTTCACCATTATCAGCAAGTACGCAAATATAGCCGGTCATTCCATCAGGTGAAAACGCAATCTGAATAAATGTTGGACGGCTGCCATCAATTGTTGGGCAATCAATAAGCTCTTCGGTGTAAACAAAGTCCATTTCGATAGGATCCCAAACACCATGATTGATAATCATGGTTCCCTGATAAACTAAAGCTCCGCTGGTCCAGTCCTGGTTAAGATCGGCAACCCAAACATCGCCCAAAGAGGTAGTACAATATCCGAGAGGAATGTACTGGAAAACACCATCGCCTGGTCGTGATGCTGATAAATGTCTGAGTGTATCAGTAAGAGTACCAATTTTTGCTCTTCCATAACCGTAACCGCCCCATGAACCAGCTCCATTAGAACCATCCAAAGTTGGGGCCCAATATGTTATGAATGCATTGTTAGGATTTGTGTTTCCGGCTGGGTTGAAAATACCATGATTTGGGTAACGGGCTGCATCTGTGTAATATGTGCCACCGGCATTATTTACGGCCACGTAACATTCGTTCATCGCAGTCCATGTCATACCTCCATCGGTAGAATAATCATACCCCAGGTCTCCTGAATATCCACCTGGGTCTGCGGTGCCACCCATACGGTGAAAGTGGGTTACAGTATTTAAATCGTTATTGGCTTCAACGATTGCTTTTTGACCACCACCATATCCGTAAGTGTAGCCATTAGCAGCAGAACCGAAAGTAATAATATTTACAAAATCGGTGCCTTTGTAGTTACCTGGTTCAACTACTTTTCTGGCCTGGCCAATAGCATAGGCTTTTGTTGGTTCAGAACCAATTTTTTGGGCATTAATTGCCTTTTCAGCTTTAATGTTTGGTTTAACTGTGTAACGCTGCGCAATGACTGCAAAACCAATGAATACAGCCAAAACTAATAGTAATGTTTTTTTCATGATAACTTTTGATTTAAGTAAATAATAATTTAAATTTATGTTTTAGAAGACGCAAATTTACAAATATTTCAATTTTCTATCTATTCGGATTCTTAAAAATCTCCAAAAAAAACATATCCAAAGATGTTTAATGCAAATCTATTACAAAAACGAAAAAAGGATACAAAAATTCAGTTAATGGCCATTTATAAAAAGTTATCGGCCATGAAAAAACACCATAAATTATTCCGAAACGTTTCTTTCTGAAACATCAATCTCTCTGGAATTCACGGGAATACTTGTTGCCTGCTGTTTTTCGGCCTCCTCATTAAATAACTTGCGGTAGGTGATATGCCGCTTTGCAAAATACCCTCCGACCGATTCGTGTAAGGCTCTCATTTTCGGGTTAAAATCGCCAACCCACGAAAGTTCAACTTCACGATATTGTGGCCGGTTATCCATTACATCCTTCAAACGTCTGAAAATCCCTGATTCGATACCATAACGCTGGAATTTTGGGGTTACACCCATCACCGTAATTCTGGTCCGTTTCATTTCCTTCGTTTTTACGTAATAGAGGAAGCGGAGTTTATTCCAAAAATGCAATTTCCCGTTAAAATGTCTGAAAATCTGATTTACATCAGGGAACATCACCAAAAATGCCACAGGCTCACCTTCATGATAGGCAAACCAGATTACTTCCTCATCAATGATGGGTTTTGCATTTTTAATGGCTGTTCTGAGGTCTTCTAAATCAAGAGGCGTAAAATGTTCATGGTAAACCCAGGCCTCATCATATACTTTCTTCAGGTCACGGATATACTTCTCGGAATTTGAAAACGAAAAATGCTCTAAGGTAAATCCCGGTTTCTTTGCAAACCAGTCGGCAATTTTCCAGAAACGTTCCGGAAAAGGCTTAGTCATATCCAGATGGTTGGTAACCTGCTCAAAATAGGATTGAAAACCGTATGCCTCGAAAAGTCGTTTATAATATGGCGGGTTATAATTCATCCCATAACTTTGCTGCATAAAACCTTCGACGAGCAAGCCCCAGAAATTATCATTTTCACCAAAATTTATAGGTCCGTCCATGGCCTCCATGTCATTTGCCCGGTTCCATTCGAGACAAGCATCAAAAAGCGTAAAAGCTGCTTTTTCGTCATCAATACATTCAAAAAAACCCATCCCTCCGGTAGGTTGCTTGAAATTATTGGCTTTATTAAAGTTAATAAAAGCCGCTACTCTACCAATTAGCTGACCCCTTTCGTCTTCAAGAATCCAGCGAATCGCCTTGCCATGATGGAAATAGGGATTTTTTTTCGGGTCAAATATCGACTCTGTGTCATTATCCAGAGGGCAAATCCAGTTGGGATCATTTTTGTAAAGGATGCGGCCGACATCCAGAAAACGTTTTGCGGTTTTTTTGTCGTTTACTTCGATGAGTTTCATTTAGTTTTTTGTTTTAAAAATCAGCCTACAAATATAAAATTTAATATTTGTTGCGTTTCACAAACATCAATTTTATTCGGGCCGTTGTGCCAGGGCAAGTTTGGCGGACAAATCGAAGTGTTAAACAATATTATCTTTGCAACAAAATTTTAATAAGTTTTGAAAAAACTTGATGTTTTTGTAATTAAATCCTACATCGGCCCTTTGGTGCTGACCTTTTTCATTTCCCTGTTTATTCTCGTCATGCAGTTTCTGTGGAAATATGTTGACGACCTTGTTGGCAAAGGGCTTGAATGGTACATTATCGGCGAATTGCTGTTTTATGCTTCCTCAACTTTCGTTCCTCTGGCACTTCCTTTGGCCATCCTTTTATCGTCGCTGATGACCTTCGGAAACCTGGGCGAACAATATGAACTGGTTGCCCTTAAAGCTTCTGGGATTTCGCTTCGCCGCATCATGAAACCTTTGATTGCGCTTTCGCTTGTTATCAGCATCATGGCATTTTTGTTTTCAAACTACGTTTTGCCCATTGCCAATCTTAAATTTCATTCGCTGCTTTACGACGTCAGGCAACAAAAATTAACCCTGAATATTAAAGAAGGAATTTTTTATAATGGAATCGAAGGATTTACAATCAGGGTGGCAAGTAAAGATCAGGAGAAAAATATCCTGAAAGATATTATGATTTATAACCATTCGGAGCGCCAGGGTAATACCAGGCTTACCATTGCCAAATGGGGCACCATGGAGATGGCTCCTGACAAAAGCACCTTGATTTTTAAATTGTACGACGGATACAATTATGAAGAACTTACCGACAGGCGCAATTACAAAATAACCAGGCCTTTTCAGCGAAGCCAGTTTAAAGAGCAAACCCGCAGGTTCGGTGGTTTGGATTTTGCCCTCAACCGCACCAATGAAGAGCTATTCAGAAATAATTACCAGATGATGAATCTTGGCCAGCTAAGCCAGACCAAGGATTCGCTGAGCCAGGAACTTGTTATCCGTAAAAACACCTTCCAAAAGTCGATTCGCGAAAAGTATGAATTTTTAAATGCAAAAATTGACACCTTAAAAAAAGCATCCAACATTTCGGTATCGCAGGCAACAAAAGATACAGCATCACTGGTTTCGACCGATTCAATCAGCCGGCATTCGACTGATTCGATTTTACTGGCTTCAAATGATTCAATCAAACAGCTTTCGTCCGATTCGGGTTTAATGGCTTCAAATGATTCGATTTTACCGGTTTCGGCCGCTTCGATTGCCAGCAAAACCCCGAATTTACTGACGGGTTTAACCAAAACCGAAAAGGCAAAAATTCTTGATTACGCGCTGCAGGCGGCAAGGTCGGTGAAAAATAATGTCGAATATTCGAAAAAAGATTTCGAAGAACGCCAACTTCGTGTCAGGAAGCATGAAATCGAATGGCATCGCAAATTCACACTTTCCATCGCCTGTTTGATTTTGTTCTTCATCGGTGCACCTTTGGGCGCAATTATCCGTAAAGGTGGGCTTGGCCTCCCCGTAGTTGTATCAGTTTTCTTTTTCGTAATTTTCCATATTATCTCGATAACCGGAGAAAAATATGCAAGGGCCGGAATCCTGGAACCACAAATTGCCATGTGGCTTGCCTCGGCGGTATTATTGCCTTTGGGAATTTTCCTCACCTACAAGGCCACCACCGATTCACCAATCCTTGAGGCAGATGCCTGGAACCGGATTCTTAAAAAATTCCTATTCTTTAAAAAATCAGAAGCACCAAATAGCCCGGAGGTAAAATGAATATTCTGATACTCTGCAATAAATCGCCTTACCCACCAAAGGAAGGAGGCCCAATTGCCATGAACACCATTATCGAAGGATTGATTAATGCCGGGCATAAGGTGAAAGTACTGGCCATCAATTCGAATAAATATGGTGTAGCTGTTAAAGATATTCCTGAAGATTACCGTCGGAAAACACAAATCGAAACAGTTTACATCAACCTTGCCATTAAACCTGTAGCTGCTTTTCTGAATCTCTTTTCAGGAAAATCGTATCATGTGGAGCGGTTTATCTCGAAAGCTTTTGAGGAAAAACTTATCGAAATCCTGCAAAACAACAGATTTGACATTGTGCAGCTCGAAACCCTTTACATCAGCCCGTACATCGCAACCATCCGTAAATATTCGAAAGCGCGGATCATTCTCAGATCGCATAATATCGAACATCTCATCTGGAAACGAGTTGCCGAAATCACCCAAAACCCGCTTAAAAGCTGGTATCTCCATCATTTATCGCGTACTTTAAAAAATTACGAACTTGGTGCGCTTAATTGGTATGATGGAATTGCGACCATCACCAAAAAGGACGGCGATTATTTTTTGAATCATGGGTGTAAAATCCCTGTTATTGACATTCCTTTCGGGATAAATCTTGAAAACTTTAAAGAAACCCCTGGTATTATTGCCGAATTTCCATCGCTTTTCCACATCGGTGCCATGAACTGGATGCCCAACCAGGAAGGCATAAAATGGTTCGTCGAAAAAGTGTGGCCAATGGTAAATCACGAATTTCCAAACCTGAAATGCTACCTGGCTGGCCGCGAAATGCCGGATTGGCTCACAAATCTCAAAACCGCCAACCTGATAGTTGTAGGTGAGGTAGATGACGCTTTTGAATTTATTTACTCCAAAGCCATCGAAATTGTACCCTTGTTTTCGGGCAGCGGCATCCGGATAAAAATAATCGAAGCCATGGCTGCCGAAAGAGCCGTCATCTCGACCAGCATTGGCGCCGAAGGCATCAATATCGAAAACGGGAAAAATATTCTGGTTGCTGATACACCTGTTGAATTTTTTGAATGCATCAAAAAATGTGTCGGAGATGAACACTTTTGCCGTGAATTAGGCCAAAACGCCCGCCAGCTTGTCCTTCGCGACCATTCAAACCAACAGTTAATTTTGAAACTCGAGAAATTTTACCGCCAAATAATTTCTCATTAAAAAGCAGGAAATTCTATTTTTGTCAGATGAAAATTCTTGTGCTGCTTCCACGGGTACCTTTTCCCCTCGAAAAAGGGGACAAACTGCGGGCTTTCAACCACATTCGTTATCTTTCGAAAAATAATGAAATCATTCTTTGTGCCCTCAACGATACCGCGATACATCCGGACGCCATTAAAAATCTACGCCCATTTTGCAAATCTATTCATATCATCAATATTTCAAAGGTTACGATTGCCGTTAACCTTGCCGCAGCGCTGTTTAAGGGAATTCCTTTCCAGACAGGTTATTTCTACAACAAAAAAGCGCAAAATCAGATTGATAAAATCATTGATCAGGAAAAGCCTGACCATATTTTTTGCCAGTTACTCAGGGTCGCCGAATATGTTAAGAAACACAGGATTCCAAAAACCCTCGATTACCAGGATGTGTTTTCAAAAGGCGTTGAACGACGCATCGAAAAGGCTCCTTTTTATCTGAAACCTTTGTTTAGCTCCGAATACCGGCGGTTGTTAAACTATGAAAACAAAGTATTTTCGTGGTTCGACAATAAAACAATCATCTCAGAACCTGACCGCGACTTTATTCCTCATCCCGAAAAAGATAAAATCGAAATTATTCCCAACGGCGTTGATTACGAATTTTTTAAACCATTAAACCGCAAAAAGGAATTCGAAATCGTGTTTATCGGAAATATGGGTTATCCGCCCAATGTAAATGCCGCCGAATTTCTTGCCCGTGAAATTTTACCATTGGTTCACCAGTCAAAACCCGGTGCAAGGCTGTTATTGGCAGGTGCCTCTCCTGACAAACGGGTTCTTGCCCTGCAAACCGATATAATCCAGGTTACCGGCTGGGTTGACGACATCCGGGAATGCTATGCCAAAGCCAGGATTTTTATAGCACCCATGCAAATCGGGACAGGCCTGCAAAACAAATTGCTCGAAGCGATGGCCATGAAAATTCCCTGCATTACTTCCCCGCTGGCCAACAGTGCTTTAGGTGCAAAAGATGGCAAAGACATCCTGATTGGAAACAATCCAGCCGAATATGCGGCACACATTATTCAATTGTTGGAAAATACAGCTTTCGCAGATGAAATCGCGGAAGCCGGTTATCATTTTGTCACCGGCAATTATGACTGGGAGCGGGCTACCTCAAAACTTGAGGAAATGATTTTGAAAGCTTCAAAACGATAATTTTTTTCTGCATTTTTTTGAAAATCCAAAAACAATTTTATTGTTTTTAAATATTGTATCTGTCACTTTACACATCACGTAAAGTTGCAGGAGTCCTTGTCATTTTGAGCGAATTGCCTACATTTGTGCTTTTAGAGAAATCGTGCAGTTTATGGCTTAAAAACAGCGGTTTCACCAATAGAAATTTTGAGGCAGTGCCACCTGGGCAATTTGTCAAAAAAAAACAATTCATTAACCGAAAGTTTCGCTTTAATCATAAAATTTAAAATAAATAAACATGGAAAACAAAGTTAAAAATTACCGCTGGCCATTGATGATCAATGGGTTTATCGCTTTCCTTTTTGGAATATTTATGCTGCTTTCGAGCGTTGTAACAACCTTTATGCTGGTAAATATTTTTGGTGTAATGCTCATGGTCGGAGGATTGATCGGCTTGTTATTTGCCAACATGAGCATGAAAAAACACAAGCCATTCATTTCGACATTGGTCATCTCGATTTTAATGATTTTAGGTGGTTTGATACTCTTCTTTTTTACCCAGGCAAGCCTTGTGGTTTTCGCAATGATCATCGCTTTTTGGGCCACGATTCTGGCATTAATTCAATTTATGCTTGCTTTTCAGATGAAGATTGTAAGAAAACAAAAAAACATTCTTCTCATCAATGGCCTGATTACGCTGGCTTTTGGGGTATTTATGTTTTTTAATCCCGACCAGATTTTCAATCCTTTTGAAACTACAGTTGCTTTGGGCTTCCTGGCTGGGATACTGGCGATCATTTTTGGCGGAGTTTTAGTTTATTTTTCGATCATTGTAAAACATGTCGAAAACTAAACGGTAAGCCCGTTTCAAAAAAAGCTCAAAACTTACCCACACCTAAAGCGTGGTTGGGTTTAAAATCATATACTTACGATTTATTGATAGTTTAAAACTTAAATTTCTATTTAAAATCAGGGGAAGCATTACCCCGATTAAAAAATCATACATTTTATGGCAGACGACAAAAAAATTATTTTTTCGATGATGGGTGTCGGGAAGCTTTT
>CAYOWJ010000013.1:0-12032 GCA_964407625.1 uncultured Lentimicrobiaceae bacterium
AAAAATTCTCATCATCAGGCTCAGTTCTATCGGCGACATTGTTTTAACAACGCCGGTGGTTCGATGCATCAAAAAGCGCTATCCTGACTGTGAACTGCATTATCTTACCAAAAATTCGTTTGCTTCAATCCTGCGCGAAAATCCATACCTTGATAAGGTCATTATAATTAATGAGAAAATCGAGGAAGTTATCGCCGGTCTCAAAACAGAGAAATACGACCACATCGTCGATCTTCATAAAAACTTCAGATCTTTAAAGGTGAGAATGAAACTGGGTGTTCCGTCTTCATCATTTCCAAAACTGAATTTTAAAAAATGGATTTTGGTGCAATTCAAGATCAACAGAATGCCCGACATTCATATTGTTGCCCGATATTTTAAGGCTGTTGAAGCGCTTGGAGTTAAGAATGATTTTTTAGGGCTTGATTATTTTATCCCTGAAAAGGACAAAGTTGATTTAACAGTTTTACCCGAAAAACATCAAAAGGGCTACATCGGGCTGGTGATCGGAGGGAAGCATGCCACCAAGCAAATGCCTGCCGAAAAAATTATTGCCCTTTGTAAATTAATCGATTTCCCGGTAGTGATTTTAGGTGGTCCCGAGGACAAGGCTGAAGCCGAAAAAATCTGTTCGGCAGTGGGCGACCATGTTTTTAATGCCTGTGGGAAATTTAACCTGAACCAGTCGGCAAGCCTGGTTGAGCAGGCAAAACTCATTATCACCAACGACACCGGCCTGATGCATGTTGCCGCTGCTTTTAAAAAGAAGATTATCTCGGTTTGGGGAAATACAATGCCTGAACTGGGAATGTACCCTTATCTGCCGCAGCATCCCCAAGACTCAGTAATTTTTGAAGTTAAGGGTTTGTCCTGCCGGCCATGTTCCAAACTTGGTTTTGAAAAATGCCCCAAAGGCCATTTCGATTGCATGATGAAGCAGGACATCTCTGGCATCGCCGAAAAGGCTACCGGGTTTTTGGAAATCTCCTGAAAATAAAAAATCCCAAAACCTGCTTTTGGGAAGCTGGTTTTGGGATTGAAAATCCAAAGATTTATTTCCTATTCGCAACCTGAGTAACCGCAGGCGGTGCATTCCTTGCAGCCTTCCCTGAAAAGGAGTGAGCCTTCGGTGCTGCATTTCGGGCATTTTGCCTTTTTATCAATCGTGCCATCCGGTACATATTTTTTGAGGGCGCGCACTACACCGTTTTTCCAGGTGTTGATGGCGTCGCTGTCGAGGATGAGGTTGCTTACAATATCCACAGCATATTGCACCGGCATGCCATGCCTTAAAATTCCGGAAATCAGTTTTGCGTAGTTCCAGTATTCTTTGTTAAACTGCCTTGAAAGGCCTTCCATGGTAATTCGGTAACCATCCGGATCGAGGAACTGGAAGTCGTACCTGGTGTTGTTTACGTCTTTATTTTTGAGAACCCAGCCTTTGGTAACCCACTCAGGGAGGAAAAATCCTTTGGCTTTGCCTGTAAAAATTTCATAAGGCCTGTTGTCGAGCAAACCAATTACAGCAACCCATTTTTCGGTATCGTTGCTGAACCAGACAACATCGGCTTTAAGTTTTACCGGACGTGGTGGCGCAGTGGTTTCTTTAAAACCGGTTTCTTTTTCTTTGTTATTGCTTACCAAAACGCCGGTGCGGGAACCGTCGCGATAGATGGTCATGCCTTTGCAGCCGCTTTCCCAGGCTGTTTGATAAACATCGCTAACCATTTCTTCGGTAGCTGAAGATGGAAGATTTACGGTTACGCTGATCGAATGATCGACCCACTTTTGAATAGCGCCCTGCATCCTTACTTTGGCAACCCAATCGATGTCGTTGGAAGTTGCATTATAATAAGGTGATTTTTTCATCAGCTTGTCCAGCACCTCACTGGGTGCATCGGTTAAATCTTTCGTGTTGTAACCGTTGAGTTCGAGCCAGTATTTAAATTTGGGATGGAAAACATTGAATTCTTCCCATGAATCACCGGTTTCATCCACGAAAGTGATTTTAACCTCTTTATCGTTTGGATTAACTTTCCGGCGACGTTTGTAGGCCACCATAAAAGCCGGTTCAATGCCTGACGTGGTCTGGGTGCAAATACTCACGCTGCCTGTTGGAGCGATGGTGAGCATGGCAATATTGCGGCGGCCATTCTTTTTCATTTCTTCGATGATGGTCGGGTCAACACTGCCGATGCGCTGGATGAACGGATTATTTTTTTCTTTTTCGTAATCAAAAACAGGAAACATGCCGCGCTCTCCGGCAAGGGTAACGGAGGAACGGTAAACTTCGGTGGCCAATAATTTATGGACTTCCACAGCAAATTCGGTTGCTTCGTCAGAACCATACCTCATACCAAGTGCTGCCAGCATATCACCTTCGGCGGTGATGCCGATACCGGTGCGTCTGCCCTGCAAGGTTTTTTCTTTGATTTTTTCCCAAAGCCTTTTTTCGATGTTTTTGGTTTCTTCACTTTCGGGGTCGGCATAGATTTTTTGAAGAATGCCATCAATTTTTTCGATTTCCAGGTCGATGATGTCGTCCATCATCCGCTGGGCTACGTGGGCGTGTTTGGTAAAAAGCGCTGTATTAAATTTTGCCTGTGGAGTAAAAGGATTTTCGACATAGCTGTACAAATTGATGGCCAAAAGCCGGCAACTGTCGTAAGGGCAAAGTGGGATTTCGCCGCAAGGGTTTGTCGAAACCGTTTTAAAACCAAGGTCAGCATAGCTGTCAGGAACCGATTCCCGTGTGATGGTGTCCCAGAACAAAACGCCAGGCTCGGCCGATTTCCAGGCATTGTGGATGATTTTGTTCCACAGCTTTCCTGCGTCAATGGTTTTGGTGAATGTAGGATTAGCCGAATTTACCGGAAACTGATGGGTAAAAGGTGTTCCGTGTTTAACAGCCAGCATAAATTCGTCGCTGAGTTTTACCGAAACGTTGGCGCCGGTAACTTTTCCAAGCTCCATTTTTGCGTCGATAAAATCTTCAACATCGGGATGTTTTACCGAAACGGAGAGCATGAGGGCTCCACGTCGGCCATCCTGAGCCACTTCACGGGTCGAGTTAGAATAACGTTCCATGAAAGGGACAATCCCGGTAGAAGTGAGCGCGCTGTTTTTAACCGGGCTTCCGTTTGGCCTGATGTGTGAAAGGTCGTGACCCACGCCACCACGGCGTTTCATAAGCTGAACCTGTTCCTGGTCAATTTTCATGATTCCACCATACGAATCTGATGGCGTATCGTTGCCGATGACAAAACAGTTCGAAAGCGACGAAACCTGGAAATTGTTCCCGATTCCGGCCATGGGGCTACCTTGCGGGATGATGTATTTAAAATCTTTGAGCGTTTCGTAAAGTTCAGCTTCACTCATCGGGTTTTTGTACTTTTTCTCGATGCGGGCAATTTCGGAGGCGATCCTGCGGTGCATGTCGTCTGGCGAAAGCTCAAAAATCTCGCCTTCACTGTTTTTGAGGGCATACTTCGAAATCCAGACGGTAGCTGCAAGTTCGTCGCCTTTGAAATATTCCCTCGATTTTTCCAACACTTCTTCACGCAAATACTTTTTCATATCCTTTTTAACGGGAACAAGCACTTCTTCTTTAGCAGGAACCTTTGTTCCATCTTTTACAGAAACAATAACTGCTTCGTTTGCGGCAGGTAAAATCTTTTCTTTTATTGGATTTTTGGTTTCATCTGCTGGTGCCGTAGTATCCGAAAACGGGACTTCTTGTGGTTTGGGCCGCTTGCGGTTTTCGAGCATTTTTTTATAATAATCGTTGCCGTGTTTTTGATCGGTATCGTTCAACTGGGCAAAAAGATCTTGTTCCATAATATGTTGATAAATAGGATTGTAACTGAATAATATTTTTATTGACTATTGATTATGAGTAAAGTATGTAATTGTTTTTTAAATCGAAAAACAGCGCAAGATACAATGATTTTGAGGCTCCGTCCAAATCAAGTTTTAAACATTCTGATTGTTGAAAACATTATTTGCCTGACATAAAAGGGAGTACGGTAAAATTTAGAAATTTTAATATAAGGCTACGTTTTTTGGCACGATGGCGCGAAAATCAAAACAACAATTCAGAGTTAAATATTTTGGGAGGGATTTATAAAAATAAAATTTATTCAAATGAATTTGGCGAAAAAGTGGTTTTGAAATGGTCAGGATTTTCTCCAGATCAGCTTCTTGCCAAAACCAAGCCGGTTGTCGGTCATCTTTATAAAATCGGCTTCTACGCCCCATAATAACAGCTCTTTGAGGTGAGCAATTGGGAATTTTTTAAGATAGGCTGAAGTAGCAATTTTCAAAATTTCACCTTCAAGTTCTGAGATTATCCCGGTAAATTGTATTCCCTGAATCTTGCCGATCATGCTGGTTTCCAAAGCTACTGCACCGGCAACGTGTTTATTATTTTCGACATCGCCAATGTGTTTGGTTTTATGGTCGGAAGTAAAAACAAAAAGGTTCTCCTTTTCTAAATAAACATAAAAACAGGAACAGGTGTAAGGCTTGTTTTCGTTGGAAGTTGCAAGCGTAAAAACATGATGCTCTAAGATAAATGCGACCATGCGTTTATCGACGGGGTTTAACATTTCCATCTTCGGGTTATTTCTTAATGAGCATATTGACGGCCATGATAATAAGCGCGAAAGCAAAGATTTTTTTCATCATCACAACAGGCATCTGAAGGGCAAATTTTGATCCGAAATAGCCGCCAATAATAAAGGATGCGGCAATGATCATGGCGTAATTCATGTTTAGTTCGCCGGCTTTCCAGTAATTGTAGGCTGCAAGTATTCCTATCGGAGGTAACATCACCGCCAGGCTTGTGCCCTGCGCCATGTGCTGCGACATTCCCAAAATATAAACCATAGCTGGAATCATGATAACTCCGCCACCCAAACCGACAAATCCGCCAAATACCCCGGCAAACAAACCAATTAAAATTAAAATAATAATAACTCCAAAATTCATAATGTATCGTTTTAAAAGTCCAGACTCATCGAAAGATAAAATTTCGGGGTTGGGTTGATTCTTCCGTCTTCCACGCCCCAGGCCAGATCGCCTTTGAGGAAATATCCCAAAAGTTTTGCGCGTGCACCAAAGCCAAAACCACCTATAATCGGTTCTTTTTGGTATTGCACTTTTACAAGGATTGGTCCCGATTCGACGTAACGGGTGTAAAGTACGTTATTCTCGTCGTAAGGGTTCCATCCACTCCAGGCGGTGCCAACATCTCCAAAAGCTACCAGTTGAAAGCTGTTCAGGAATTCGGAACTTAGCGGACGGTTTAATAAATATTTAAACAGTGGCATCCGTAACTCCGAATTGATGACCACGAAATTATTGCCGTTGCGGGCATTCTGGTTAAACCCGCGCATATTTGTAGCAAGAGTCTGATAAACCCAGTTTTGGTTGCGGTCGAGCGGTGTTTCCTGATCAAATTCAGGAATCATCCATTGATCCGTTCCTCCCATATAATAAAGGAGCCTTTCGGAACCGAAATTGGAGCTTGCTGCAAAGCGGTTTGCCCAGATGAGCTGGCGATGAATGCGTTTGTAATTTCTGAAATCAAAACCAACAACCATAAGGTTTCTGGTTTTACTATCGAGATGCTGGTTGTATTCTCCAAAAATCATAAACCGGTTGCCTTCAAGCAGGTTTAGGCCGAGGTTTTTGGTGTCGTCATAAATCAACTGCGCTTTTAGCCCGCCCCAATTGAGGGTAGTATTTGGAATGCGAATAATTGCTTCATCAGCAGCGGTAATAATATTGTTCTCATTTCTAAAAAGTGCAGTACCGCGAAACCGCAGAACACGCGTAAATGGCCATGTTATCACAACAGCGCCTTCATTTGTGTTTTGCCGGATGTAAACAGGCAGGGGGAAGCCCACGATATATCCATATTCCTCGGTTGTCCGGCGCTGAAATATCAATTCTTTGTCGAGACGACGTTTCAGATTGGAGTAATTTACAAAATACTCCTTATTGATCAGATCGAGTGAAAGCCGCACGCCACCAATGATCCGGTAATCCTCCATAAGATCGGTAACGCCCACTTTAAAAGTAGGACTAAGTCCGGGGGTGTTATAGTTTGGAGTCACCGTTGAAGCATAGGGCTGATAACTTTGGTTTAAGTATGAAAAATCAATCTGGGTAACCAACTGATTAATCGAAAATTCGACATTATAATTTCGTTGTTTGGGAATAACAAATTCGTCTTCCTTTTTAGTTGCGGATGGAGATTTGAATCGCGGGCCACCGGAATTTGTGCTGTCGGCAGTATTAATTCCAACTGAGCCTTGCTTGCTAAACTGGTAATTTGCGATGTTGATAGTCCCCGGCTGACCCTGTCCTGTGGAGTCGGAAATAAGAAAATAGGTGTCGTTTCTGTTTACATTCCTGAAACTTTTTCGGTTTTTTTTGAACGGTAAGGGCGTTTCGACGGGCAGCGAATCTGTCGGTTGGATTTCTGGTTCAACCTGCGGGATAGCGATTTGTTTTGGGGCATTAAACGCTATTTTTTGAGCCATGAACGGCGTATTTGTAAGCTCAAGCCTGTCGAGATTTTTTGGAAGAATGAGGTCATCTGAATAAACATGATCATAGAGATCCTGGTTGATCACCCATGTTTTTTTTCCACCTTTTGGCGTAATATGATGCTCAGAAATGTTGCGCGAATAGTTGGTTATCGCAAACGACCTCGTAAAATAGCGGTAATGAACGGTTGTATCAATATAAGAAACGGCACTATCCAATCTTCCGACAAATTCGTTAATAATTCCGTTGGCATCGCTCAGGTACGAAACGTAATTTTTGCCATATTCCAGCGGCTGAGTTTCGTTGTTTAAGGGCGTTTCGGTAACTCTCCGCAAAAATTTTGTTTTTGAAGCCAGGTTGTAAATAAAAATATCATAGGTTGGCAGCAAAGAATCAGGAAGCCGTTTTTCGCCAAATTTTAAAGTGTCGCTTTCGCGGTTACTGCTAAAAATTATTTTGCCCGAATTTTCGATGAAGGCAGGATGGAGATCATCATAAACGTCGTTGGTAAGTTGCTCATAACTTCCCGACGAAATCCTGAAAAGGAAAAGGTCGGATTGTCCTTTTTGAACAGCTGAAAAAACCAGTGTTTTGCCGTCACCAGAGTAAGAGAAATCAACAATTTTCTCGAAACCAAAAATATTCTGACTTGTCCATTTACGTTCTTCAACATCGTAAAAGTAGAGCCAGATTAATCCTTGTTTTTCGATGATCATCGAGAGAATCGTGCCTGAGGGATGCCAAGCAAGCATGGGGTAGGAGTAATCGATTTTTTCGTCTAATTTATAGCCGCCGGTGTAAAGCCGCTTAAGTTTAGAAGTTTGCATGTTGCGCAACCAGATTTTGAATTTTCCGGTTTCGTTGGTCACAAACGCTGCATGATTGCCGTCGGGGCTTATCTGAAATTCGGAATATTTGCGCTGTGTTTTAAAACTTCGCAGCACGCGCCGGCCTTTCATGCGGTAACTGTCGTCGGGCAATTCACGGACTGCCTCGGCTTCATTTTGATAAAGATTTGAATAATAGTCGAACCATTCTTCGTACAACTTTTTGGTGGATGAACCAACCACGTAAAGAAAACCTGTTTCGACACTGCGGCTTACTTTGGTCATATTGATGATGGCGACAACCGACGATTTCCCATATTTATCTGCAATGAATTTCCAGAACGAATGGCCTGCATCATAAACAAGGGTTTCGTCGATGATAAGCCGGTTGAATTTTGAAAATCTTCCCGAAAGAATCGCATCGCGGATGCGGTTGTCAATTTCGGGGTTCCAATCTTTGCTCAGGTAGGCGATGAGGCCTTTGGTGTACCACTCCGGAAAATTCTGAAGCACCGAATTCATCATCTGCGAACCGATGTTGGAACCAAAAATCGCATTTTGCAGCAAAACATGAACGATGCCTTGCCTGATCTGTAATTCAAAATTTACAAGACTTCCATCGAAATAGAGAATAATTTTGTTGCCCAGGATATGGGTAACACCGCCGATGTTGTATTCCTCGCCACTGGTAAGGCCAATATTGCTTTCTTTCAGCTCGGTGAGGTTGTTAAAAATAATGAACTGTATTTTCCCTTCGAGGTAAGTATCGAGTTCACGCTCGAGGCGGGATAATTCTTTGTCGGCGTACTTTGCGGTGTGAACGGCCAGTTCTTTCCCGTTCAGATAAAAATAGGTGTCGAAGCGGTCGAATTTGTAAAAAGTCCAGAAAAAATCTTTGTACTGCACCCTGCTCCGCCCGAATTCCATCTGGTAACCATTGTAAAACTGGGCTTTTACAGGCGTGGGATTAAGCACGGCAAGAAGCATCCACCCAACGAAGAGGGATAATAAGATGTAAAATTTCTTGTGTAAAAATTGCTTCATCCGAGTTGTACAAATTCGTAAAAACCTGGTGCAAAGAAAACGATTTTCATCTCAAAAAGTGAGTTTTTGCCGTCGGCTTTTGTTTTCAAATATTGATAACTTTGTATCATTCAATTTATTTTATTCACAAAAGGTTTGATTTTAGCTTTCCTGATAATACGATTTTTACGATGATACATGTTGAAACATTGGTTTTTAATGCTTTCCAGGAAAATACTTACCTGGTTTACGACGACACCCACGAATGTGTGATTATTGATCCGGGCTGCCAGGATATTTACGAACAGCAGGAACTTGTTGATTTTATCGAAGAAAAGAAACTAAAACCCGTAAAGCAACTTTACACCCATAGCCACATCGATCATATTCTCGGGAATGCTTTTGTTTTTAAAAAATATGGCTTACGCCCGATCATGCATCGGGGTTCGCTTCCTTTTTTTAAGAATGCAGGCGTTCAGAGCCGGATGTTTGGTCTGGACGAAATCGAAATTGTCGAACCGAAAGAATTTATCGACGAAGGCGATAAAATTAAGTTCGGAAATTCAGCCCTGGAAGTTCTTTACACCCCTGGTCATATTGATGGCCATGTTTGTTTTACAGATAAAAACTCAAAATTTGTTATTGTCGGCGATGTATTATTTCGCGAAAGCATTGGCCGGACCGACTTGCCTTCCGGCGATTTTGATTTGCTGATCAGCAGCATCACAGTTAAACTTTACAGCCTTGGCGCCGATTTTACGGTTTATCCCGGGCACGGCGAAAAAACTACCATCGGGCATGAAATTCGTTATAATCCTTTTATCAGGCTCTGATCAAAAGTACGAAATGTTTGTAGTTCACAAGTCATATCTCCCTTCCGGGCTTTTTTTAAAATTAATGAGGCGGCCTTTAATTTATCAAACAGCTTAACGAAATCCATCCGGATTTACAGCGCACTGCGAAAGTGCAAGCAATATCCCATAAAAATCAAAGTTTATTGAAAGTTAAATTCAAAAAAGTTCGTTCAGCGGTGGTTAAGTCTCAAATTTGCCTGCAACCAATTATGAACCAACAGAGTTATTGAACAAGTGACTTTTTTTTGTACTTTTGCACGTTAATTAAACAATAAAGACTCAAAATGAAAAAAGCAAAAGTTCTGTATATAATGCAGGAAATTACCCCCTACCTGAAAGATAGTTCTATGAGCCACATTGGCAGACACTTACCTCAAGGAATACAGGAGAAAGGGCGTGAAATCAGAACTTTTATGCCACGGTTTGGACATATCAACGAACGCAGAAACCAACTTCACGAAGTAATCCGCCTTTCAGGAATGAACCTGATTATCGATGACGCCGATCACCCCCTCATTATTAAAGTTGCTTCAATTCAACAGGCACGGATGCAGGTGTATTTTATTGATAATGAAGATTATTTTCTCCGTAAAACTATGTTTAGAGACAAAATTGGCAAGTTTTATGAAGATAACGACGAGCGGATAATATTTTTTAACAGAGGCGTTCTCGAAACCGTAAAAAAACTTGGATGGCCCGCTGATATTATTCATTGTCATGGCTGGTTTACCGGGCTGGTGCCTCTTTATATTAAAAAAGCTTTTAAAGATAATCCGCTTTTTACCGATGCCAAAGTAGTTTACTCACTCTATAATGACGATTTTTCGGAAAACTTCGCCCCTCAGTTTATCAAAAAACTTAAATTTGATAAAGTTAAGGAATCTGATATTAAAGGTTTGAAAAACAGCGATTACATCAGTCTTTCAAAAGTAGCTATGGATTACGCAGATGCCATTATTATCGGATCCGAAAACATTAATCCGGAACTTGAAGAGTATGCCCGCTCACTCGACAAGCCCTTCCTCGAATTACAGCCCAAAGAAACGTTTATCGAAGCCTACAATATTTTTTACAACCAACTTCTTGAAGATAAAAAAGATTAAGTAATTTTAAATCATCAGAGAAAAATTCATCAGACTATAAAAATTTATGCAACATTTCCAAAAGCACTCCTCCTTTCTGTTGATTGTTATCATGATATTTTTTTATTCCTGCGCTGACGAATCAACAATAATTGGTGTTGATTTACAACCAGAAGAAGATAAATTGAAGGTGTTTTTTAGTGATACTTCTTCATTACGGGCGTATTCGGTTCCCGAAGATTCGATCAGAACAGACGAAACCACCGTTAGTATGCTTGGAAGTTATTACGATCCGATTTTCGGCACCACCAATTCCAGTATTTACACGCAAATCAGGCTTTCGACTACTTCGGTTGATTTTGGAACCGAACCTCAGCTCGATTCCATCGTGCTTGCCTTTGAATACACCGGTGAATATTATGGCGATACGACAACTCAGCTCACATTCAGGGTTTTTGAAATCGCCGATTCGCTCGATCGCGATACATCATATTATTCCAACCAGACAAAGCAAATTATTGAGCCCGAAATCGGAAGTTTTGTGACTGCTCCTAAACCAACCGACAGCATTTATGTCGATACAATCAAATACAAAGCGCAATTCAGGATGCATTTGAATGACGATTTTGGAAATAAACTTCTCAACGCCGACGAAGCAAATCTGGCATCAGGAACTGCATTTCTTCAATTCATCAGAGGTATTTATGTTACCACAGATCCTGTTTCACAGGGTGGTGCATTGCTTTATGTCAACCTGGTATCAAACTATTCGAGGATCATCCTTTATTATCACAACCATCCGGACACACTTAAAAATTATAATTTTCCAATTGCAGATATCAGCTCCAGGTTCATGAATTTTAACCATTATGAATACCAAAATGCTAATCCTGCATTTTATTCACAGGTTTTTGATGGTGACACAGCCCTTGGTTCTGATGTACTTTATCTTCAGTCAATGGCCGGGATAAAAACCAAAATCGAAATTCCTTACCTCAGAGATTGGGTAAAAGATCAACAAATTGCAATAAATGAAGCCAAGCTGGTGATATCAAATTACAATACCGAAAGTGAATTTGAGCCGGCTCCCGCGCTGGTCCTTCTGAGCATTGATTCGCTTGGAGCAGGCTCACTTATGGTTGACTATTATGAAGGCTTAACATATTTTGGTGGAAGTTACGACGAAGACAATGGTGAGTATTACTTTAGAATTTCGAGGTATGTCCAGAATCTATTAAAGTCGGACGCTACCAAGGATTACGGACTTTATCTGGTTATCTCAGGAGCTTCATTACAGGCCAACAGAGTACTGATTTCGGGATATAATCCATCCGATCCAACGGGATTGGCGAAAAGGATGAAACTAGAATTAACTTACACAGTATTATAACATTAAAAATCTCAATTATGTGTGGAATCGTTGGTTACATTGGATCAAAGCAGGCGTACCCCATTCTGATAAATGGTCTGAAAAGGCTTGAATACCGGGGTTACGACAGTGCTGGAGTTGCATTACTTGACGACGGGATAAAACTCTATAAAACAAAGGGTAAAGTTGCCGACCTCGAAGATTATGTAAAAAATAAAGACATTACTGGTACAACAGGAATTGCTCATACCCGCTGGGCAACGCATGGTGAACCAAACAATGTTAACGCCCATCCTCATTTGTCAGAATCTGGCGACATTGC
>CAYOWJ010000013.1:12132-28613 GCA_964407625.1 uncultured Lentimicrobiaceae bacterium
GTGAACCAAACAATGTTAACGCCCATCCTCATTTGTCAGAATCTGGCGACATTGCGGTTATCCACAATGGTATTATTGAGAATTATGACATTTTAAAGGAAAAACTGAAAAAACTCGGGATGAAGTTTGTTAGCCAAACCGACACAGAGGTCCTCGTTCAGTTAATAGAGTATGTTCAGAAAATGGAGAAAGTTGACCTTGTCACGGCAGTTCAACTGGCATTAAGCCAGGTTATTGGTGCCTATGCCATTGTTATCATCTCAAAAGCTGACCCGGATTTGTTGATCGCCGCACGTAAAGGAAGTCCGCTGGTTGTTGGGATTGGTGAAGATGAGTTTTTCCTGGCCTCCGACGCATCTCCGATTGTTGAATATACCCGGGAGGTTGTTTACCTCGACGACGAGGAAATTGCCATCATGCGGCGTGGGGAAAAATTACAAATCAAGACCATCAAAAATCAGGAAAAAACTCCATTTGTCGAAAAATTGGAAATGGATTTAAATCATCTTGAAAAAGAAGGTTTTGACCATTTTATGTTGAAGGAGATTTTTGAACAGCCAAAATCCATCCGCGACAGCATCCGTGGAAGACTAAATTTGAATAAAGACAGGATTTCGATGGCTGGCATTATCGACTTCGAAAAGGAGTTTTTAAATGCAGGCCGTATTACTTTTATTGCTGCCGGAACTTCATGGCATGCTGCAAAAGTTGGCGAATACCTCATTGAGGAGCTGGTACGAATTCCTGTAGAAGTCGAATACGCTTCAGAGTTCAGGTACAGGAACCCGATCATTGATAAAACTGATATCGTTATTGCTGTTTCGCAATCCGGCGAAACTGCCGACACGCTGGCAGCCATGCAACTGGCTAAGTCGAAAGGTGCTCTGGTTTATAGCATTTGTAATGTTGTGGGTTCATCTATCGCCCGTGCAGCGGATGCTGGTTCGTACACTCATGCTGGCCCCGAAATCGGGGTAGCTTCCACAAAAGCTTTTACGGCTCAGGTTACTGTGCTAACTTTGATGGCTTTGGGGCTTGCGCAGAAAAAGGGAACCATCACCAAAGAAAGGTTCGATCATTTGGTGAATGAGCTTGATATGATTCCTGCAAAAGTTGAGGAAACACTCAAAATAAGCGAACAGGTTAAAGAGATCTCAAAAATATTTACCTATTCCCGTAACTTCCTTTACCTGGGCAGAGGTTATAACTTCCCGGTAGCACTTGAAGGCGCTTTGAAGCTTAAAGAAATATCCTATATTCATGCCGAAGGATATCCTGCCGCTGAAATGAAGCATGGCCCGATAGCTTTAATCGACAAAAAAATGCCTGTTGTTGTTATTGCGCCCGATTCGGTAATTTACGATAAGGTAGTTTCAAACATTCAGGAAATAAAAGCACGTAAAGGAAAAGTTATCGCGATTGTTACCAAAGGCGACACAGTAGTTGCAGGGTTATCGGATTATGTTTTTGAAGTGCCTCATACCGATGAATTACTCTCGCCATTGATTTCGGTAATCCCACTTCAATTGCTGGCTTATTATGTAGCCGTAATGCGTGATTGCGAAATTGATCAGCCGCGTAATCTGGCAAAATCGGTGACTGTGGAATAACAATTTATCCAGACAAAAAACAAAAAAGGCGCTCTCTGAATGAGGCGCCTTTTTTATTGAAATATTCTTACAACAGTTATTAATAGAACAACAATCTGTTGTCAACAATTTCTGATTTTTTCTCCAGGGCTTTAAATACCGCGTTTGAAGTTACTTTTGAGGAGAAAGCACTTTTCAGTTGGGCAATGTTTGCAGTAAAGTTGCTGGTTTCGGCAGGAGTGTTGATTTTATCAACCAAAACAACAAATACGGCATTGCTACCCTTGATAGGAGCGGAAACTTTTCCGGCCTCCATCGAAAATACTTCACCAATTACTTCATATTCTCTTCCAAAGCCAGGTATGTTGCGGGCGGTGAATGAGAGATTAGTAGCAGTATCAACTTTTTCGTTCAAAATCTGAGCAAGCCTGTAAATATCACTGGTGCTATTCGATTTAATCTTTTCAACCAGGTAATCGCTTTTCTTACGACTCAAAACCAAAGGCCTGATTTGCTCTTTAACTTTTTCGACAGGTGAATAGCCTTTTTCATAAATATCTTTTAAAGCGGCAACAATATAGTTTTTACCATCTTCAAAAACCGGTGAAACATCACCAATCTTAACCTTTTCGGAATATGCCCAGCGAACAAGCTGCCGTGGATTTTCAACACCTGCAATTCTATTGGCCATAGGGCCTAATTTATCGGCAGCTCTTTTATTTAATCCTCTGTTGATTACAGCGGTATCAAATTGAGCGAAAGTGGGGTTTTCGCCAGCAAAAACACTTGCTTTAAGATAAAAATCCTGATAGGTGGTATTGCTTGGTTCGATTGCCCTGGTTACCATGGCAACTCTTGCTTTTTCGATAGGTTCGGTTTTCTCCGAAATTAAAAGAATATGATAACCAAGTGGTGAGGTCATCTGTTTGATGTCACCTTTTTTAGCATCAATACCTTCTTTAAAGAATGGTGAAAAACCTTGATCACCGTCAACTAACCAGCCAATTTCGCCTTTATCTTCTTTTGCTGATGGATAGTCAGAAAATCTTATGGCCATACTTTGGTATTTGTATGGATCCTTTTTAATGACAGTCATCAAACTATCAACAAGGTTTTTAGCGCTTTGTTCGGTTCTTTTGCTTATTCCCTGGCCTGATGGAGCAGTTTCGTAGGAAATAAGTATCTGGCTCATCTTAATCGAGTCAGGACGCATTTGCTTGTCAACGATTTTGGCAATCTGGTAGGTTTCATTCTCGATGTAAGGTCCGATTATGGTGCCAATCGGGTCAGTAAATACTTGTTTTGCTATTCTTGCAGGAAGCAGAGCTTCTTTTTTGTAAGCACTGTCGTAACGGTTATCCGAAACTGAGTTTATAAAAGTTGCAATATCTGATGTTGTTGAGAAATCCTGATAAAGCTGGTTAACTTCGTTTGTAATCGCTTTGCGGTCTTCTGCCGAAGCCTTAACTTCAAAAACCACATAGTCGATGGAGCGGCCTTCTTCTTGTTCATAATTGTATTTAAACTCTTCGTAGTATGCTTTGATGTCAGCGTCGGTTACTTTTACGGCTGAATCGGAAACCGAAGTAAATTTAGCAGCAACAAACCTGATATTTGCTGTTGAGTTTTTTGCATCAAAATCCAGCTTGGCAAACGATTTTGGAATGTAATACGATTTTGTAACCAGGTTTTTATATTTGGTGCTCAACCGATCCTCTTTAACCATTTTCTCAAGGCTGAGATAACGTTTTTTCATGTCGGGTGATTGGTTATCAAGATTACCAAGGAAATTTTTCACCATTTCAGGATCAAACGCATTGGTTTGTGGGTTTCTGAACGACTGGATTACAAAATTATGAGGTTTATCCCCAAGAATTTGATCCGAAAGTTCATCACTGGTAACAACAAGACCTAATTCGTCATATTCTTTTCCCATCAAAATCTTTTCAACCATTTGGGTCCAAATGCTTTGCTTGATCTGATAGAGATCATCCTGACTAAGTTTATCACTTTGTTGCTGATCTTTCCGAATTTGAATCTGTTCATCGGTTTTATCGTTGAATTCCTGTATAGGAATCTCATCTCCGGCTATCTCGCCTACATAATTTGACCTGTATTTATTTCTTGGTTTTAAAAAGTCACCAAGCACAAAAGCAGCGAGTGCCACGCCTATGATGATTACAAGTAATCCCGACTGTTTTCTTATTTGTCCAATTAATGCCATATTACACTTTTTTTTAAGAGTTTGCAAAAATACAATAGAATATGAAACGGGGAAATTTTTTTTAAGATATTGCACAATTAATAAATTGATGCAGGCAATTCGCTGGTTCGGTGATCGATTTTATTTAAAAATCCAACGTTGCTTAATCTTATTGTCAGCCAATGATTGAACAGGTACTCCTGTAATTTGAAGTTTAACTAAGCCATGTTTTTATCGCTGATAATTAATTTCACTTTTTCGATCCTGGTTTCCGATGCTTCAAGAATTATAAATTCAAAATTATCAATTTTAATGTGGTCGTTTTGTTTTGGAATACTTTCGTATTGATGGATAATAAAGCCTGCCAGCGTTTCGTAATCGTCTGATTCGAGAATATTTAACTGATAAATTTCGTTAAGATAATCTATTTCGAGACGACCTGAAAAGATAAATTCATGATCACTGATTTTTTTCTCCGTATGGTCTTCTACATCAAATTCATCATTGATTTCTCCAAAAATTTCTTCAATAACATCTTCCATCGTAATAATACCTGAAGTGCCTCCAAACTCATCAACAACAACGGCTATACTTTTGTTTTGCTGGATAAACATCGAAAGCACAACATTTGCCAGCATAGTTTCCGGGGCAACGATAATGGGCCGCATAATGGATTTGATGGTTGATGGGTTTTTAAAAATATCAGCCGAATGCGTGTATCCAATAATATTATCGATCGAATTGCGGTAAATCGGAATCTTTGAATGGCCGGAAGCAATAAATGTTGAACGCAGGGTTGAGATTTCTTCATTTTCATCCAGCGCGATAATCTCGGTACGCGGAATCATGCATTCGCGTAATTTTACGCTTCTGAAATCGATTGCATTCTGAAACATTTGTATTTCCTGCTGAACCTCGCTTTGGTCGCTAAAATCGGTTGTGAATTCTTTAAAATAATGGTCCAGATCGTTTACACCAAAAACACGGTTTTCGGTGCGAGGTTTAATTTTAATAAACCTTCGCAGGATAAATTCCGACAGGCCGATGTAGGTATAAATTAATGGATAAAATATGTAGTAGAATATTGATACCGGAACGGCAAACGCATTGAGTGTTTTGTTCGGATTTATCCTGAAGAGTACTTTTGGGAGAAATTCGGCAAACAGAAGTACAATCAGTGTAGCTGAAATAGTCTGGATAAGCAGCACGAAAGTATTGCTGAATGAATTGTAAGGAAAACTATTGTTAATGGCTTTATTGATAATGTGGGCCATCGAAATTCCATAAATTACAAGTGCAACAGTATTGCCAAGTAACATGGCACCAATGAATTTGGATGGAATTTTACTAAAGCGCGAAATTATTTTAGCCGAAAGACTTCCTTTGCTTTTGTCAACAGCTATTTTGAGCCGGTTGGAGCTAACAAAAGCGATCTCCATACCCGAAAAAAAAGCTGAAAAGCCAAGTGTAAAAAGTACTATTGTCCAATCATTCATTTACTTTCGGATTTCATTAATTACCATCTTCATCAACGGTAAAAATTCCATGAGGATTTCTTAATTTGTAAGTTTTAAACGATTCATCAGCATCAAAACCATCACCATAAAGCACACCATCAGGCGAGGTTCGTTTTACAAACACATCCGAAAAAATTCTTCGGTTTTTCTGATCCCAGATGATGTGCTCGGTATTTATTACTTCATTTTTTTCGTAATCAGTAATAACAACATTGTTTTTGACTTCCATTCGTTTATTGCTTTCCCAACTGATGCCGTAGTTAGCCGTCAACTCTGTTTTTACATTCATTACCGAATCAAAAAATAACAACCGCAAACCATCCGGAAATTCCATGTAGGAGTTTTCAGTTTTTTGATACCGGTCAAGTTTTGGGCTGATCATTTTGATTAGAATTTTTCCGGAGTCGCTGTAAATTACTTCAATATCGACGGCCGATTCGGTTGGCAATGTATCGTTGATTTCGAAAGAACTTATAGTTTCCATGTTGTTTTCACATGAAAAAAGCATTATTGCGAAAAAGATCACAATAATGCATTTTACTGGAAAAGTGATGATTTTTATTAAGCTAATTTTCACCACATTATCAATGAGATGTGTAAAATAGAACCGATTTTATCTGGCAACTCTTATCGTGGTTTTTTCGTTGATCCAGCAGCCAACAGTGTATGAATCACCAACGTTTACATTATAGAAAAACAACGTTTCCATAATCGGAAATTGTCTTGAATAGGCGTCGATAAGTTTCTGGGCATATTCCTCAACAGTTGGGTCTGCTCTTTTGGCTTCGATGTACTTGTCAACGGCAGCCCAGTAAGCAGCTTTTTTTGAAAGATCATTATCGCCACAACTTTCGGCGCTGGCGGCATACATGTCCCCAATCAGCAGGTAAGCTTTACCCTGGTCTGGTTTTAATTCGATCGATTTTCGTGCGTAACTGCGTGAACTCTGATAATCTTTCGATTCAAAATAAACACTTGCAAGTACGAGAAAAACTTCCGATTTTTTAATATTATCATTTTCGATATTGGATGCCGACTCGAGATAAGGAATAGCTTCTTTGTTTTTCTCCTTTTTAAGCAGCATCTTTGCTATCATATAGCTTGATTCCGGTGAAGGTTCTAACTCATTAAGTTTAACCGACGCATCAAAAAACAATTGAGAATCGGTGCAGTCTTTTTTATCAAGAATATTGGTTATTTTTTTGAGAAGTTCGATGTTATCAGGTGTTTCGTTAAACTTCTTTGTAAAAATGTCGATCAGGTTTTCACACGTTGCGTATGGTTCAAATGAAAGATCAATGTTACCTTTCACATTTTCCCATTCAGCCTTTTCATCAGCTTTATCTTTTTTGGCTTCCAGATTAAAACCAATTATTCCGCTGATATTATCGTAGATTTCAACCAAAGTACCTTTGTCAACTTTTTCGGCATCAACCATTTTCGAGGCTGTGCGGAAATAATAAACCAAAACAAACGATTCGGAGTTATTGCCTTGTAGTTCGACCGATTTCTTGAACATGTAGTAAGCTTTCTCGTAATCTTCAGGAATATATTTAAATAAATCTGAGCCTTTCCTGCCTAAAATGTAGCCTTCTTTGCCAAAATACTTGATACGGTTATCATACAGCATCATGATGGTATCAACATAGCCGGCTTTTTGCTTATCATCTTTTGCAGTTTTTAAATAAAACTCCATGATCGACAGTCCATCAACATTGGTGTACTGAGAGGCCTGCGGACAATTATTGAATACATAGCGCCATGGACCAATTGCATCCTTGATAGCAGCATTTTTGTAATCGCTGGCTTTCCATTGTTTGAAAAATTCACGGTACAATGATAAATTTTCAACACATTTTGCACTATCACTGCCGTACCTACCTTTGTCCTGAGGTATCAGAAATTTGTCGCTCTGATTGTTATTGCCAGTAGCTTTGGCAGTACCAATTCCAAAACTTCCAAATGTTAAAAGCGTAATAATGCTTGCAAGGAATACCCAATTTATTGCTTTCATATTGATTGATATTTAATTGATAATCAATAATTAAAATAAAATATTGATGAATAACTAATTGTATTTTCGTTTAACAAACCATCTTTCCCAGATGTCGATTCCGAGTGTAAATTTCATAAAATTTTCCTGAATCAAACCCGATGCCGTTGTTCCTGAACGCCCAATTTCAACACCTAAATTTACTGTTGTCAAAGTTCGCGGAAGTGGCAAAGCTACTCCAAAAGTAATACCAAACTGATTAATCTGATTATCTCTTAATTCAAGATAGGTTTTGTTGTACCTGAAACCAAGCCGGTAGGTAACTAATTTAAGATAATTTGCCGAAGCAGTTCTGCTTGGTTGGTATTCTCCGCCAATTGAAATTTGCATGCTGTTTTGCAGCGAATCGCTTTTCCCGAAAGCTTCATACTTGCTCCAGTTTTGCCACGAATAATCAGCAGCTATCATCCAGGATTCCTTTTTTTTGAGCATGATGCCAACCCCATATTTATCAGGAATAATAATGGAACCTTGATTTTCGATCCTGCTTTCGATGGTATCCCTGAAATATTCGATGCCTGTGGCCGATCCTGAATAAGTTCTGGCAAGATAATTTTCGACTGACGAAATACTTTGTTTTGGGGCATAGGTTGCGCCAAAGCCAAGTGTTAAATTGTTTTGAATAGGTTTTTTGTATTGGGCACCAAAATCAAAATACAGGTCCCCGACCTCGATGTAATTATCAATGCGCGTATGAAGCATTCCCACCGAATCGGGGAAATAAATTAACCTGGCAAGGTTTGCTTTGCCAAACATCCAGGCACCTGAAGCACCCAGAGATAAATTTTTCGTAACCTGAACCCCGAAATTTAAATAGAATTGATTGAGACCGCCTGAGCCTTTGTAAAAAAAAGTGGTATTGCCAATTTCAGGCAGGTTTTGTTTGTCGATAATATCGTAACCCACATTACTGTATGGGATAATTCCGATACTTGTTTTGAGCCATTTGTTGATAGGGAAACCAAACAAAAGATACCCCAAGGTTGCAAAATTGGTATTGGCTGATTGCTGATCGGTTTTTAAATTACCGACTTTACTATTTATCCCGCCCGAAAAAATAAAGGATAATGTATCGAAAGCAGTATTTGAAGCCGGGTTAAAGGGATTAACATAACGAGGGTTGCTGAGTGCGATTGAAACTCCTCCCATTGCAAAATTGTAGGCATTTTGCCTGGTGGCCAGGTCTCCAACTCCATATCTCGAATAGGGAGAATTTACGTTCGCCTGAGAAAATAATTCAAGGGAAACATTCACAAAGATTAATATTGTGAGGAGTAAGAGTTTTGCCAGCTTATTTTTCTTTAACATTAAAATCCAAGATTACATTCAATCCAATCAACACCAAATTTGGTACTGCAAAGATGTTACTTTTTAGCTTTTTATCAAAATAATTAAAATCCCCACCTGTTAAAACAACTTTAATATCCGGGTAAATGCTGCAATATTCGTTGATAATACATTTTAATTCGGCAGCAGTTCCATTAAGAACTCCCGACAGAATCGACTCTTCAGTCGTAGTTCCGGTGAGACCTTCAAAATTTTTGTAAGGAACTAACGGAAGCTTGCTGGTAAAATTATGCAAAGCCTTAAAGCGCAAAGAAATTCCCGGCGAGATTGCTCCTCCATGATAACAGGCATTTTTGTCGATAAAATCATAAGTAATGCACGTCCCGATATCAATTACCAGACAATCGTGTTGCGGAAATAGCGCTGATGCTCCTGTTACTGCGGCAAGGCGATCTTTTCCGAGCGTTTCGGGACTATTGTAAAGATTTGAAATTGGCAGCCTTGTCAGGTGTGTTAATTCATAAAAGTTAAAATGGGTTTCAAGATATTGCCGGATGTGGGCAGGAACTTCGATTACTGTCGAAATTATAGCAGAAACAGGCAAAAAATCATGATTTAGCTGATCGAGATAACCGGAGGTAAGCAAGGGCATTTTTTCGAGATGAATGAGTTCATCGTCCTGGAAAACAGCGACTTTGGCAAGTGTGTTCCCAAAATCAATAACAAGCTTACTTTCCTTGCCAAATTTTTTTTTATCCATCGAATTTGAGATATTATTTGTCATAAATATTTCTTTTTCAGCAGCAAAAGTAATTTATACTATTTTTAAATTGCAGGATACAAAAAAAAAATTGTTTAATATTTAAAAACATACATAAATTTGCACCCTCAAAATAAATGAAGGTGCCATAGCTCAGCTGGTAGAGCAACGGACTGAAAATCCGTGTGTCCCTGGTTCAATTCCAGGTGGCACCACTTAAAAACCCGGGTAATTTTACCTGGGTTTTTTCATTTTTAGGCTATTGAAGGTAAAATGCGATTCCGCTCTTTTAGGTTGTTTTTGGTTTGTAAATCAGCGATAAAAGTATGTAAATCACAATGATAAGCGGGATGGAAATAAATTTTAAAAGGATGAACAACACAATGGCCAGAACAATCAGAATGTATTTTGCAGCATTTTGATTCCAACTCAGGCTTTTAAATTTAAGTGAGAAAAGATGAATTTCGGAAACCATCAAACCCGAAAATACCACCGTCAAAGCCAGCAGAAACCAATAATTTTTTAATAAACCAACAATGCTGGTAAAATCAGACCCCTGAGCTTGTGATAAAACCAATGGTAAAGAAGCGAAAAGCAATGCATTCGCAGGGGTAGGAACTCCAATAAACGATTCGGTCTGACGCTCGTCGATATTAAATTTGGCAAGGCGCAAAGCCGAAAAAACCGGAATAAGAAAAGCCGCAAACGACCATAAATTCAATTCAAAAAAATAAAAATAGGGAGCAGTTTCGCAGGTTTCCATCAATTGAAACATAATCGCACCGGGAACAAGACCAAATGAAACCATGTCGGCAAGTGAATCGAGCTGAACACCCAAAGGTGATTTTACATGTAAAAGACGAGCCAGCATTCCGTCGAAAAAATCAAAAATTGCTGCAAAGGCTAAAAACCATGCCGTTAGAAAAAGATTGTCATTAAAGGCAAAAACCAGTGCAATACTTCCGCTGAACAGGTTGAGCATGGTTATGAAATTTGGAATGTTACGCTTTATCACGGTATTGAGTTTTTAATTAGAACTTGAAGATTTTTCTTTTGGCCTGAAATTTCGTTTTCAAACAGTCTTTATCTGAACTGACTATTGCAAAAGTAGCTACTTTTTATTGTAAATCATTTGTTTGCGGTTTTTTTTGCTGTTCCTCTTGAAAAAGTCCCGGCTGTTTTTAACCGGTTAAAAGTTAAAATGGAGGATATTACAGATGTTTTACTTTTGTGTGATATTTTATAGATCCGTTTATTTGAACCGAAATGAATTTATTACCAGCATTTAGCGATATTAATATTGATGACTTCAGATACGACCTGCCGGATGACAGGATTGCGAAATTTCCGTTAAATCAGCGGGATTCCTCCAAATTGTTGATTTATCGCGATAATGTAATTACCGAAAGCACTTTTAAAAACATGGTCAGGTTTTTACCTGAAGATAGTTTTTTGGTGATGAACGACACGAAAGTTGTTCAGGCAAGGCTGATTTTTAAAAAGGAAACCGGTGCGTTAATCGAGATATTTTGCCTTGAGCCTGTGAGCCCAACTTCCGAAATTCAAATGGCGTTTCAGCAAAAGGGCAGCGCAACCTGGAAATGCCTCGTTGGAAATGCCCGCCGGTGGAAGGAAGGCAGTATTTTATCGACATCTCAGAATATTGACAATGAATTTTCGATCAGGGCTGAGAAAATTGAGAAATCCGGTGAAGCTTATCTGATAAGATTAAGCTGGGAGCCTGAAGAGCTTACGTTTTCAGAGGTTTTGGAAATGGCTGGAAAAGTTCCATTGCCCCCTTATTTAAACCGCGAAGCTGTTGAAGCCGACAAAAATACTTACCAAACTGTGTATGCCCGGTTTGATGGTTCGGTAGCGGCCCCAACCGCTGGCCTTCATTTTACCCAGCAGGTTTTTGATGCCTTAAAGATGAAACGAATTTCGCATGACTCCCTGACGCTTCATGTTGGTGCCGGTACTTTTAAACCTGTCGGCAAAGCTGGAATCGCGAGTCACGAGATGCACAATGAGCAATTTATCCTAAAACGCAGTACCCTCAATAATCTCCATAAAAATTGTGATAGAATAATTGCCGTGGGTACTACCTCGGTTCGTACCCTTGAAAGTCTTTACTGGCTTGGCGTTCGGCTTAAGTTAAACCCGGAGTCGGCTTTTCAGATCGGACAAACTGATCCTTATTTGGAAGAATTTCGAACCGAACTCCCGGTGAGGGAAGCGTTGGCGGAAATTATGGCGATTATGGATCGGAAAGGCATCGATTTTATTACCGGATCAACGCGTTTGATGATTATTCCGGGGTATAAATTCAGAATGATTTCAGGGATGGTTACAAATTTTCATCAGCCCGGAAGCACCTTGCTTTTGTTGATTTCTGCCTGGCTTGGCGATTCGTGGAAAGAAATTTACGACTATGCTTTGAAAAACGATTTCAGGTTTTTGAGTTATGGCGATAGTTGCCTGTTTTTGAAATAAATCCTTTCAAATTATTGGCCTTTAGCCAATTAATCAAACTATGGATTCATCACTTCCTTTGTATAAATTGTAATCGAATACAAATTATTTCAAAATATCTTGTAATCCATTACATATTAGTTTATTTTTGTACAAAATAATAGCAATGCAGGTTTTATTTGAGACAAGTAATAAATTGATCCGTAATGTTAGCCAGGAGTTTAAGAGGTTCCTTTACGAACGGATTGATTGGCAGGGTAGGTTGACCGAAATATTTGGCGCCAGGGGAGTAGGGAAAACAACATTAATGTTGCAGAAGGCGGGATCGTTAAATTTGATTGTTCCCGGTCAAGCCATTTATTTGTCGCTCGATGATACTTATTTTTATGAACATAGCATTATTGAAACGGCAGATGAATTCTCAAAAATTGGAGGAAAGCACCTTTTCCTCGATGAGGTGCACCGCTATCCCGAAAAATTTCACGGACACGATTGGTCGGCAGAACTTAAAAATATTTACGATAAATACCCCGAATTGTGTGTGATTTATTCTGGTTCATCGCTGCTTCAACTTTTTAAAGGGCAGGGCGATCTTAGCCGAAGAAGGATTGCTTATCATTTACCGGGTCTTTCATTCAGGGAATTTCTGGAATTTAATAAGATAGCTCAGTTTCCGGTTTTAACAATTGACCAGTTAAGATTAAATCATCTGGAAGCAGCAGGCGCAATTATTGAGAAGGTAAAGATTTTCAAATGGTTTGAAACATATCTTCAATTTGGATATTACCCATTTTACATCGAATCTCCCGACCAATACATCAGCAGGCTGAAAACAATTATCTCGGTGATTATTGAGACTGATATTCCATCAGTTACGGATATTCCTTTCGATACTTCCGTAAAATTAAAAAAGCTACTTGCTGTAATCGCCGGCAGCGTTCCTTTTACACCAAACCTTACAAAAACAGGAACCGATCTCCATATTACCGATCAGCGAACCTTACTAAAATACCTCAATTATCTTGATAAAGCGGAACTCATCACGCTTTTAACACAAGAAGCAAAAGGCAATCAGCTACTTCGCAAACCCGATAAAATTTATATTAACAACACAAATTTGTTAAATTGTTTTTCGGTAAAACCGGAAGTTGGGACAATCAGGGAAACGTTTTTTCTGAACCAAACCAGCGTTGACAATGTTCTCACATTGCCTTCAAACGGAGATTTTAAGCTAAACGAACTATGGATTTTTGAAGTTGGCGGCAAGAATAAAACAAATAATCAGATTAAAGAGCTGGAGAATTCTTATCTGGCACTCGACAGCATCGAAACTGGTTATGGCAACGTAATCCCTCTTTGGATGTTTGGTTTTCTGTATTAACCATCAGGAAGTTGTATCAAACACTTGTTACATTCATACTTCGCTTCGGCTAAAAAACACCCTAATTCTAAAATCAGCTTCTTTAAATTTGCGACCTTTGTAAAAACGAAAATCATTGAAAAGATGAAAACTTCTAAATGCTCAAAAATCATCAACACTAAAAATCCTTCGCAAATCCTTATTTTACTGGTTTTCCTGATGGGATGTAACGAAAATCCTTCCAAAAACCTTCCGAAATATCAAAATCCAGACCTTACGGTTGACGAAAGAGTTGACAATTTGATGTCACGGATGACACTGGAAGAAAAGATTTCGCAGTTACGTTATGATGCTCCTGCCATCGAAAGATTGGGTATTGCCGGATATAACTGGTGGAATGAATGCCTGCATGGCGTTGCGAGATCGGGAAAAGCAACCGTGTTCCCGCAGGCCATTGGTTTGGCGGCGATGTGGGATAGAAATCAAATGTTTAAAGTGGCTACGGCCATTTCTGACGAGGCCCGCGCTAAACATCACGATTATCTCAGGCGCAATAAACATGGCATTTATCAGGGTTTGACCTTTTGGACACCCAACATCAACATTTTTCGTGACCCCAGATGGGGCAGGGGAATGGAAACTTATGGGGAAGACCCGTTCCTGACGGGCGAACTGGGTGTTCAGTTTGTGAAAGGTTTGCAGGGTGACGACCCCAAATATTTAAAAACGGTTTCTACCGTCAAGCATTTTGCAGTTCACAGCGGGCCGGAGCCTGAGCGTCATCGTTTTGATGCAAAGGTAAGCGACCGCGACCTTTTCGAAACGTATCTGCCACATTTTAAAAATTGCATCATCACCGGGAAGGCTCAATCGGTGATGTGTGCCTATAATCTTTATCAGGGCGAGCCTTGTTGCGGAAATGCTTACCTGCTGGAAGATGTGCTTCGTAAAAGCTGGGGATTCGACGGTTACGTGGTTTCAGATTGTTGGGCGCTTACTGATTTTTTTAATTTTCAGAAAACCGCGAAAAATTCTGCGGAGGCCGGTGCAATTGCTATTAAAGCAGGAACTGATCTCAATTGCGGCGTTGTTTACCGCGATTTGCAGCAAGCCATCGATTCGGGTTTTATTCGGGAAGATAAAATTAATTTATCCCTTAAAAGAGTGCTTAAAGCGAGATTTCAGCTTGGGATGTTCGATCCGGCCGAAAAAGTAGCCTATGCGCAAATTCCAATTGAAGTAAACGATTGTGAAGAACATCGCCAATTAGCGCTCGTAACGGCTCAAAAATCAATGGTCTTGCTCAAAAATGAGGGAAACCTGCTTCCTCTGCCAAAGACAATTAAAAACATTGCTGTTATTGGCCCAAATGCCGATGATGTGGAGGTTTTGCTTGCAAACTATAATGGAACTCCGTCCAGTCCGATTACGCCGCTCAGAGGCATCCGTGAAAAGCTTGGCGGCAGTGCTGAGGTAATCTATGCTCATGGTTGCGACTGGGCCGATGGAATGCCAAAACTGGTAACTGTTCCTGCAGCATATCTCACCCACCTCGAAAATGGAAAAGCAGTCGCAGGCTGGGTTGGTGAATTTTATGATAATTTTGAAATGAAAGGTGCGCCTGTTGTCTCCAAAACTGCCGGAACCGTGAATTTTAAATTCTGGGATGATGCGCCGGCTGAGGGCTTGAAGGATGATGATTTTTCGATAAAATGGAGTGGGTTAATAACTGCTCCCAAAACCGGGAAATATTTGCTGGGATGCTTTGGAAGCGGATATCGGGTTTTCCTTGGCGATTCGTTGCTCCTGGAATACGAAAATACGCACGAATCGGTACAAAGATTTGTTGAAGTCCCGATGATCGAAGGCGCAAAATACCCGGTACGGGTTGATGCTTTTAATAAATCAGGGAATTGCCAGATTGATTTCAGATGGAAAGTTCCGGGCGCCGACCATTTTGAGGAGGCTTTAGCGGCCGCACGAAAAGCTGAAATTGTGGTGATGGTGATGGGTTTGTCACCGCGTCTCGAGGGTGAGGAGATGGATGTTCCGGTGGAAGGTTTTAAAGGTGGCGATCGTTTGACGCTTGAGTTGCCCGCGATTCAGCAACAACTGCTTAAAGCCGTTTATCAGGTAAATCCAAAAATCGTTCTGGTTTTAATGAACGGAAGCGCTCTTTCGATAAATTGGGCCGATGAGCATATTCCGGCAATCATCGAAGCCTGGTATCCCGGTCAGGCCGGTGGAGCTGCCCTTGCCGATGTTTTGTTTGGCGATTATAATCCTTCAGGACGATTACCCGTTACTTTTTATAAATCTGTTGATGACCTTCCACCTTTTGATGATTACAACATGAAAGGCCATACTTACCGTTATTTTCGAGGTACTCCGCTTTATCCTTTTGGTTTTGGTCTGAGCTATTCAACTTTCGAATATTCGGGAATTGAAATCCCGGCAGAGGCAAAAACCGGTGATCGTATTCCGGTTGAGGTGAAGGTTAAGAATACCGGAAGCGTTGCCGGCGAAGAAGTTGTTCAGCTTTATATTCAGAATCTGGATAATCAGGATGAATCACCAATCTTATCATTAAAGGGTTTTGAGCGGATTTTCCTTAATCCGGCAGAAACTAAAATTGTAAGATTTATGGTGGAACCGTTACATTTTTCAATTATTAATGATCGTTCAGAAAGAGTTTTATTACCCGGAGCATTTCAAATTTCGGTTGGCGGAAATCAGCCTGATCAGGCAAACCGCATCAGCAACAAAACCGGAAATGTTATTTCTTCAAAGCTTATCATTAAAGGAAATTCAATCCTGATGCAGCTTTAAGGAAGTTCTGCTGAAAATCTAAATGGAAAATCTTATGGTTAATAAGATTTTGAGCTGGTTCTTTTTTGACTTGTTAACTTCGGACACGATTAGTCCGGAGAATTTAGTTTCAAATGTAATTTAATGTCGTTGAGTAAAGGAATGGAACGCTGATAACGCTGTTGCTGGCAACGCTGATCCGCCATTAGTCGGACAAGCTTTTCGATGATTTTTAGGATTATAAACAGGTTTATTCCAGATCCGCCAGACTTCGGCGTGAGCTCAGTCGAAGGCTGGTGGAGCCTTTTATCCGCGATCCATTCTAAATTTGTTTTCTAAACGACATTGAATTGTAATTTCTACAACTCAGAGATCCAGCCTCCATCCAAACTGAAATGTCGTCTTGTTTGCCGGTCATAGCGAGCTGCTAGC
>CAYOWJ010000014.1:0-1195 GCA_964407625.1 uncultured Lentimicrobiaceae bacterium
TTAACTTTGCCACTTCTTTAAAAACATCAAAAATGAACGAACCAAAAAACATCGGGGGATTTCTCGAAAGCTTCGAAAGCTGTTTTAGCGATAGCTCCTTTATTAAACTTACGCTTGGAAAAAAGGCTTCAAAGTCGTCAACGCTGAATAATGTTTATTTCAGGCCGGTTTTGATAAAGAATGAAAAACTGCTTTCGGTGGTTTTCAGGCATCAAACCAGCGATATCACCAAAAATCTTAGCCTCACCGAAGGGCTTATTTTTCTTAAAGAAAATCTTGGAACGGCGTTTTTAACCGCTTCACTTTTTACCTCAAAGGAAGATATTCAGATTTTATTCAACAAAAAGCGGGAAGCCCGACTTTTCACAAGTAAGCCCAGTTTGACAGCTTTGCAGGAATTTGATCATGATAAGATAAAGCACCGGCTCATAAAAACCGAAGGCAGTATCTATCTCCAAAAGCTGGGATTAATCAGCAGTGATGGCAAAATCATAGCCTCGATGAATGATAAATTCCGTCAGATCGACAAATACATCGAAATCATCGACAGCAATCTTAAAGAAAATAAACCCGACAAGCTATTTACCATCGCCGACATGGGCAGCGGAAAAGGCTATCTCACTTTTGCCTTGTACGACCATCTGGCAAATAATCTAAAAATACCTGTAAAGATTACCGGCGTTGAGATGCGCCAGAACCTTGTTGACCTCTGCAATAAAATTGCCCGCGAATCAGGTTTTGAGGGGCTTTCGTTTGTCCAGGGAAATATCGGTGATTACAATATCGAAAAAATCGATATGCTCATCGCGCTCCATGCCTGTGATACAGCCACCGATGACGCCATTTTTAAAGGAATTTCGGCTGATGCCGGATATATCATTTGTGCGCCTTGCTGCCACAAACAAATCCGTAAAGAGATGAATCCTGAAAATGAAATGAAGCCCATCCTGAAACATGGGATTTTCATGGAGCGTCAGGCCGAAATGCTCACCGACGGGCTGCGTGCGCTCATCCTCGAAAAACATGGTTATCAAACCAAAGCCTTCGAGTTTATCTCGACAAATCATACACCCAAAAATGTAATGATCGTTGGACGGAAAAGCCAGGTAAAACCGGATGTCGCAAAAATTGACGGCCAGATTCATCAGATCAAAAAAGCATTTGGCATCGAAAAGCATTATCTTGAAGAATTGAT
>CAYOWJ010000014.1:1295-2950 GCA_964407625.1 uncultured Lentimicrobiaceae bacterium
AAATATTTAGCAGCTTTCTAAATTGTGAATTGATTAACAAAAAACAGCGAGTTCCTTAGTCCGCCTCGATATTCTTTTTACTTTAGCACCCAAAATAAATTTATTCATTTAAATCGGGATGTTATGTTAGATATTGATTGGAAAAGCCTGCCATTCGGCTATTTCAAAACCGACTACAACCTTCGTTGCTATTATCGCGACGGAAAATGGGGCGAACTGGAAGTCTCCTCATCAGAGTACATTAATATGCACATGGCTGCAACTTGTTTGCATTACGGCCAGGAGGCTTTCGAAGGAATGAAGGCTTTTAGAGGTAAAGATGGAAAGGTACGCGTTTTCAGATGGGAGGAAAATGCAAAACGTATGCAGAGTTCGGCCGAAGGGGTGATGATGGCCAAAGTTCCCTTTGAAATTTTCAAAGAGGCGGTTTTCAAAACAGTAAAATTGAACGAGAAGTACGTCCCACCGTTCGGATTGGGTGCTTCTTTGTACATCCGCCCGTTGCTCATCGGAAGTGGTGCCGAAGTTGGAGTGAAGCCTGCTAAAGAATACTTGTTTATGGTTTTTGTGGGTCCTGTTGGCCCATATTTTAAGGAAGGTTTCAGCCCGGTTTCGATGCAGATTGTAAAAGATTACGATAGGGCAGCGCCTCATGGTACCGGACATATTAAAGTTGGCGGCAACTATGCCGCCAGTCTGAGGGCTTTAACCAGAGGCCATGAAGAAGGATTTTCATCGGTGATCTTCCTTAATTCGGGCGACAGCCGTTTTATTGATGAAGCAGGTCCTGCAAATTTCTTTGCCATCAAAGGAAATACTTACATTACACCAAACTCATCCTCCATTTTACCGTCCATCACCAATCTAAGCTTGCGCCAGATTGCAAAAGACATGGGAATGGACATTGACCTGAGGTCGCTTGCAGTGGATGAACTCGGCGATTTTGATGAAGTTGGCGCCTGTGGAACTGCCGCCGTTATTTCACCGATCAAAAAAATTGTCGACCGCGAAACTGGCCGTACTTTCGAGTATTGCAAAGATGGAAAAGCAGGCCCGATTTCGACGAAACTCTATGAAAAATTACGGGCTATCCAGGAAGGTGTCGAAGAAGACATTTACAACTGGAATGTTATTGTCGAATAATGGTTTTTAATTTGATTTGAAAAGCCGGGCTGGATAAGCCCGGTTTTTGTTTTTTAAGATCACCTTTGATTAATTGCCTGCAGAAAATGGCAATTAATCTAACACCACCTTCACCCAAGGATTCCATGAAAAATGAGTTGTTGCTCCATTTGCTGTTTTAGCAAAAATGCTTGCTCACGGGCTTTTTCAGCAAAATCGGTTTGGTTTGACGCATAAATAATTCCTCTGGATGAATTTACCAAAAGCCCACAATTTTTATTCATTCCATAACCTGCAACTTCTTCGAGGCTGCCACCTTGTGCACCTACGCCTGGAATTAGTAAAAAATGATCGGGAATTATTGCTCTGATTTCTGCTAACATCTCTGCTTTGGTAGCGCCAACCACGTACATCATATTTTCATGGTTTCCCCATTCCAGCGACTGTTGAATGACAGTTTCAAAAACAAATTGCCCGTTTTTGAGTTTTTGGGTTTGGAAATCAAAAGCCCCCGGATTTGAAGTCAGCGCAAG
>CAYOWJ010000014.1:3050-9338 GCA_964407625.1 uncultured Lentimicrobiaceae bacterium
TCAAAAACCGGATCATCAAATTTTAATAAATGAGGCGGGATTTTTTCGGGATCAGTGTCGAGGCCAACGCAAAGAAAGGATCGCTTTTTTTTAATTAAACCGGTGAGTTGCTGATAATTCATTTGAAGAATATTTTTTGTCTAAAGTAAAATCCAGAAAGAAAATCAAGAATTAATAGTGTTCTGAAACCGGCAACGAGAAAAAGAATTTACTGCCTTTACCAGGCTCACTTTCAACCCATATAGATCCCCGGCTTTTCTTAATAAATTCTTTACACAAGATCAGTCCAAGTCCGGTTCCGGTTTCGCCTTCGGTGCCTGGTGAGCTTTTAGAACTCCCGAGTTTAAACAGATTTTCAAAAGTATCCTGTTCCATCCCGATGCCAGTGTCCTCCACCTGACAAATAATGCGGTTATCGTGGGTTTTGGCACGCACAAAAATATTTCCGTTGCGGGGTGTAAACTTTATGGCGTTCGAGATGAGGTTTCTGAAAACAAAGTCGATCATATTCTGATCGGCAAAAACATTCAGGAAGCCGGGTATGTCGGTGTTTATCTTGATTTCTTTGAGTTCGGCATCAGCCTGTAACTGGTCGATTGAAATTTTCGACAGGAATTTAACATTACATTTTAACGGGTTAAATTCGATGGTACCTTTTTGAAGCCTCGACCATTCGAGTAAATTATCGACTAAATTAAAGGTGTTTTCGGATGTCTTTTTTATCCGTTTAATAAATTCAAGTTTATCGGTTTCATCCAAATTTGGCCATTGGTCAACCAGCAAATCCGAAAACCCGATGAGTGTGTTAAAAGGGCTTCGGAGGTCGTGGGCAATTATCGAAAAGAATTTGTCCTTGGTAGTATTTGCTTCCTGAAGTTCTTCGGCGGTTTTCCGGCGTTCTTTAATTTCTTCGGCCAGGTCTTCAACTGCATCTTTGAGTTCCTGGGTTCGTTCGTCGACTAATTTCTGAAGGCGTTTTTTTTGATGATTGATCAACCGGAACCTGATGAGGGTAATGGTAAAAATCCCGGCAAGTACAACAAATACAAGCAATAGTTTAAACCAAAGCGTTTCGTAAAACTTCGGGAGAACAATAATTTTGAGCGTAGCTGGATTTTCGTTCCAGACACCATCGTTATTGGAGGCTTTAATTTTTAAAAAATATTCACCTGGAGCAAGATGAGTAAGCATAAGGGTTCTCTTATTTCCCAGGCTTATCCATTCTTCGCTTAAATTTTCAACCTGATAGGCGTATTGGCAGTTTTCGGGATTTATAAAATTCAGTGCCGAAAACTCAAATTCTACCAGTAAGTCATCAGGTTTGAGTGTAATTTGTTTAAGATAAGATGGGACTGTATCGCTGACTAACTTTTGATTTGAAATGGTAATATTGGTAAAAACAACTTTAGGCGGAACAGGATTATTTACAATCCGGTCAGGATTAAAAACAACCAGGCCATCAACGCCTCCAAAATACAGGCGTTCATTACTTTTCTTAAAAAAAGCCCCTGTATTAAACTCATTTCCGGGTAACCCATCTTTAATATTGAAGTTGCTAAAAGTATTCATTTCCGGGTTAAATTTCGAAATTCCCTTATTTGTGCTCAACCATAGATTCCCATGTTTGTCATCAAGAATACCATAAATAAAATTATTTACCAGGCCGTCGGTTTCGGTGTAAACCTTAAATTTCCCTGTTTCCCGATCCATGAGGTTAAGCCCCATGTTTGTCCCGATCCAAAACTGCTTTTTAGCATCTTCAAAAATGCAGTTAACGCGGATTCCGCTTAACGATCCGGGTCTTTCGGGAGTTGGCAAAAACCTGGTGAAGGTTCCATTTTCCTTATTAAACCTGGCAAGCCCGCCTTGCATCGAACCAACCCAGATGTCGTGATTGCTATCGATGAAAATCGCCATTATCTGACCCGGAACAATACTTGTGGAATCGGAAGGATTGTTGGCAAAAAACCTGAATTTTCCGGTTTTTTTGTTCAGAACATTTAAGCCCAATTCACTACCGAAATAGATAAATTCATTGTTATCCGGGGTGATTTCGTAAATTCCTGTACCAACAACTGTGTTTTCATCGTAAGTTATAGTTATAGGAAATTTTAAAAGTTCCCTTGTGGTTTTATTAAATTTCTGTAAACCTGCTCCTTCGGTTCCAATCCAGATAATATTTTTATCAGAGGGATCCTGGCATAGCGAATAAGTGACAATATTTTCCTGAATCATTCTGGTACCTTTGTTCAGGTCAATGTTATTCAAATCGTTATAACCACCCACCCAGATAACGCCATTTTCGTCTTCAAAAATCGAACGAATACTCGAAAATGACAGGCCAAATTGATTGGACCTGCTTTGCACAAATGAGTAAAATGCTTTTAAATAGGGACTAAGAATATTGATTCCTTTGCCATAAGTTCCAATCCATAAATTATTATCGCGGTCGAAATAAAGTGATTTTATGGTATTGTAGGCCAGACTGTTTTCAGAACTTCCTTGCGTGTAATTCGAATAATCTTCGTTCAGGGTGTTTATCGAAATTAACCCGGCGCCATCAGTGGCAATCCAAAGTATATTATTGCTGCCGGCAAAGGCACGTATCGTAACCGCATCGTTGCTTCCCTGGTGGTTTGGTAAGCTGATGCGCTTAAAATCATTTGCTACAGGATCGAATGATATCACTGATGAGTTTTGTAAACCTATCAGGATTTTGTATTCCGGGGTCTCGGCAAATGCATTTACGTAAAGCACGGCAGGATGATTGCTGATGCCAGGAATTTCAGGATAATTGGTAAAATTCCCGGACGATGGATCGAGTATTGACATACCACCCAGGTTGTAACTTAACCAGATTTTACCTTTGCTATCTGCAAGGATCGAACGTATCGAATTTGATATCAATCCATCGGCTTTATCAGGAGTCGAAAAATACTGCTTTTGTTCTCCGGACTCAGGATTATAGCAAATCAAACCATTATCCTGCGTCCCAAGCCAGAATTTACCGGAAGCATCAATAACAGCTGCATGTATGATCTCAACCTTGAAGGGTTTGATCGAAGTGGTTAGATGAATTCGTTTAAAGGTGTTTAAAACCGGATTATAAACATTAATTCCGTTATCTGTAAAAAACCATAAAAGCCCCGCTTTATCTTCAATAATCTGGTTTACCACATTTGAACTGATCGAATTTGTATCGCCGGGTAAGTTGCGAAAAACTGTTATTTCATAGCCATCATAACGATTAAGCCCATCCATGGTTCCAAACCACATAAATCCCTGCTGGTCCTGAATAATACAATTGATTGTTCCCTGCGAAAGCCCGTCATAGTTCGACACCCGCTGAAAGAACGGCTGTTCGGTTAAAAGGGATGAATTGGACACCTGTGCGTCGATATCATTAAAAAAAGCAGTGAAAGCCAGAGCCAGAAATAAAAATAATGTTCTCAAAAGTCTTTTTCTTACAAAAGTAATTTTTTTAAGTTATGTCAAAAGGAGTGAAATTAATATTTAGCTTTTTTTTGCAAGTTTGATTTTCAGGCTTAATTCGCCGGTTTTTTTATCATAATCGATGATGTAATCTTTTGCTCCTAAAGTATTTCCGGTTGAGGCTTTAAAGAGGGAGCCAAAAAACCGGGCGCCTTCTTCCATGAGTTCCACCATTTTTTCTTCCTCAAACTTCGAATCTGAAGACCTTGTTTTTTTTACAGATTGTTTGTTTTCGGTAAGATCAATCCCGGTAATTTCTTCATGTTTTTCAGCCAATCTGTGGCCATCAGAATCTCCCGAAAAGTCAAGGCTTATTTGTGAAAGGTCGCTTTTTTTCCTGCTTTTTATGTCATGAATTCGTTCGCCAAGACTTTTTATGAGGGCTTCGATATTTTCGAGAAGCCGAATTTGGTCTCCTTCATCAATGCCAAAATTTTGAAGATTATTCAACTCATCATCGGCTTTGAGATTTTCAGGAAACGAAAAATCAGCTTCCGGGGTGAGCATTTCTTCAATCGAATCTTCAGCAATCAGGTTGATGATGGTAAGACTTCCTTCATTCTCAGAAATGGTTTCGATATTGCCAATCCTGCTGTTTTGAAGAGATTTGGACAAGGGCACATCAAAATTAATGATGGTGTCGACTTTGCCCGAAAACAACGAAAAATCAAGTGGCACCGATGAAATGAGCACATTACAGCGGTTATCTTTTTCAAATGCGGTGATTATTTTTTGATAAAGTCCGGGATCAGTCTCTGAGTTGATTTCGGCAAAAAAATGTTGGTTTGAACGCAGCGACTGAGCAATCAACCTGTTAATACTATCCCACTCGGTGTAAATCATTATTTTGCGGTTGCCATGCCTGAGATTAAGCTTTTCGACCAGGATGTGCTGCAGCTCTGCCAGTTTTGATGAATGATTTGCGCTGTTATCGACCAGAAAAGTTGAATTGCTGACCTGCCGCATCAATTTAACCAACATCCTGAGCTGCTGCCTGTCGAAGGCAGTGACGATATTTTTTTTCAAGAGGGCGGCGGCTTCCTGGGCATATTTCAGATGAAGCCTGGCCTGTGCCGGGTGCATGCGAACCGGATTTTCGATATAACTCACTTTGGGTAACTGCCGGATTACTTCGTGCTTTTCGCGCCTGATCATGAGGTGTTCAAGCTTTTTGGATAGTTTTTCCAGATCGAACTGGCCCGTAATTTTATTCTTTTGGTTTTCGTCGAAATAAAAATGCTGATACGAAAATTCCCACAAGGGCGCCAAAAGTTCCTGATCGACGAGTAAAACAATCGAATAAAGTTCGATGAGCTGGTTTTCGACAGGATTGCCGGTGAGGACCAGAATATGCTTACGCTGAATGGATTTAATGGCTGCCGCGGTAACCGATTCGTAATCTTTAATTCGCTGGGCTTCGTCGACGATAATAAAATCGGGAGTTAACTTTTGGATAGTTTCGGGGCTGCCAACCACAGTTTCGTAGTCGGCAATTAAATAATCAAATGCTCCGTAACCTGGTATTTCATCAATTCCTTTCCCATTAACGATAAGCGAGGATTTTCCGCTAACGCGCGAAATTTCGTGTTGCCAGTGTTTTTTGTTCCAGTCGGGACAAATAATCAGGTTTTTTTTAAAACCAAACAAAGTCATTTTCATTTCGGCTGTGGCAATAGCCTGTGCGGTTTTCCCAAGCCCCATTTCGTCGGCAATGATGGCGCCGGTTTTGAAGATTGCAAAATTTGCCCCGGTTTGCTGGTAAGGCAGCAATTTGATCCTGAGTTTCGCGAAATCAGGTTCGGCGGTTTTCCTGAGCCGTTCGATGGCCGCTTCTTCATATTTACGTCCTAGTTTTTCGTACACTTCGGACCGGATCAGGATTTGGCCGAAATTTTCAGCCCGTTCGATGAACCCCAGAAAGTTTAATATTTCCTCGTCTTCGATAAAATTCTTATTTCCAAAATACCTGTAAATAAGTTCCGCTGTCTTGCCCTGTGGCTTCTCGGGATAAAACCAGCATATTTTATAATTTCGGAATGGGTTCAAAAAAATCTCGATAAAGGGGTAAGCAGGTAAGTTTTCCGGAATTTCGATGCCAAGTTGAGAAAGGTTTTCGTAGGCAAAAATCAGGTGTTTGCAGGTGCCCAGTTTGTTTGTGCGGTAATCGGGACAGGTGCAGTAGCCATGTTTACGCGTAAAATCCCTGAAAGTAAGTTTATATTGCTTGCCGCGTTCGTTGGTTAAAACATGCTCTCCAAAAATATTATCGTTAAAAACAATGGAATAATCTGCTTCGAGTGCTTTGCTTTTGCGCTCTTCGATTACTCTTTTGATCATGCCCTGGCGGGAATATTTAATCCCTTGTTTTGGCAGCGATTCCGGGCCTTTCATCAGTTCTTCAAGCTGAAACAAAGCGGCAAACTGATGCCGGCAAATTGTATCACTTTTGCATGAACATGAAGGATTGATGGCTGCTGATGTTTCGATTCCAACAATAAAATCGCCTTGTTTTTCGTCAACCGAAAACTCAAATTTTTTCTCCGATTCCGACAAAACAATGCACTGCCCATTACCGAAAAGGTTCTGACCATGCTGGTAGGAGAGGTCTCCGGGATTTAAAACAGAAACCTGCTTCAAAAAATCCTGTACCGATTTTAGAATAATATCTTTCATGGTTTATGATGATTAGATGTATCATTACTTATTTCAGAAAGTGAGATTTTATCAGTATTCACCAGTTTCGTTTAACAGATTCCCAATGCCGGCTTCCGGCTGCCAACTGCGACTGCCAGCTGC
>CAYOWJ010000014.1:9438-27822 GCA_964407625.1 uncultured Lentimicrobiaceae bacterium
CTGCCGACTCCCGACCCAGATAGTTATCGGGATTATCGGGGCTGCCGACTGTCCGACTGCCGACTAGCTTTCACGCCTTAATGATCCTCAGCTTCGCATATTTCAGCAAAAGCTGTTTAGACCCAATGGCCGCAAAAAACACGGTGGCTTTCCGGTTGGCACCATTACCTTCGACATCTGTTATTTTTCCTACGCCAAAACGCTGATGCTCCACCTGCATCCCAACTTTGATATCTTCAACTGGAGAGCCTTCAAAATTCGCCGTTTCATCATTATTATTCTGGTGACGTGAATCGCCTATTTTCTTTAGATTTTCAGGATTATAAGTTGTTGCTTTTGGCATGTGAAAGCCCGTATCGTCAACTTTGAATTTGTTAAATCCAGGCGGCGTTGTTACCGATTTTCGCGGAAAGTCGACATATTTTTCATCAATTTCACTGATAAAACGACTTGGCTCGCTCATGGTCATGTTGCCCCATTTGTAACGATTTTCGGCGTACGAAAGGATCGCAGCTTTCTCTGCACGGGTTACAGCAACATAAAACAGGCGACGCTCCTCTTCAAGATCAGTTCGCGAATTTATCGACATGATCGACGGGAATAGGTTTTCCTCCAAACCAACAACAAAAACATAGGGGAATTCAAGTCCTTTGGCGCTGTGGATGGTCATGAGCGAAACCTTGTTGTTGTCGTCTTTGTCGTCCTGGTCGGCATCGGTGAGCAGGGCAATATCCTGCAAATACGTATCAAGGGTTTTTATGGTGGAACCTTCCTCTGTTTGCTGGGTTTGGAAATTTTCGGAAAAATCCTTGATACCGTTTAATAATTCTTCAATATTTTCGAAGCGGCTGATGCCTTCCGGGGTTTTATCGTCGTTCAGGTCCTTCATAATCCCCGAAGCTTTTGCAATGTCCTGCGCCAGGTTGTAAGCATTTCTGGTTTTTTGCTGAATCATAAAACTTTTCATCATGTTTACAAAACCAATGATTTTTGATTTGATGCCCTGATTAAGCCCCAATTCAAGTATTTCGATGCTTTCGAGGATTTCCCAGATGGATTTCCCCATTTGGTCGGCGGCAATAATAATGCGGTCCATGCTGGTCGAGCCGATGCCTCGTGCCGGGTAATTGATGATGCGTTTCAGCGCTTCCTCGTCGGCAGGATTTATCACCAGCCTGAAATATGCCAGCAGGTCTTTCACTTCTTTTCTTTTATAAAAGGAGAGGCCGCCGTAAATCCGGTAGGGGATGTTCAGTTTCCTGAGCGCCTCTTCCATCGAACGGGACTGCGCGTTGGTGCGATAAAGGATGGCAAAATCGGAGTTGAGAAGCTGGTTGTTCATTTTTGTCTCAAAAACATAATTGGCAACCATGTTTCCTTCTTCGGTATCCGTTGAGGCACGCATCAGTTTAAGTCGCGGCCCCTCATCATTTTCGGTCCAGATTTCTTTAAAAATCTGTTCCTTGTTATGAACGATGATGCTATTGGCCGCGTTGACGATATTTTTGGTAGAGCGGTAATTCTGCTCAAGTTTGTAAACCTTCATGTCGGGGTAGTCGTGCTTGAAGTTCAGGATATTCTGGATATTAGCGCCACGGAAACCGTAAATACTTTGTGCGTCATCGCCAACCACACAGATGTTTTCGTTGCGGGCTGCAAGTTTTTTAACAATAAGATATTGTGCGTAATTGGTGTCCTGGTACTCGTCGACAAGAATATAGTTGAATTTGCGCTGGTACTTGAGTAAAACCTCGGGGTAATCGCGCAAAACCAGATTCATATTAAAAAGCAGATCATCAAAATCCATGGCTGCCGACTTTTTGCAGCGGGCCGTGTAAAGCGAATACAGCGTCCCCATCAAAGGTTTGGCCGACATCCTATCCTGGCTGGTAAAATCAGCGTTTTCGTTATAATCACGAGCCGAAATCAGGTTCGATTTGGCACTCGAAATCCTCGACAATATCCAGCCCGGCAAATAAACCTTGGGGTCGAGGCCTTGTTCTTTGAGCAGTGTTCTGATCAGACTTTTCGAATCGTCGGTATCATAAATGGTGAAGTTTGAAGGATAACCCAGCAAATGCCCTTCAACCCGCAGGATACGTGCAAACACCGAGTGAAAGGTTCCCATCCACACATTTTGGGCATCCGTGGAGCCAACAAGGTGCAGGATTCGTTCTTTCATCTCGCGTGCAGCCTTGTTGGTAAAGGTGAGTGCAAGGATGTTGAAAGGATCGATGCCATTTTTTAGCAGGTACGCCACTCTGTAGGTCAATACACGGGTTTTGCCGGAGCCTGCGCCCGCAATTACCATGGCAGGGCCTTTGTAATTGGTCACCGCCTGCTTTTGAGGCTCGTTAAGTTGGTCAAGAAAGTTTTTCACAGTATAAATTTTGAAGGCCAAAAATAGGCTTTTTGGATAAGACCGGCAGATGATGTTGAAAAGTCTTCTGTTAAGGAGGGTTTATCATCTCAAATCAAATGTTTTATTAGCTGAGCTAAGTTTACGAAAATCAATAGGCAATTCTATCCCTGATTTCAGGAAAACAGGCTTTTTAGACGATTGTTGGGCCACCGAATTATGCTAAAATCAGCAGGATTCATGTTTTTAAACAGGGTTTCAACAAGATTTTTCAGAAGAATATTTACAAATACTTGTCAAAATCCATCACAAATCTAAGCTTTCATACAATCTCCAAATCCCTGAAAACCAATAAAATTTTATTTTCAGATGGCTGTTTTAAAACATCACAACAATTTGCTTTCAAAAAATAATTCAGAATAATTTTGTTTTGTAAAATATTGTTGTACTTTTGCGCCCTCAAATTAAGGACACGAAGTAAGATTCCGACCCGGTTTTGAGAACATAGAGAAATTAAAAGGAAACCTGATAAATGGAGGCATCTATAGGTTTCTAACGACAAAATGAATTTTCAGCTACTATGAAAAATCAGTCGTTTGGCGCCTCAGATTGCTCACCCGCATTCTGTCCTTTCAATTTCACTTAAACTTTTTTTAACAATAGTGGTTTCAGCAGTTAATGTTGAGTCACGAAAAAAATTGAAATTAATTTTCAATGTTCATTGTTTATTTGAAATAAATTGTACTTTTGCACCCCCGAAAATTGGGGCAAATTAATAAAAACTTAACTAAAAGTCGTAATATGCCGACGATACAGCAGTTAGTTCGTAAAGGACGCAAGAAGTTGACCGATAAGAGTAAATCACCTGCACTGGACAGTTGTCCACAAAGGCGTGGTGTGTGTGTTCGTGTTTACACTACAACACCTAAAAAACCAAACTCAGCGATGCGTAAAGTCGCCAGAGTTAGGTTGACCAATGGTAAAGAGGTGAATGCTTACATTCCTGGTGAAGGTCACAACCTCCAGGAACACTCCATTGTAATGATCCGTGGAGGCCGTGTGAAAGATTTACCTGGTGTAAGATACCACATCATTCGTGGCGCTCTGGATACATCAGGAGTTGAAGGCCGCAACCAGAGACGGTCCAAATATGGTACAAAACGTCCAAAAAAGAAATAGTTTTCGAAGTCAAGATTAACGATATATAGACAATGAGGAAAGCAAAACCAAAGAAAAGAATCATACTTCCTGACCCGAAGTTTAATGATCAGCTTGTATCGAAATTCGTGAATAATCTCATGCTTCGCGGAAAGAAAACACTTGCTTTTAAGGTATTTTACGAGGCTATTGATGTTGTTGTTGAACGTACCAAAGAAGACGGTGTTGAAGTATGGAAAAAAGCACTTGCTAATGTTACACCAGCCGTTGAGGTTCGCAGCCGCAGGATTGGTGGAGCTACTTTCCAGATCCCAACTGAAATTCCTGCTTCACGTAAGCAATCAATCGGAATGAAAAACCTGATTAGTTATGCTCGCAAACGCAACGAAAAATCGATGGGTAAGAAATTAGCTTCCGAAATATTAGCAGCCTACAAAGAAGAAGGCGGTGCTTTTAAAAGGAAAGAAGATATTCACAGAATGGCTGATGCTAACAAAGCATTCTCACACTTTAGAGTGTAATTAATTTAACAAATCAGAATAACAGAGAGCACACATCAAAGATGCCTGAAGGTTTAAAACATATCAGAAATATAGGAATAATGGCGCACATCGACGCGGGTAAAACCACGACCACTGAGCGGATATTATACTATACCGGCATCAACTACAAGATGGGTGAAGTTCATGATGGCGCTGCAACTATGGATTACATGGTGCAGGAACAGGAACGGGGAATAACGATCACCTCTGCTGCCACCACTGTTTTCTGGAATTTCAAAGACGACAAATACAAAATCAATATTATCGATACTCCCGGGCATGTGGATTTCACTGTCGAGGTCGAAAGATCACTCAGGGTGCTCGACGGAGCTATCGCAATTTTCTGTGCCGTTGGTGGTGTTGAGCCGCAAAGTGAAACTGTATGGCGTCAGGCTGACAAGTATGGCGTACCAAGATTGAGTTTTGTAAATAAAATGGACCGCACAGGAGCTGATTTCTTTAGTGTTATTACACAGATCAGAGAAAGACTTGGCGCAAATCCAATTCCTCTTCAAATCCCAATTGGTGTTGAAGACTCTTTTGAAGGCGTTGTTGATCTGATTTGTAACAAAGCTTTTATCTGGGACGATTCTTCAAAAGGGATGACCTTTACTGAAGTTGAGATTCCTGAAGACATCAAAGATACTGTTAAGGAATATCGCACCAGCCTTATCGAAGGTGTTGCTGAGGAAAGCGATGAATTACTTGAAAAGTTCATGAGCGATCCCAACTCAATTACTGAGGAAGAAATTATCCAGGCGATACGAAAAGCAACATTGGAATTACGAATTACCCCGGTACTCTGTGGCGCTTCATTCAAAAACAAAGGAGTTCAACCTTTACTTGATGCTGTTGCTGCTTACCTGCCTTCACCTGAGGATATACCTGCGATTAACGGGATAAATCCAAATACCGAAAAAGAAGAACATCGCCATCCTTCAATCGAAGATCATTTTTCTTCGCTGGCTTTTAAAATATCAGCAGATTCTTTTGTTGGAAAAATAGCTTTCTTCCGTGTTTATTCAGGGTCTTTGAAATCAGGTTCGATAGTATTAAATTCAAATACGGGTAAAAAAGAACGGATTTCGCGAATCATGCAGATGCACGCTAACAAGCAAATCCCACTCGAAACTATCGAAGCCGGAGATATAGGAGCATTTGTCGGATTTAAAGATATCAGAACCGGAGATACGCTTTGTGCGATTGATCATCCGATTGTTCTCGAAAACATCAAATTTCCTGAGCCGGTTATTAACTTAGCTGTTGAGCCTAAAACACAGGACGATTTTGATAAACTGACGGATTCACTCAATAAACTGGCAAGTGAAGATCCTACCTTCAGAGTTCGTGTTGACGAAGAAACCGGTCAAACGATTATCAGCGGAATGGGGGAGTTGCATCTCGAAATACTGGTTGACAGGTTGAGACGCGAATATGGAATTCAATGTAATCATGGAAAACCGCAAGTGGCTTATAAAGAAGCACTTAAGTCAACCATAGAATACCGTGAAGTATATAAAAAACAAACAGGTGGCCGCGGAAAATTTGCTGATATTCTTTTCGAAATCGGGCCAGCGGATAAGGATGTTATCGGGTTACAGTTCATTGATGAAGTTAAAGGCGGTAACATACCAAAGCAATACATACCTTCGATAAAGAAGGGTTTCGAAATGGCAATGATGAACGGACCTTTGGCAGGTTTCAACCTCTACAACTTACGGGTTGTAGTAAAAGATGGCTCATTTCATCCGGTCGATTCAGATCAGATGGCCTTTGAGATTGCTGCAAAAGTTGGATACCGGAATGCCTGTAAGTTAATGAAATCGACCTTGCTTGAGCCGGTTATGAAACTTGAAGTTTCGACACCTGATGTATACATCGGAGATGTAAGCAGCGATTTGAATAAACGTCGTGGACACCTGGAAGAAGTTATTGCAAAAATTAACAGTCAGGTTTTAAAGGCACGGGTGCCACTGTCTGAAATGTTTGGATATGTTACATCACTTCGGTCCATAACATCTGGTAGAGCGTTGTCGAGTCTGGAATTTTCGCACTATGCCGAGCTTCCAAACGAGTTACTCGAACAAGTGCTGTACAAAATAAAAGGATACATCGTAAAAGTATAAATAGATTTTAAGAATCAAATAAATTACAATAAGGTGAGTCAGAGGATTAGAATAAAATTGAAATCGTACGATCATAATCTGGTTGATAAGTCAGCCGAAAAGATTGTAAAGACTGTAAAAAGCACCGGCGCAGTAGTAAGCGGACCAATCCCGTTGCCTACTAACAAGAAGATTTTTACTGTAAACCGTGCAACTTTCGTAAATAAAAAAGCGCGCGAACAGTTCGAATTATCTTCTTACAAAAGGCTTCTCGACATTTACAGTTCAACCACAAAAACCATTGATGCACTGATGAAACTCGAGTTACCCAGTGGCGTTGAGGTTGAAATCAAGGTTTGATAAAGTTTGGATTGGATAAGGTTTGATAAAAATTAAAGATTAGTAATAATGTCTGGAATAATAGGTAAAAAAATAGGGATGACCAGCCTGTACGACGCGAATGGAAAGAACATTCCATGTACAGTTATCGAAGCCGGTCCATGTGTGGTAACCCAGGTAAAGACCATTGAAAAGGATGGATATGAAGCAATTCAGCTATCTTATGGTGAACGGAAGGAAAAACACACTACCAAAGCTTTAAAAGGTCATTTTGCAAAAGCTGGTGTAAGCCCAAAACGTATTGTAAGGGAATTTACCAGGTTTGAAGTCGACCACCAAAAGAAATTCGGGGATATTGTTGATGTTACCGTGTTTATCGAAGGAGAGTTCATTGATGTTATTGGAACTACTAAAGGAAAAGGTTTCCAGGGTGTTGTAAGACGTCATGGTTTCAGTGGGGTAGGTGGACAAACTCACGGACAGCACAACCGACTCAGAGCTCCCGGATCTTTAGGAGCATCCTCATGGCCGTCACGCGTTTTTAAAGGAATTCGTATGGCCGGACAAATGGGTAACACCAGGGTAAAAATGATAAACCTTCAGGTTTTGAAAATTGTTCCCGAAAAAAATATGATTATTGTTAAAGGTTCAGTTCCAGGACCAAATGGATCACCTATAATTGTTGAAAGATGGAGTTAGCAGTTTATAATAAGAATGGCGAGAAGACCGCTCGCACGATATCGCTTGATGATTCCATTTTTGGAATCAGCCCAAATGATCATGCCATTTATCTGGATGTGAAACAAATTCTGGCAAACAAACGCCAGGGAACTCACAAATCCAAAGAAAAAGGCGAAATTACTGGTAGTACCCGTAAATTGAAGAAACAAAAAGGAACAGGTACTGCACGTTTTGGTAGCATCAAAAGTCCACTCTTCAGAGGCGGTGGCAGGGTTTTCGGTCCACGACCAAGGGATTATAGTTTTAAGTTGAATAAAAAACTTAAACGTCTCGCCCGTAAGTCAGCTTTATCATACAAAGCAAGTGAGAACAAAATTACAATCCTCGAAGATTTTACATTTGAAACTCCAAAGACAAAAAACTTTGTTCAACTGATAAAAAGTTTTAGTCTGGAAGGCAAGAAAATAATCATTCTCTTCCCCGGAACCGATTTGAATGTAGCAATGTCAGCAAGAAACCTTCAGGAAGTATTGTACCAGAACTCAGCAAATATCAACACCTTTGATATCATGAAAGCGCAACAACTTTTAATCGTTGAAAGCTCAATCAAAGATATTAACGAGATGTTCAACAACTAATAAGGTAATTAGAAACTAATAAAGATAAGGCAAAATGAATATTCTGATTAAGCCGATCATTACCGAAAAAATGACTGCACTTGGCGAGAAGCTCAAGAGATATGGATTTGTCGTTGATAAAAGTGCCAACAAGCTCCAGATAAAAAAAGCAGTTGAAGAAATGTACAACGTAGATGTCAGAGAGGTGAATACAATGAGGTATTCAGGAAAATCCAAATCGAGATTTACCAAGACAGGTCTCATCAGCGGAAAAACCAAAGCTTATAAAAAAGCTATCATTACAATAGCAGAAGGTGAAACAATTGATTTTTACAGCAATATTTAAGATAAATGGCTTTAAAAAAATTCAAACCGACAACATCCAGTCAGCGCTTCAAAATTATCAGTGCGTTTGATGATATTACTACCGACAAACCTGAAAAAAGTTTGCTTGAGCCACACAGGAAAAGTGGTGGTAGAAATAACGAAGGAAGAATGACCATGAGGTACATGGGTGGTGGTCATAAACAAAATTACAGGATCATTGACTTTAAACGCGACAAAGATGGTATTCCTGCTACAGTTAAAACTGTTGAATACGATCCAAACCGCAGTGCACGAATTGCCCTGGTAGTTTATGCCGATGGTGAAAAAAGGTACATTGTTGCACCAAATGGAATCAAAGTTGGTCAAACCATACTCTCCGGTTTAGGTGTTAGTCCTGATGTTGGAAACACACTCTACCTAAGTGAAGTACCATTTGGAACCATTGTACACAACATCGAACTTCGCCCGGGTCAAGGTGCAAAAATGGCAAGAAGTGCCGGATCTTATGCACAGCTCATGTCGAGAGATGGAAAGTATGCAGTAATGAGACTTCCATCAGGCGAAACCCGCTTGATACTCCAGGCCTGCAAAGCTACTATCGGAACCGTTTCAAACATCGATCATCAGCTCGAGATTTCTGGTAAAGCAGGCCGCAGCAGATGGCTTGGAAGACGGCCACGCACCAGAGGTGTAGTTATGAATCCTGTAGATCACCCAATGGGTGGTGGTGAAGGAAGAGCATCAGGCGGTTTGCCAAGATCAAGAAAAGGTCTGCCGTCACGCGGATACAAAACAAGATCTAAGAAAAAGGCATCCAACAAGTATATCATCGAAAGAAGGAAAAAGTAATTCTTAAATTTTAGAAAAGATGAGTCGTTCGCTTAAAAAAGGTCCATATATTCATTACAAGCTTGAGAAAAAAGTTTCTGATAGTCAGGCTGCCACAAAGAAAAACGTGATCAAGACCTGGTCAAGGGCTTCAATGATTTCCCCGGATTTTGTTGGTCTAACCATCGCTGTTCACAACGGAAATAAATTTATTCCGGTGTATGTTACCGAAAACATGGTCGGCCATAAACTTGGTGAATTCGCTCCGACACGTATTTTCAGAGGCCATTCCGGTAATAAAGGTAAAAAATAAGGAGTAAAAGAAATGGGAGCACGTAAACATTTATCAGCAGAGAAAAGAAAAGAGGCAAACAAAACATTGTACTTTGCCAAGTTAAATAATTGCCCGACTTCACCCCGGAAAATGCGCTTAGTTGCTGACCTGGTAAGAGGGAAAAACGTTGAACTAGCTCTTGGAGTACTCAAATTTACCCCAAAAGAAGCAGCTAACAGATTATATAAACTGGTACTTTCTGCAATCTCAAACTGGCAAATCAAGAATGAAGGCGTCCGAATGGAAGATAGTAATCTGTTCATAAAATCAGTAATGGTTGACAGCGCCAAACAACTTAAACGAATCCGTCCTGCACCCCAGGGTAGAGCACACCGGATAAGAAAACGTTCAAACCATGTTACCGTGGTTCTTGATAGCAGGCGCGAAGTTGCTGAAACCAACGCTTAGTAATTTAAAAAAGTAAAATTAAAAAAAACATTAACCAATATTTCAACACCGAATGGGACAAAAAACTAATCCAATAGGTCTTAGGTTAGGAATTATCAAAGGATGGGATTCGAACTGGTACGGCGGCAAAACTTTTGATGTCAAACTGGTAGAAGACGATAAAATAAGGAAATACCTGAATGCACGCCTTGCAAAGGCCGGAATTTCAAAGATTTTTATTGAGCGTACACTCAAGCTTGTTACCGTAACCATTCAAACTGCCCGCCCTGGCATCATTATCGGGAAAGGCGGACAAGAGGTTGATAAACTGAAAGAGGAACTCAAAAAACTTACAGGAAAAGAAATTCAGATTAACATATCCGAAATTAAACGTCCTGAACTTGATGCAGTTTTAGTAGCAAGTACGATTGCCAGACAGATTGAAGGCAGGATTTCCTTTAGAAGAGCCATAAAAACATCTGTTGCAGCAACAATGAGGATTGGTGCCGAAGGAATTAAAGTTTTGATTTCGGGTAGATTAGGTGGAGCTGAAATGGCAAGGAATGAAATGTACAAAGAAGGCAGAACTCCTTTGCACACCTTGAGAGCCGACATCGATTACGCAACTGCCGAAGCTCACACCACCTATGGAAGAATAGGAATAAAAGTATGGATTTGCAAAGGTGAAATTTTTGGAAAACCCGATCTTATCCCGATGGCAACAGCCGATAAAAAACAAAAGCCAATGGGTGTTACTGGTGGTGGACCAGGCGGACAGGGACCACGCAAACCAAGGCCACATGGCCGTGAAGGCCGCGACGGATACGAAGGACGTGAAGGTCGCGATTCAAGATAAGTAAAAAATACAATAAGATAAATTTAACAACTCGATCATAATGTTACAGCCAAAGAAAACAAAGTACAGAAAGCAGCAAAAAGGGAGGATGAAAGGGAATGCCCACAGAGGTCACGAGCTCGCATTTGGTTCTTTCGGAATAAAGACTATGGAAGAAGCATGGTTAACAGGTAGGCAGATCGAAGCTGCTCGTCAGGCAGTAACACGTCACATGAAACGTGAAGGCCAGATCTGGATCAATATTTTTCCTGATAAGCCAGTAACTAAAAAACCTGCCGAAGTTCGTATGGGTAAAGGTAAAGGTGCTCCTGAATATTTTGTAGCACGTGTAACCCCGGGACGTATTCTTTTCGAAGCCGATGGCGTGCCATTGGAAGTAGCAAAAGAAGCTTTGCGCCTGGCTGCCCAGAAGCTCCCAGTAGATACCAAGTTTGTTGTTAGAAGAGATTACGTTCAAGAATAATAACTATACCAGAATGAAACAAAGTGTTATTTTGGAATTGTCGAACGACGATTTAAAAGAAAGGCTCGAAGAGGAAACAAAACAGCTGAATAAACTCAAGTTGAACCACGCTGTATCACCTCTCGAAAACCCTAATAAGATTAAAGATTACCGCAGAACCGTTGCACGGATCAATACAGAATTGCGTAAAAGAAATCTTGAAGGAAAATTATAATTAGAGATTATCAAAATGGAAAGCAAAGCAACAAGACCGCTAAGAAAAGAACGCGTTGGCTTGGTAGTCAGCAATAAGATGGAAAAATCCATTGTTGTTCAGGTCGAAAGAAGGGTACAACATACCAAATACGGCAAGTTTGTCAAGAAAACTAACAAGTTTTGTGCTCACGACGAAAGTAACGAAAGCAACATTGGCGATAAAGTCAAAATTATGGAAACCCGACCCCTCAGTAAAAATAAGTGTTGGAGATTAGTCGAAATCATTGAAAGAGCTAAATAATCATGATACAGAAAGAATCCAGATTAGGAGTTGCTGACAACAGCGGTGCAAAGGAAGTACTTTGTATCAACGTACTGGGAGGTACCAGGAAAAAGTATGCAAGCATTGGAGATACAATTATTGTAACTGTTAAAAATGCCCTGCCCTCCGGAAATATTAAAAAAGGAACAGTATCAAAAGCTGTTGTTGTACGCACAAGAAAAGAAATCCGGCGTAACGATGGATCCTATATCCGCTTCGACGACAATGCAGTTGTGTTGTTAAATACAGCAGGCGAAATGTTTGGAACCCGTATTTTTGGACCCGTTGCCCGCGAATTAAGAGAAAAGCAATATATGAAAATCGTTTCTTTAGCACCTGAAGTGCTGTAAAATTTGAGGAACAAATCATGACGAAACAAAAATTGCATATAAAAAAAGGTGATAATGTAATGGTTATTGCCGGCGATTCACGAGGACAACAGGGAAAAGTCCTGATACTCGATGCCAAAAAAGCTAAGGCTATAGTGGAAAACATCAATTTGGTCTCTAAACATACCAAACCGAATGCTAAAAGTCCCCAGGGCGGAATCGTAAAAAAAGAAGCAGGTGTGCATGTGTCGAACCTTAAAGTTATCGACAGCACAGGAAAACCAACACGCGTCGGACGCCGTGTGGATGAAAAAACAGGTAAAGTGGTCCGCTACTCTAAAAAATCAGGGGAGGTTATCAAGTAATGAGTTACAAGCCAAGATTAAAAGAAAAGTATCAGAATGAGATCCATCCTGCTTTAATGAAGCAGTTTGAATACAAAAGCACCATGCAAGCGCCAAGGCTTTTAAAGATTTCTCTGAATTGTGGATTAGGCGACGCTATTGCCGATAAAAAACTGCTGGATTTCGGAATCGCCGAAATGACTCAGATATCAGGTCAAAAAGCTGTCTCTACAAAATCCAAAAAAGACATCTCCAATTTTAAACTTAGAAAAGGAATGCCCATTGGAGTTCGTGTAACACTCAGAAGCGACAAAATGTATGAATTCCTCGACAGGCTCATCTCAGTTGCTATCCCCCGTATCAGAGACTTTAAAGGTATCAACGAAAAAGGTTTTGATGGACGCGGAAACTACACCTTAGGCATAACTGAGCAGATCATTTTCCCGGAAATCAACATCGACAAGGTCAACAAAATTACCGGGATGGATATCACTTTTGTTACCACTGCCAACACCGATAAAGAAGCACACGCACTGCTCAGAGAATTTGGAATACCATTTAAAAACCAGAAATAACGATTCAATATGGCTAAAGAGTCGATGAAAGCAAGAGAAGTCAAAAGAGCAAAGCTCGTTGACAAGTATGACAAAAAACGCAAGGCATTAAAAGAAGCCGGCGATGTTATAGGCTTGCAAAAATTACCCAAAAATGCTTCACCTATCAGAATGCACAACCGTTGCAAACTAACAGGCCGTCCAAAAGGATACATGAGGCAATTCGGTCTTTCCCGCATCACTTTCAGGGAAATGGCGTTGGCAGGTTTGATTCCAGGGGTAAAAAAAGCAAGTTGGTAATAGTATTTATTTTAAGAAATATAATTTTAATTGCAGTAAAATATGGTAACTGACCCAATTGCAGATTATTTGACACAGATCAGGAACGCGATCATGGCTAACCACCGCATCGTTGAAATTCCTACCTCGAATCTGAAAAAGGAAATGACAAAAATATTGTTCGAAAAAGGATACATCCTGAACTATAAATTTGAAGATGATAAGTTTCCCGGAACAATAAAAATTGCTTTAAAATATCATCCGGTTTCAAAACTTCCAGCAATTACTTCATTAAAAAGAGTTAGCCGCCCGGGTTTACGACAATATGTCGGATCGGATAAACTTCCACGCGTACTCAATGGTCTAGGAATCGCTATTATCAGTACATCTCATGGCCTGATGACCGACAAAGAAGCTAAAAAAGACAATGTTGGTGGTGAAGTATTGTGTTACGTCAGCTAATAAAGGAGAATATAAGATATGTCACGAATAGGAAAATTACCGGTAAGTGTCCCGAAAGGTGTGCAAATAGAGATATCAGAAAAAAACCTGGTATCAGTTAAAGGACCAAAGGGAGCTCTCGAACAACAAATCGATCCGGATATCAAGGTAAAATTTGAAAACGGTACCATTGAACTTGAAAGACCTACCGAGCAAAAAAGGCATAAATCATTACATGGTTTGTACAGAGCATTAATTGCTAATATGGTTCATGGTGTTTCAGAAGAATTTAAAATTGTTCAGGAATTGGTTGGTGTTGGTTATAAAGCTGTAGCTAAAGGACAATTGCTCGAATTATCACTCGGTTATTCACACAACGTTGTTGTTGTTCTACCCGAAGAAATTAAAGTTACAACAGTTACTGAGCGTGGTAAAAACCCAATAATTACCCTCACATCAATAGATAAACAGTTACTTGGCCAAATTGCCGCTAAAATACGTTCACTCCGCAAACCTGAACCATACAAAGGAAAAGGTATTAAATTCCAGGGTGAGGAAATCAAGCGTAAAGCTGGTAAAGCTGCTGCTAGTTAATAGTTAAAAAATTCATTCCAATAACGGAGTAAAATCCTATTGAAAAATGGCTACAAAGAATAAAAAAGAATACAGAAGGTTAAGGATTAAACTAAGAATCAGAAAGATTATTTCTGGTACAGCTGAAAGGCCACGTTTAACTGTTTTCAGAAGCAATAAAGAAATCTATGCTCAGATTGTTGACGACCTTGCAGGCAACACCATTGTTGCTGCTTCAACAACAAGTAAAGATTTTGAAAAAGAAAAAGTTAATAAGTCGAAACAGGCGCAGAAAGTTGGAACGCTCATCGCTAAAAAGGCAAAAGCAGCAGGTATCGAATCAGTTGTTTTCGACAGAAATGGTTATTTGTATCACGGACGGATTAAATCTCTCGCAGAAGGCGCCAGAGAAGGAGGTCTTAAATTTTAACGAATTATGACAAACGTAAACGTAAAAAGAGTAAAGTCGAGCGAGATCGAATTCAAAGATAAGCTTGTTAGTATCCAAAGGGTTACAAAAGTTACCAAAGGTGGTCGTACATTTAGCTTCTCAGCAATCGTTGTTGTTGGAAACGAAAATGGAGTGGTAGGTTATGGTTTGGGAAAAGCAAAAGAAGTTACCGCTGCAATTGCAAAAGGTATCGACGATGCCAAGAAAAACCTGGTAAAAGTACCTATCCTGCATGCAACGCTCCCACACGATGGTTACGGAAAATATAGCGGCGCATACGTTTTTATGAAACCTGCAGCTCCCGGTACCGGCGTAATTGCTGGTGGTGCTATGCGCGCAGTTTTCGAAAGTGTTGGAATTAAAGATGTTCTTGCTAAATCAAAAGGTTCATCAAATCCTCACAGCGTTGTTAAAGCAACAATCAATGGGCTGCTCAAAATGCGCGACCCTTACACAATTGCCCAGATCAGAGGCATTGAAGTTGACAAAGTGTTTAACGGTTAATTCAATCAATTACAATTACAACATGAAGAAGCTAAAAATCAGACAAATAAAAAGCGGTATCGGACGCCCTTTAAGGCAGAAGAGAACCCTGGCAGCCCTTGGAATTAAACACATGATGCACCAGGTTGAAGTTGAAGCTACTCCTCAGGTATTAGGAATGGTTGAAAAAGTTAAACATTTACTATTAGTAGAAGAAGTATAAATCTATCATAACATCTTAATAAAATGGATTTAAGTAATCTCAAACCGGCCGAAGGCTCGGTGAGCAAAGGCAAACGAATTGGTCGCGGACAAGGCTCCGGAAGAGGTGGTACATCAACAAGAGGCCATAAAGGTGCTCAGTCGCGCTCAGGTTACTCTCACAAGAGAGGCTTCGAAGGCGGTCAGATGCCACTGTACAGACGTGTTCCAAAAGGTGGTTTTAAAAATTTCAACCGTGTTGAGTATCGTGGAATTAATATTGATGCTTTGCAAAAACTAGCCGAAATTAAAGGTATTCATGTTTTTGATATTGAAGTTTTAATTAATAATGGCCTGGCACAAAAAGTTGACCTTATTAAGATTTTGGGACGTGGTGAATTAACTGCAAAAATTGACGTTAAAGCTCACGGTTTCTCCGAATCAGCAAAAAAAGCAATTGAAGCTAATGGTGGTGTTGCAACGATAATTTAATTTGCATAATGAAAAAGTTAATAGAAACCATACGTAATATCTACAAAATCGAAGAACTGCGAAAAAGGATCGCATACACACTCGGTATCATTCTTTTGTACCGTCTGGGTTCTTATGTAGTTCTTCCCGGAGTGGATCCCGACATGTTAAGCGCTTTGCAGACCCAAACCCAAGAAGGTTTATTGGGATTACTCAACATGTTTTCGGGAGGAGCTTTTTCTAATGCTTCAATTTTTGCACTTGGTATCATGCCTTACATTTCTGCATCCATTGTGGTGCAATTGTTAGGTATGGCCATTCCGTATTTCCAGAAACTTCAAAAAGAAGGCGAAAGCGGACGTAAGAAAATTAATCAGATTACACGTTACTTAACGGTAATCATTCTTATTTTCCAATCACCGGCTTACATCGCTAACCTTACCGCTCAATTGGCACCTGAAGCAATTTATCCTTTCGATCCAAATGTAACCTCACATTCAATCTTTTCGTTCTTTGGTATTTCAAGCATCATCATGCTTACCGCCGGTTCGATGTTTGTAATGTGGTTGGGTGAGAAAATCACCGATAAAGGCATTGGTAATGGTATTTCACTCATTATCATGATTGGTATCATTGCACGTTTACCTTTTGCTTTGTTTGGAGAGTTTATCTCAAGAATGGAAGAGCAAGGTGGTGGATTGGTAGTTTTTATCATCGAATTAATTATTTTGGTTGGTGTTGTTCTGCTTACAATTCTTTTGGTACAAGGTACACGCCGGATTCCGGTGCAATACGCAAAACGGATTGTTGGAAACAAACAATATGGTGGCGTTCGTCAGTACATTCCTTTAAAGGTTAATGCTGCCGGAGTTATGCCAATCATCTTTGCCCAGGCAATCATGTTCCTGCCTTTAACAATTGCACAATATGCACAATCAGATACTTTAACCGGATTTGCATCAGCATTTACAAATATTGATGGATTATGGTACAACCTTACCTTCTTTATTCTGATTGTATTGTTTACTTACTTTTACACGGCCATAACTGTTAATCCAAACCAAATGGCTGACGATATGAAGAAAAACGGTGGGTTTATTCCTGGTGTAAAACCAGGGCGTAAAACTGCCGAATTTATTGATACTGTTATGTCGAGGATAACCTTCCCTGGTTCTTTATTTCTTGGATTCGTTGCGATCATGCCATCGCTTGTCAGATTGATTGGAGTTAATCAGCAATTTGCACAGTTTTTTGGAGGTACATCCCTGCTTATTTTAGTTGGTGTTGTGCTTGATACTTTGCAACAGATCGAAAGCCATTTGCTCATGCGCCATTATGATGGATTGACCAAATCTGGCAGAATCAAAGGTCGTTCGGCATTCTAAGAGTATAAATTAGACAAAATAATACTTCGAATGGTTCTAATAAAGACCGAAGAAGAAATAGAATTAATAAGACACAGTTCTTTACTTGTTGGTAAAACTTTAGCAGAAGTAGCTAGTCATTTAGTTCCTGGAGTGAGTACATTAGCTTTGGATAAAATAGCTGAGGAATTCATCAGAGATAATCAGGGAATTCCCGGTTTTAAAGGCTATAACGGTTTCCCTGCAACACTTTGCATCTCGGTAAATGATGAAGTAGTTCATGGAATTCCCGGGAAACGTCAGCTTCGCGATGGAGACATTGTTTCGGTTGATTGTGGAGTTAAAAAAAATGGTTACTTTGGCGATTCAGCTTACACCTTTGCAATTGGAGTTGTTGACGAAAATGTGCTTTTGCTTCTGGAACGTACCAGGAATTCACTTTATCGCGCTATCGAAACCGCGATAGCAGGAAAAAGGGTAGGTGATATTGGATATGCTGTTCAGTCGTATGTTGAAGGTTTTGGTTATTCTGTAGTCCGCGATCTTGTTGGTCATGGCCTGGGAAAAAACCTTCACGAAAAACCGGAAGTACCAAATTACGGGAGACGCGGACAGGGAAAAGAGTTGTTGGAGGGAATGGTTATCGCCATCGAGCCGATGATTAATCTGGGAGTTAAAAATGTTACCCAGGACAAAGATGGATGGACAATCAGAACTGCCGATAAAATGCCATCAGCTCATTTCGAACATGATGTAGTGATTAGAAAAGGGTACGCTGAAATTCTATCTACATTTGATTTTATTGAAGAAGTTTTAAGTAAGAACAAATAACAAGTAATTAAAGTTTTTTTGAATGGCTAAACAAGCTGTTATAGAGCAAGACGGAACAGTTATCGAATCACTGGGAAATGCAATGTTCAGAGTAGAACTGGAAAACGGGCATGTAATTACTGCACATATTTCAGGAAAAATGAGGATGCATTACATAAAAATTCTACCCGGTGACCGCGTAAAAATTGCCATGTCGCCCTATGATTTATCAAAAGGAAGAATCACGTTCAGATACAAGTAATAAAAGCATAGATATGAAAGTAAGAGCTTCAGTTAAAAAAAGAACACCCGAGTGTAAAATTGTCCGCCGTAAAGGCAGGTTGTATGTGATCAACAAAAAAAATCCTAAGTACAAACAAAGGCAGGGTTAATAACATCTAAAATTATCAAATTATGGCACGTATTTCAGGTATCGACTTACCAAAAAATAAAAGAGGCGTAATAGGGCTAACCTATATTTACGGCATCGGCAAAAGCCTTGCACGTGATATTCTGGAAAAAGCCGGAGTTGATATCAACAAAAAAGTCCAGGATTGGACTGATGATGAGC
>CAYOWJ010000015.1:0-15234 GCA_964407625.1 uncultured Lentimicrobiaceae bacterium
TTTTCCCTACTTTTGCCAAAAAATTATAATCATTGATTTTTCCAGAAAACTTTGAAGAAAAAATCGGTTTCGACCAGGTGCGGCGCATGCTGAAAACGCATTGCGTAAGCCGGATGGGCGAAATTTATGTTGAGAAAATACGATTTCACAATCGTTTCGACATCCTGAAAAAAATATTGGGTCAGGCCGAGGAATTCCGCCAGATACTCATGTTTGGCAAGCCTTTCCCGGCACAAAACTATTTTAACCTGATCCCCGAACTCCAAAGAATTGCCATCCCGGGAACCTTCATTTTCCAGGAAAATCTTTTCGATCTGAAAACTTCCCTCGAATCGATTAATGATGTGCTGGTTTACCTGAAAGAACTTGACGAATCAAGGTTCCCGCTGCTGCTTCAGATTTCGTCGAACGTTGAAGTTGACCGGCAAATCATGCGTGAAATTGATCGCATCATCAACGAAAAGGGACAAATTAAAGATAATGCTTCCGATAAGCTCAAAGAAATCAGGCAAAGATTGGTGAAACTGTCAAATGAAATTGACAAGGCCATCCGCCAGGTTTTGATAACTGCCCGCAAAAATGGTTGGGTAAATCCCAACGATGACCTGACTTTGAGGGACGGAAGGCTTGTAATTCCGGTTCCGGCCACCCACAAGAGAAAAATCAGGGGTTTCATTCATGATGAATCGGCTACCGGGCAAACGGTTTTCATCGAACCTGCCGAAGCGCTCGAAGCCAACAACGAAATCCGTGAACTCGAAAATGCCGAAAAACGTGAAATTATCCGCATTCTCACTGAATTTACAAACCTGATCCGCCCCGAAATTGATCAGTTAATCGCGGCTTACCAGTTTCTGGGATTGGTGGATTTTATCAGGGCCAAAGCCAAATTTGCCATTCAGATCGAGGCCGTGCTCCCGCTTTTAAACGATAAAACCATTATCGAATGGTTCGACGCGAAGCATCCGTTGTTGTTCCTTTCGCATAAAAACCAAAAAAAACAGGTCGAGACGCTCTCCTTAAAATTGGACGAAAATCAGCGGATACTTGTCATTTCAGGGCCAAATGCCGGCGGTAAATCAGTCTGCCTCAAAACCGTGGGATTGCTCCAGTACATGCTGCAATGCGGACTTCTGGTTCCGATGCGCGAAACCTCCGAAACAGGCATTTTCAGAGATATTTTTATCGACATAGGCGATGAGCAATCTATCGAAAACGATTTAAGCACCTACACTTCTCACCTCCGGAATATGAAGTTTTTTTCGCTCAAATCCGGGCGCCAAACGCTTTTTCTGATTGATGAATTTGGCACAGGCACCGAGCCACAGCTTGGAGGAGCCATTGCCGAAGCAGTTCTCGAACATCTCAACCGGAAACTTGCCTTTGGGGTGGTCACCACGCATTACACAAATCTCAAAATGCTTGCCGACAAAACACCAGGCCTTGTTAATGGCGCCATGCTTTTCGATACCCGGCAAATGCAGCCTTTGTTTAAACTTCAGATGGGAAACCCGGGCAGTTCTTTTGCTTTCGAGATTGCCCGAAAAACCGGTTTTCCCACCCATATTCTTCAAAATGCCGAAAAAAAAGTTGGCAAAGGGCAGCTTAAATTTGAGGAACAACTTCAGCAACTCGAACTCGAGAAAAAGGAACTCAACGAAAAGCAGAAGGAAATGGCTATTAATGAAGAAAAGCTGAAGATGCAGGTTTCTAAATACAATCAATTGTTGCAGGATTTGGAATCTTCAAAAAGCAGCATTATTAAAGAAGCTAAGAATACAGCTGCACAGGTTATTGCCGGATCGAATAAACTGGTCGAAAATACCATTCGTGAAATCCGTGAAAACCAGGCTGAAAAGGAAAAGACAAAACAGTTACGCGAAAAGTTAAAAGAGGAGGCCGGTAAAATCGAAAAAGCTGGCGTCGAAACAAAGGCGTCAGTGCCTGCAAAGGTTGAATTGGCTAAGAAAAAGGTAAAACCTGTAAAGGAAATCGAAAATATTTTTGTTGGCAACAGGGTCAGGATTTCGCCTCAACAGACTGTTGGCGAAGTAATCGAAATTATTGGTGACGATGCCGTTGTGAGTTTTGGAAGCGTGATTATGAAGACACCTTTATCTAAAATTGTTAATGTTGGAGAGGAAGAGCTTCATCAGAAGGTGTTGATCAGGAGAAGCAATTACGGCAACATCATCAACGAGATCAACGCCAAGATGCAAAACTTTAAACTTACCCTCGATTTGCGCGGACAACGGGCAGAGGAAGCCATCCCGAACCTCCAGAAATACATCGATGAAGCCATTTTGCTCAGCATTAAAGAAGTCAGGATTTTACATGGAAAAGGCAACGGGATTCTCCGAGATATCATCAGAAGCCAGTTGAGGGCAATTCCTGAAGTCAAAAAATTTAATGATGAACATATCGAGCAGGGCGGCCATGGCATAACTGTAGTGTCGCTTAAGTGATTTAATTTTTTTGCCAAAAGAATGAACTTTAAAACTACACTATTGTTGAAATACCGTAAAAATTATCTCGGTTTTAAAAATCAGAAATCAAAAAATGAAAGATAGAATATTAAAATTTATTTCTTTAACAGCAATAATTGGTCTGGTCGCTGGTGCAATCGGCGGATACATTTATTACATCAAAATTGGTTGTACGTCCGGAACATGCCCGCTTACTTCGAATCCTTATCTGTCGATTCTTTGGGGTGCTGCCATGGGTTATTTGGTTGGCGATATGTTCACAAAGCGTAAACCTGCTGCAACATCGGTGAACAAAGATATTCACGGCGAAAAATGATTTTTGGAATTCTTTGCCGTTTCCTGAAATGGCAAAACCTGTTCTCATATTGGAATCCTTTATCAGATTATCCCGAGAGAATCACGTGTTTTGCGGGGTAAACTGTTCAGCACAAGCTGATAAGAATCGTCGATCCATTGCAAAATGAGTTTTTTGTCGATGGTTCCATCAATAAAAACAGTGTTCCAATGGCTTTTATTCATGTGATAACCGGGAGTTACCGCAGGATACAATTCTCTTAAAGAAATTGCCTTTTCGGGATCACATTTCAGATTAACCGACAGTTTAAGCTCATCCAAAGGGAGGAGCGCAAACATTTTTCCTCCAACTTTAAATACTAAAGTTACCTCGTCAAATGGAGTGCTTTCGGTTACAAAATCTTTCGAAATGCAGTATTCCCTGATGTCTTCTACGTTCATAAACAATTATTTAAATTTACAAAAGCCTGAAAGAAGTTTTTTAATTCTCAAAAACAAAATTATTTATCTTTGCGGCATATTTATTAAAACTTAAGTAATTACTAAAAAAATACTAAAAAATTACTTTTTACAAAACTTAGCACAAAAATTGATAAATTTTTAGTAAGTTTAAAATCTCAAAAGCTCACAAATATGAAAAAGTTGTTTTACTCAGTTTTGTTAATAGCCTTTGCAGCAGCGTTCGCCAATGCTCAGAGTTTTCAGTTTATTCACGAAGGTAACACAATTCCAAATGGCGGAACTATTCAAGTAAGTGATGATATTTCGCTTTTTGAAATTGTTGCCGAAATGGGTATTAAAAATACTACATCAAACCCGATAGATGCAAAACTCAGAAAATTTGAGGTTGACGTTCTTCCCGGGACTTCAAATCTTTTTTGCTGGGGATTGTGTTTCCCTCCATTTGTTTTTGAATCACCCAGCCCAATCGTGATCCAGCCAAATGCGATATGCGAAGAGTTCAGCGGACACTACACTGCCAATGGAATTTATGGTGTTTCGATTATGAGATACACCGTTTTTGATGCTGCTCATGTTGCAGATTCGGCCTATTTTTTTGTTGAATTTAACGCTGGTACCGTTGGGTTAACTGATTACACCAACAATAAAATTTCAGTTTCAAATCCTTATCCTAACCCTGCAAAAAGTCAGACTTCATTTAATTACCAGTTACCTGCCAACACTACAAATGCTTCAATTAAGATTCATAATCTTTTGGGTTCAGTTGTTAAGGAGGTTCAATTGACTGGTCAGAGTGGAAAAGTTAGCGTAAATGTCAACGATTTGAATGACGGAGTTTATTTTTACTCAGTGGTTGTAAACAACGAAACTTACGAAACTAAAAGGTTGATTGTTTCAAGATAATAAAATATTTACATGCATAAAAAAAGCCCTTCGTTTACGGAGGGCTTTTTTTTATGGAATGGTTTTTTAGATCAGATTCCAAATTCTTTTTTGAGAATTTCGACGTAATCCAATTTTTCCCATGTAAAAAACTCGACAGTTTTAAAGTTCTTCTCCTTGCCATCAACAACTTTTTTAAAGGTGTCAGCATCCTGATAAAAAACTTCAATATCTTCTTTGTAATGGTCTCTTCCAAAGTGACCATAAGTAGCAGTTGGCAGGTAAATCGGATTTTTAAGTCCGAATCTTTTCAAAATTGCATAAGGCCGGAGGTCGAAGATTTTCTCGACTTTTTCGGCGATTTCGCTATCCTTCAGCGTTTGTCCCTGGCTATTTTTGGTTTTTGCTGTCCCAAAAGTGTTAATAAATAAACCAACTGGCTCTGCAACTCCGATTGCGTAGGCCACCTGAACCAGGACTTCATCAGCAATGCCGGCGGCAACCAGATTTTTAGCAATATGCCGTGTGGCGTAAGCAGCCGATCTGTCAACTTTTGAAGGGTCTTTGCCCGAAAATGCACCACCGCCATGAGCGCCTCTTCCACCATAAGTATCAACGATTATTTTGCGGCCGGTAAGCCCGGTATCGCCGTGAGGCCCGCCAATTACAAACTTTCCTGTTGGATTCACATGCAATTTGTAATCATGATCGAATAGCTTCTGGATATTTTCCGGAAGTTCTTTCTTAACCCTGGGAATTAAAATTTCCTGTACATCTTTCCTGATTTTTGCGAGCATAGCAACATCTTCATCAAAATCGTCATGCTGGGTCGAAACCACGATTGCATCAATGCTTAAAGGGTTTTTGTCATCATCATATTTGATGGTTACCTGTGATTTTGAATCGGGGCCGAGGTAGGTCATTTCTTTGCCTTCATGCCTGATTGCTGCGAGCTGTTGTAAAAAAATATGTGCAAGTTCGATGGGCATAGGCATTAAATTGGCCATTTCGTTGGTGGCATAACCAAACATCATCCCCTGATCGCCGGCACCCTGATCTTCTTCACGTTCACGGACAACTCCCTGATTGATGTCGCCGGATTGTTCATGTATCGTCGAAATTACTCCACATGAATCGCCATCAAAGCGGTAAGATTGTTTAGTGTAACCAATTTTTTTAATGGTGCGGCGGGCAATGTCCTGAACATCAACATAACCGTTGGTGCGAACTTCGCCACTGAGCACTGCCAGGCCTGTGGTAACGAGGGTTTCGCAGGCTACTTTCGATTCTTTGTCGAGTTTTAAAAACTCATCAAGCAGGGCATCAGAAATTTGATCAGCAACTTTATCGGGATGCCCCTCCGATACTGATTCAGAAGTGAATAAATAACTCATTATCGTAAAGATTTTAAAATTAAATAAATGTTAATCAGGAAGCTTTGATGACGGCAGGATGGTAAAACAACTTGTTTTAGCATTTTTTTTAATGGTTGCAATCAGTCAAATCCTTCCATTGTTCAATAAACTTAAAAACACATCAATACTGTGAATAATGTGTGGGCGCAAAAATAATGTTTTTTTCTTCAGGCGTGTTAAAAATCAATTTTTTGTGAGTTGCTGGAAAATTTCTTCGAGGCTGTGTTCCTGCCTTTGTAAAGTTTGTATGGTGAGTTTATTTTCCGTTGCCAGGTTAAAAATAGCAGGGCGGATGTCAACACCGGATTGGGTGGAAATTTTGAGCGTTTTTTCGTCCGGTTTTTCGATGGTTTTGATGTTCTTGAGCGATTCGAAGAGTTTTGAATCAACGGGTTCTTTAAAGCTGATAATAAGGATTTCTTCTTCTTTGGTGTCTTTATGAAGGTTTGCTGTGGAGTCGTCGGCAACAATTTTGCCTTTATGAATGATAATGACCCGGTCGCAAATGGCTTCGACTTCCTGCATGATGTGTGTTGACAACATTACAGTTTTTTCGGCTCCGATCTTTCTGATCAGATTCCTGATTTCGGACAATTGATTGGGATCGAGGCCGGAAGTTGGTTCATCGAGAATGAGTACTGAAGGATTATGAATAAGTGCCTGCGCCAGTCCCACGCGCTGACGGTAGCCTTTCGAGAGTGCTGCAATCTTCTTTTTATACTCAGATTGCAAACCAGTCATTTCGATCATCTCGTCAACACGGTTTTTCAGGTCAGGTAATCTGTAAATTCCCCCGATAAATCCGAGGTATTCTTTTACATACATTTCAAGGTAAAGAGGGTTATGCTCGGGAAGGTAGCCGATAATTTTCCTGACTTCAATCGAATTTTCCTGAACATCCAGATCGTTAACAAATGCTTCGCCTGAAGTAGGAGGGATAAAACAGGTGAGAATTTTCATCATTGTCGTTTTACCTGCACCATTTGGGCCAAGCAAGCCGGTGATCTGCCCGGGTTTTATTTCGAGCGAAATATTATCCAGCGCTTTCTGCTGGCCGTAGACCTTCGTTAAATTATTTACCCTGAGCGACATGGCCGGAGTTTTCTTTTAAATTATTTTCAACAACTTCATAAAAAAAGAACTGACCTGAATTGTGGTTCCTGAATTTTTCCTGTTATCAGCAAAAGTGATCATGGAAAATATTTTTGGACAATCCGGGTCAGTTCATCAAATCGTAATCGCAGCTTAGTTATTCAGCATAACTGGCATCACGAGCATCAAAATATCAACATTCTGGTTTTCTTCGTCAACAGGGATGAGCAAGCCAGCGCGGTTAGGCTGCGACATTTCGATAATCACTTCTTCGGTGCCGGTATTGTTGAGCATTTCCTGGAGGAATTTCGAGTTAAACCCGATTTCCATATCTTCGCCTTCGAAGTTGCAATTGAGCCTTTCGCGGGCTTCATTTGAATAGTCGATGTCTTCGGCCGAAAGCACAAGTTCTTTTCCCGATATTTTAAACCTTATCTGATGTGTGGATTGATTTGCAAAAATCGAAACACGTTTTATCGAGTTAAGCAGTGGAATCCGCTCGATGTGCAATTTGTTCGGATTGTCGATCGGAATTACTGCTGTATAATTCGGGTATTTTCCTTCGATGAGTTTACAAACGAGGTGCACATTGCTGAAGGAGAAAAAGGCGTTTTTGTTGTTGTACTCGATTTTAACATCAATATCGTTGTGTGTTAAAATGTTTTTGAGCTGGTTTAATGGCTTGGTTGGTAGAATGATGGATGCTTCATTGTCTGATTTTACATCAAGCCTGCTGTAACGAACTAATTTATGTGCATCTGTGGCAACAAATGAAGTCTGATCTTCGGACATCTCGAGGTAAACTCCAGACATAACAGGTCTTAATTCGTCGTTGCCGGCAGCAAAAACAGTTTTTGCAATGGCTTCGGCAAGGGTGAGCGAATTAATATTAAACGAGTATCCTCCTTCAACCACGGGAGTTACAGGATATTCTTCGCCATTGTGGCCGCTGAGTTTGTATTTTCCTTCGCCCGCCAGCATTTCAACTGCAAAATTGTCGTCGTTAATGTTGAAAGTTACAGGAATGTCAGGTAAAGTTTTTAGGGTGTCGAGCAGGATTTTGGCCGGGATGGCAACAATTCCTTTTTCTTCACTCATGGTAAGAAGAATTTTTACCGACATCGTAGTTTCCAGGTCTGATGCGGTGATTTTTAAAGTTTCTTCATTAATCTCGAAGAGAAAGTCATCAAGAATAGGCAAGGTGTTGTTTGAACTTAACACTCCGCTGATGGATTGTAAATTTTTAAGTAATAAATTACTTGATACAATGAATTTCATTTTATTCGATATTTCGCTGATTAATACTATTTTATTTATTATTATTCTGATTTTCGGACTGAACGATCAAACGTTGTTTATTAAATTTTGTTTCAATATTATAAGTTACTCGTAAAGAATGAAATAAAGAATTTTTAAGTGGTCTTTAGTTTCATAAATTCTTGTCGAAAACTCATTTTAGATTTTGTACAATATTAGCAAAAAAAGTGGAATGCAATCAATTAAGATTATCGTTTTTTATGAATATCCAGATCATTCATCGGGTTTTTGACTTCTTTTTGAAGCTAAATTTCGATTCAGTCCCCGTTAAAAGCCGCTTGATATTTGTCCGGTGGGTGAATGGTACAAATAGTGCCACAAAAATTGCCAATACGATTAATGGTGCCGATTTCTGATCGAATAGAAAAACCACCACCAACGGAAAACTTAGGGAAGCGATGATGGAGGATAAAGAAACATAATGTGAAATTGTTAAAATCGCCACAAAAAGCAAAAAAACCACCAGAGCCGATTCGGGGTAAAGAGCAATGCCAACGCCAAGTAGGGTTGCAATTCCTTTGCCACCTCTGAATTGAGCAAAAACAGGATAAACGTGCCCGAGAACTGCTGCGGTGCCAAGTGCAATTTTGTACCATACCAGATTTTCGGGGGAAAATCCGGCAGGTGAAAAATAATGCCAGAGAAAAATGGCAAACCATCCTTTAAAAACATCGAACAACATCACCGGAACACCGGCTTTTGCACCCAAAACCCTGATGGTATTTGTGGCTCCGGCATTACCACTGCCTTCATTACGGACGTCGATGCCGTAAAAAATTTTACCTATCCATACCGAAGATGGGATTGAGCCAGCCAGGTAGGCAAGAACAATTCCTGCCGCTAAATACAAATTCTCCATATTTTATTCACTTTCTTCATCTTCCTCTGACGAACGCACGCTCCTGAGGAAACTATTTTTCTTTTGTATTGTCGAAATGATGTAACGATAAGCAGTTTCATCTTTTTTTACATCATCTTTTCTGCTCTCGGTGTTTACATCCCGAATAAATTTATTGAATTCGGTTTGTGATGAAATCGCCTGCATGACGTTGCTGCTGTAGGTAAAAAAGTACCAGTTCCGGCGGTCGATTTCGATGTAAATATTCAGGATGTCTCCGCTGCGTCGTCTCACAATTTCGATAAAACCCTCGTAATATTTGTTGAGCGGTTCCCCCAGGATATTTCCAATCCCAATCGGTCCGCTTGAAATGTATGAACGCTTCTCATTGTTGTACGATAATTTTACGTCGGTAAACATAAAACTTTTTTTCAAAGCTTCGGGAATTTTCCTGATCGAACCATACAAATTCATGTCGGCGAGTACCTCATCGGCTTCTTGCTTTCCTAACATTTCGAGGTAAGAAGTGGTGATTTTAGGCATTGCCAGATCAACGCCTGTGGCATTTGCCAGGTCGAGTTCGGCGCGCATATTTTTTAGGGCTTCTTCAATAAAAAAGAAATCAACAGTCAGCACTACATCAAAATTGGTGGAGTCGGGAATGATAAAATGATTGATATTTCCGTAAGAGCTAAGCTTCACCAGGCCAAAATCAACGCCAAAATTAATCTGTCCGCTTCCGGTTATTTCACAGCCGGCAACATCCAACTTCATAAAACGGGTTTTCGGGTCGGTTTTATCCGTTAAACTCGTGTCGGTTTCGGCGGTAATTAGCAATTCATTCCCGTTTTTTCGGGTAAAAATATCTCCATCGACCGACAACATCAAGGTGTCGCTGTAATATTCCTTCCGCGACAGGAATGCCGGGTAAACCTTGTTGTTTTCGTTGGAATGGAAAAATCCTGCATAAAGTTTTTTTGCTGCAAATTCTTCAGGTTCCTTTTCAACGGGAAGGATTAGGCGGTCAGGGTCGATTTCCTGATTAAATTTAACCCATCTCGAAAAATCGGGTTTACAATCCTGCAAAAGCATGTATGCTCCGTCGAAATTAAGAAACGGGTTTGTCGCATTTAAGGTCACCTCGCCCCTGAAAGCAAATCGTGGGCTCAGCCGGAATTCCTGCTCGGGGGTAATTTTTCCGTTGGCGAAGGTGTGATAGTTGGAATCGACGGCTATGTTTTCGAAAAATATTGTCTGGGCATTTCCCGAAGAATCGCTGTAAACCGACGAACCAGAGGCTTTGTAGGAATATTTCGATTCGATGGCAACTTTTGCATCGGTTATTATATGGTGTTTTGTGGCTGTGTCGGCAATGATGGTGGCATTAGCCAACGGCTGAATGAGCGCGTTTTTTTCGATCTGAATTATTCCATCAACCGGGAAAATGGCAGCATCGGCAACCCGGATAATTTTTACATCTTCGGCGCGCAGGATATTTGTTTTAAGGTTATAATTGGCTTTTAAGGAGAAAAACTTCAGCGAATCCTGCAAAGGGTTTGTCGAAATAAATTCGGATCCCGAAAGGTCAACATCAATAATTTCCTTTAAGGTCAATTTATCGAAGTCTGGAATTCCTTCGCTGAGAAATTTTTGCATATCGAGTTCATTTTTTTCGATAAACCAGGTAAATTCATCCATAAAACAGATGAAATTATTTACCGGGAATTCGATTTTTGAATTTAACCCGCTGGTTTCGAATTTGCCGATTTTCTCATCAAAATCGATAAAAGCTTTAAAAATACTGGTTGATAGGGCGATATTTGAATTATCGTACGAGTTCAGCCTGAAATCGGAAGAATCAGCATAAAAGGAATGGTCGGAATACACAAAATGCTGGGAGACCATTTCGGCATCAAAAAACTTCATGGAGCCATTTCCGGAAAGGCCGGCTGGAGTGAGTGCAAGCCCTCCTTTTAAGGTTGATAAATTTTCGTATATTTTGAAAGCTGAATCAGTGGTGGCCACCATCATCGAATCTTTGTAAGGCATCCAGCGCTGCAGGAGCCGTTGGCCTGTAACTGAAGGATAATCAACCTGAGTGCCGGTTTTTTTCAGGATTTCAAATTGCTCAATTCGGGCATTTGTCGAGTCGAGATAGAAAATAATATCGTTGGTTTTGGATTTTGAGTTAAGAAAACTGAGATCTCCTTTTCCCTTTAATCCTTCCATGCTTAGAAAAATCTGAGAAGAAAAAGTGCCTTTTCCGCCGTAAACCGGAAATCCTGCCAGTGGTGTGGCTGTAGCAAAACCTAACGAATAATCCGGCTGAATAGTAAGCGGAATGGGGATATCCGGAAAAATGCCACCTGAAGTAAGCGATCCTTTAAAATTCAAGCCATCGGTTGAAAAACTTTCCAGGCTTTCGATCGAAAAAGGTTCGAGCGAATAGTAAAAACTCTCGCGATTGTAAGCTTTCGCAAAAACCGAATCTTTGTCGTAATAAACAAAAGAAGGATTTTTACTATTAAATACGGGGTATTTGGCATAATGGCGCAGCCCGTTTTTGTTGGTCGGATAATCAACGAGCAAATCGCCGCTGAGGTCCGAAATAATAGTTTTTACATCCACAAGTTCATAAACACCGTTTTTATTTTTTTCGAACGATTTAACCTTGAAACGCATGTTTTCGATGGTAGGTAGGTTAAGTCTGAAAGTGTCGTACTCGAAAAAACAGTCTTTGGCCAAAAATTCAAAGAGGCCTGCTTTAATCCTTCCTGAAAACAGGAAATCCCTGTTTTTGCGTAAAATCACCTCTTCGTTCGAAGGGTAAATGTAAACTTGCTGCGAATCGCTGAGCGAAACTTCAGGAACTCCCCGGATGGTAAGATCGAAATTTGAGAGGTTCAATGTGGCGTTGCTCTCGTTTTCGACTTTCGATGAAAATGAAATTACATCATAATCGGTTTTTCCGTTTTTTGCGTCGAGATAATGATTAACCTTTTGATTGATGAATGCGCGTTTTGATTCGATATCATAATTCAAAAAACCCTGCTGCGCAAGATTGATGACCAGGGCCTCGACCTGCTGTTCGGGTAGCCTGATGTAGTTGGCCATTTCATAAATATAAAAATCATTGGTTTTAAATGCTCTTGAATAATCCCTGATTCTCACCAGCGGGTGAATAGGATCGATGCCCTGGAGGTAATCGAAATGACTTTCGGAATAATAGTTGTCGGAAGTAAAAACTGCATTGCTGATATTCTGCATGCCTTTGGTAGAGCGGAAATCAATCTGAGGTTCATCCATTTTCCAGTAAACAGCTTCGCAATTTATTTCGACATCGTGGTAGGTGTCGAGATAGGGACTTTGGCTAACGCCTTTATCGAGTCGAAGCATCGATAGTTCCCGGGTTTTGTTGATGTATTTGAAAAGTAATCCCGAATGGTAAATCGAATCGTTGCCATGATAGATGCTCACCGAAGCGCTGGCAGCATTTATCCGGTCCTGGTCGAAAACAAAGATTTTTGAGCGGGCCACCAACTGATCGAAATATTCGCTTTTGTTGTCGTATTTCTTTTTGAAAGTCACTATGGCGTCTCGGTTTTCGGCACCTTCACCAAAAATAGTGGCTCCCTTCATCGAAAACCCACCTTCATAATCGATGTTGTGGAAGATGTCGGAAATATAGAGGTTTTTAATGAAGGATGTAAATTGCGGATAAATCGCTTTATCCGGAGTAACGGTATTTGTCGAAACCTTCTCATCGAGCATTCCTTGCAGTGCATTGGGCAGGTAGGCTTTGTTGTAAAAAAGAACCGTGTCGATGGTGAATTTTGATGAGCTAAGTGAAATTTCATAGTTGTCGAAAACAACGAAAGTACTGTCGGGGCTAAGCCCTGCGCGTTGCCAGTTAATTTTGCCGCTGTTGCCCTGCCAAAGAAATCCGGCAGGGTAATACTTCCCGGAAGTTTTGTAAATGATCGAACTGTCGCTTTTGGTGCGGCACATCAGGTCGAGTTCGGGAATTGACAGGTAAAATTCATCATCATTTTCAAAACGGTAGTTTTTTGTATTTAAAGCCCAGTTAAATATTTTCGAATCGTACAGGAGGTTTTTATTCAATAAGCCATCCGTAAATTCAAGGTTCGTGACGAAAAGTTTGCTCCCCTGTTTTTTGGTAAAACATTCATGCATCGCCAAAAGCCAGGTGTTAAAGCTGTTTTCGTCGTGTTGGAGCTTCCTGAAAGCGGTTAATGTCCGTAAATAAATCTCGAAATGAGGGTACGATTTGATGCGGTTTGCCAGCATGAGGTTGGCTGTTCCGTAAATTTCGAGTTTCTGAAGGTGGTTGAAGCTTTCGGCGTTCCATAACACCTTGAAGTTTTCGAGGGTAGCAACGGCCTGATCTTTATTTTCTTTGACAGCGATTGCGTCGAAAAAGGTGCCGAGTTCCTGAATAAAAACTACCGAGTCGGGGGTAAACGATTTAATGACCTGCGCCTGAAGCAGACAAGTGCTGAAAAACAGCGAGAAAAGGAAAATTAAACGGCGTATCATTATTTCAAACCCGGAATTTTGATAAAAACTAGTTTGGATATTTAGCGGTAAACTATTGATTTTATTGCAGGTGCCGGCGTTCTTTTTATAAAATTTCGTTAAGAAGTCCGGGTAACAGTGCCTGAGTTTTAAGGAATTTAAAATAGGGCTTTAAAGGTTTCCCCTTTTCAAAAGGTGAAACCTTTAACACGAAATGGCCAAAACCCCCTCTTTTTCAGCATCAAAATTACACTATCTTTGTATATTAAAATTTCAAACAATGGAAAACGAAAACACTGCCGGAGAACCCTTGGTACCCTACAATCAGCCGCTCGATTTTCAGCAGGTCTGGAGGATGTTTCAGGAGACTGACAGAATCCTTACAGAGAGATTTAAGGAGACTGACAGAATTCTTACAGAGAAATTTAAGGAGACTGACAGAATTCTTACAGAGAAATTTAAGGAAACTGATAGAATTCTTAAGGAGAACTTTGGTGAAACTGATAAGAAAATCCGAAAACTCGACCAATTGTTTACCTCTCAGTGGGGTAAATTAGTGGAATCGCTGGTTGAAGGCGATTTGGTAAAATTGCTGAACGAAAAAGGTATTGCCGTTCACCGGACGGTGCAACGAGCTGATGGAAATTATCAGGGACAGAATTTTGAATATGATATCATTGCAATAAATGGGGCGGAAATTGTAATTGTTGAAGTTAAAACCACCCTCAGACCACCAGATGTTACCGATTTTCATGAGAAATTATGGAAAGCAAAAACGTATTTGCCCGAATACCACGACAAGATAATATACGGTGCAGTTGCTTTTATTACTGTTGAAGGCTCCAGCCACCGGATGGCTGAAAAACAAGGTTTCTATGTTATCAGAGCCACAGGAAGTAGTTCATCTATCGTTAACAGGGAAGATTTTAGACCAAAGGCGTTTTAGTTGGTTTTGAATTGAACCGGGTGTTATTCAGTAAAGGTTTCCCCTTTTCGAATGGTGAAACCTTTTTAAATCCCAAAAAGTGATCTGCTCTAGCCCACAATCATCGCGACCCAGTGGTTTTTTGAGATTTTTTGTTTGAGTTGCAGATGATATTTCTCCGCCTCCTTCAACAAAACCGGGACATCCTCTTCATAAAAACCACTCAGGAAAACTTCTCCGCCCGGATTAAGCGCCCTTGTATAATTTTGAATCTGCGCCAGCAAAATATTCCTGTTGATGTTGGCAATGATGACATCGAATTTCTGATCCTCGATCAACGTATCATCACCCTGCAAAACCTTGATGTTGCTGGTGTTATTACGCTCTACATTTTCGACAGCATTTAAAAATGCCCATTCATCGTTATCAATGGCCATAATTTCAGGAGCGCCCATTTTGGATGTCAAAATCGCCAGAACGCCAGTTCCACTGCCCATGTCGAGGACTTTTTTACCCTGCCAGTTTTTCTCAAGGATCAATTCAATCATCATCGAAGTCGTTTCATGATGGGCGGTTCCAAACGACATTTTTGGTTCGATGATCAATTCGTATTTTGCTCCCTGGTTTGGTGCATGAAATGGCGCACGGATAAAGCATTTGCCTGCAATCATAACAGGTTCATAGTTCTTCTCCCAGGTTTCGTTCCAGTTTTGTTCAGGAATAAAATTAACCTCCCGGGTAAAACGGATCATCTCACTAATTTCGTCGAGGGCTTCTTTAACAGCGCTTTCGTTGTAAAGATGCTCCTGGATAAATGCTTTTAGTCCGGTTTCGGTATCTTCAAAACTCTCAAATTCAAGCTCGCTCAGATGAGCAGCGATAATATCGCGTGAATCGGGTGCTGTTGTGTCTTTTAATAAGATATTTACTTCAAAATAATTCATCAGGTACAGGTATTTGTTATTTTAATTTTGGAATGGTGGAATG
>CAYOWJ010000015.1:15334-24656 GCA_964407625.1 uncultured Lentimicrobiaceae bacterium
TGGAATGGTGGAATGGTCGGTTTTTGAAAATACCCAATCTCCCAATTTCCCATTCTTCCATCTCCCAGTCGTCCCATCTCCCTGTCGCCCTGTCGCCCAGTCGCCCCATCCCCCAGTCGCCCAGTCTCCCCATTTCCCCATCTCCCCATCCCCCAGTCGCCCCATCTCCCTGTCGCTTTTTCATCATTGCTTGTATCGCAGCCATTTCCACAACTCGGCATAATTAACTTTTTTTCCGTACATCAAAATGCCTGTACGATAAATCTTTGCAGCCATCCAGGTGGCGCCAAGAAAAGTTACAACAAGAAGCGACATCGATAAAAACAGTTCCCAGAATGGCACCCCAAAAGGGATTCGCACCATCATGATTACCGGCGAAGTGAGCGGAATTATCGAAAACCAGAAAGCCACAGGCCCATCGGGATTGGTGATGACAAATTGCGCCATCACAATCGAAAGTATGAGCGGAATGGTTACCGGAAACATGAATTGCTGGGTGTCGGCCTCGCTGTCAACTGCCGAACCAATGGCAGCAAATAATGCGGCGTACAGGAGATATCCCGCAAGGAAAAAGAAGATAAACGAACCTACCATCACGCCGTAATTTATCGATGAAATAGCTTCGATAATCTGGAATTCCATGTCGTCTTTTTCGGCTGTTTTTTCCGAAAAATCCTTAAGCTTTTCTGCGTTCAGGATTTTTCCCTGAGGCGAAAACATTTGATCAGTTTTCGAAAGTTTTGCATCACCGGCCATCGAAAGCTGAAAGAAAGTAACAATGCTGAATGTAAGTATCACCCAAAGCAGAAATTGCGTCAGCCCAACCAGGGCAATGCCTACAATTTTTCCCATCATCAACTGGAAAGGCCTTACCGACGAAATGATAACTTCGATGATGCGGCTGGTTTTTTCTTCAATAACGCCGCGCATCACCTGGGCGCCAAACATGAAAATAAACATATAAATCAGGATGCCTGCAAAAATGCCTACAACCATGCTTACTTCCGTAAAACTCTTTGTTTCGGCGCCGTTTTCATCAATTTTGATGGTGTTGATATTGATGTTGGTTTTGATGGATTTCAGGATTTCAGGGTCAACCCCGGAGGTTTCGAGTTTTAGGCTTTCGATTTCCCGCTGCATCACTTCCTTAATATGACTTTTTACATCAATCGAGGGCTGACCGGCGGAATAAAGGATAGCTGACGTTGGCACGTTTAGCTGTGTTTTCGGGATAAACAACAAGGCATAGTTGCCGCTGCTTGAAAGTCCGTTTTTGGCTGTTTCAATTTCCATCGAAACGGGTACAAATGTTAGCTCGGCTGTACTTTTAAACTTTTTGTTGAATATCCCGGTTTCATCGAGAACCTGAATGACTTTTTTTTCGTTGGAGGTATTTGCCAGATAGAGCGGAATTACCCAGATCGAAGCCATCAGAAGGGGGCCTAGGATGGTCATGATCAAAAATGATTTCTTTTTGACTCTCGACAGATATTCCCTTTGAATGATGATGCGTGTTTTGTTCATGATGGATCAGATTTTTCGGGAATAATTTTCGTATTCGTTAACTTTCGAAATGAAAATATCGTTCATGGTTGGCATAATTTCGCTGAAGGCATGCACTTCAACATCGGTAATAGCAAGCTGAAGCAGTTGGTTTGGCGTTTCTCCGGAAGGGATTTTTATCCTGGCTTTTGCCATGTTTCCATGATGTTCTTCACTGACCAGAACATAGGATTCAGGCAGGTTATAGCCGATCGACCTGTTTGGGTTTCGGTAAACGATTTCGAAAATATTCTTTTTGAACGAATCTTTAATATCTGCAACTTTGCCATCAAGGATTTTTTCGGCTTTGTTGATAAGGGCGATATGGTCGCAAAGTTCTTCAACAGAGGCCATATTGTGCGTGGAGAAAATGATGGTAGCGCCTTTTTGGCGGAGATTCAGAATTTCTTCTTTTAAAAGATTTACATTGATGGGATCGAAACCGCTGAAAGGCTCATCGAAAATCAACAGTTTGGGCTCGTGGATTACAGTGACGATAAACTGAACCTTTTGCTGCATGCCTTTCGAAAGTTCTTCGACTTTTTTATTCCACCAACTTCCGAGGTCAAATTTCCTGAACCAGAATTTCAGTTTTTCCATTGCGTCGGCTTTGCTCAGGCCTTTAAGCTGCGCAAGATAAAGCGCCTGTTCGCCAACTTTCATTTTTTTGTAGAGGCCTCTTTCTTCGGGCAGATAGCCAATCTGCGAAACATCGTCAGCCGAAAGCGGGTGACCGTTAAAATAAAGCTCGCCACTATCGGGAGCTGTTATCCGGTTGATAATTCTGATGAGTGAAGTTTTGCCGGCGCCATTCGGACCCAATAATCCAAAAATGCTACCTTTTGGCACATCGATGCTCACTTTATTGAGTGCCAGGTGGCCGGCGTATTGTTTGGTTACTTCAACTACTTTAATTTCATCCATATTTTGGAATTAAAACTTGTGGGTGCAAATTTATGATGAAAAAGCCAAAGGCATAATTATTTGAATCCCTTTGTTTAAAAGAACTGCAGGGTCATCATTGCGTCGAATGATATAAAATCCGGGAAACAGAATTAAAATATTAGAAAATGAAAAAGCTTACTTGAAATTTTAAAGGAAACCTTCGTGAAATTTCTTATCGCTGAAAGTAGTCCTTCATTCGTGCAAAGAAGCTGTTGCGCGTTTTCTCGAGGTCAGGTGCAAAGTTTGGAGAATCGTTCAGCTTTTCGAGCATGGTTCTTTCTTCACGCGAAAGAATTTGAGGAACCCAGATGTTAACGTTTACCAGAAGATCTCCTTTTCCATAAGATTGAAGATGGGGAAGGCCTTTTCCTTTCAGCCTCAACACTTTTCCACTTTGTGTACCTGGTTCAATCTTTACGCGGGCTTTGCCATCGAGCGTTGGCACGTCGAGATTACAACCCAAAGCAGCATCCGAAAAAGTGATGTATTTGTCAAAAATCAGATTATCGCCATCACGGATTAAATCCTGATGTTCGATTTCTTCAACCAGAACAATCAGATCACCGTTTATGCCACTACGTGCGCCAGCATTTCCTTTGCCGCTGACCGAAAGTTGCATACCATCGGCAACACCAGCCGGAATATTAACCGAAATTACTTCTTCACCTTTCACGATTCCATCGCCACCGCATGAATTACATTTGCTGGTTATCGTCTGGCCTTCGCCACCACAGGCCGGGCAGGTCGAAGTGGTCTGCATCTGTCCGAGAAAAGTGTTTGTAACACGTGTAACCTGGCCAGTGCCGTGACAGGTATGACAGTTGCTGTAGGCAGAACCGTTTTTAGCGCCGGTTCCTGAGCATTCGTTGCATTTTACGTATTTGTTAACTTTCAGTTTTTTCTCAACACCGGTGGCAATTTCATCTAAAGTCATGCGCACTTTAACCCGGAGGTTGGTGCCGCGGTTAACGTTTCTCCGCCGTGAACTGTTGCCAAATCCACCGCCAAATCCGCCAAATCCACCACCGAAAATGTCGCCAAAATTCGAGAAAATATCATCCATCGACATTCCAAAACCGCCTCCACCCTGGTTGCCAACACCGGCATGGCCGTATCGGTCGTATCGTTCGCGCTTTTGGGGATCACGTAAAACTTCGTAAGCTTCGGCTGCTTCTTTAAATCGCTCCTCAGCATCTTTATCGCCAGGATTTTTATCGGGATGATGCTTCAATGCCATCTTGCGGTAAGCCTTTTTAATTTCGGCTTCATCAGCATTCTTCTGAAGTTCCAGTATTTCGTAGTAGTCTCTTTTGGTTGACATTTTATCGTCTTTACTTGTATAAAAATAGTTTACTGGCCAATGATGACTTTTGCAAACCTGATAACTTTTCCGTTGAGCAAATATCCTTTTTCGATTTCATCAACGACTTTACCTTTTAGGTCGTCGGATGGCGCAGGAACATTGGTGATGGCTTCATGAAAATCGGTATCAAATTCCTGACCTTTTGTAACCATCGGTTCCAGGCCTTTGCGGAGGAGGATATTTTTATATTTGTTGTAAATCAGTTGAACACCTTCGGCTGCTTTTACCGAATCATGAGTTGTTTCGAGGGCTTTGAGTGCTCTTTCAAAATCATCAACAACCGGTAAAAGTTCGATGATCAGGTCCTGTGAAGCTGATTTTATAAGGTCGAGTCTTTCTTTGAGGGTTCTCTTGCGGTAGTTGTCAAACTCCGAAAAGAGCCTGAGGTATTTATCATTTAGCTCAGCAAGATTAGCTTCTAATTCATCTATTCTTTCGAGATACTTTTTATCGTCTTTTTTATCTTTTGATTTCGATTTCCGGTTCAACCAACTGGTTTCAGTTTTTGGTTCGCTGGCTTTTTCCTGTGCCGGAGTTTGGTCGGAAGCTTCCTGTGTTTCCGGAACTTCTGCGATTTCTTCGTTTTTATTGATTTCTTCTGCCATGTTTTTTTCTTAAAAGCGTTTTTACAACACCAATTTATTGAAGTTAAAAATGGTTAGCAAAATTATTGCCAACACATTATTATAAAGTCAAATTGTCAGATAATGAAGGAATCCGGTTTTAGCGGTAAGCCTCGGAAACATTTATTTTACAAGTTTATTCAATGCTTCAACCAGTGCATTTCCGCGGAGATTTGTGGCGATAATTTTTCCGTCTTTATCTAAAAGGAAATTCATCGGGATCGAGTTAACCCCGTAAACCCTTCCAATTGCCGATTGCCAGCCTTTAAGGTCGCTCACATGCTCATCCCAGGAGAGATTGTCGGCTTTGATGGCTTTTACCCAATCGGGCTGGGTTTTGTCAAGCGAAACACTAAAAATTCTGAAACCACTGGCATCGACAAATTTTTTATCTTTAAAATTCTGGTAAGCAGCCACTACATTTGGATTTTCCTGCCTGCACGGCCTGCACCACGATGCCCAGAAGTCGATCAACACAATGTTTCCACGTAAGTCGGAAAGTTTAAATTGTTTTCCATCGGGGTTGTTAAGCACAATCTCCGGGGCGATATCGCCAATTTGGGTGCCTGTTTTGGGAGCATTTGTTGCTTGCCCATAAATAAAACTTCCTGGCAAAAAAGCCATCACAAAGCCTAATATTGGAATAATCAGTTTTCTTTTCATTATAAATTATTGTTTTAAATTCTTTTTATGTCTGCACCAAGTGCCCTAAGGCGACCGTCGATATTCTGATAGCCACGGTCGATCTGGTCAATATTATCAATCACACTTTTTCCATCAGCCGAAAGCGCAGCGATGAGCAATGCTACCCCAGCTCTGATATCCGGAGAAACCATTCGGATGCCACGAAGGTTTTGTTTACGGTCGAGCCCGATTACAGTTGCCCTGTGCGGGTCGCAAAGGATGATCTGCGCGCCCATATCGATGAGTTTATCAACAAAAAACAGGCGGCTCTCAAACATTTTCTGATGGATCAGTACGCTTCCTTTTGCCTGGATGGAGACTACCAGGGCAATGCTGATGAGATCAGGCGTAAAACCCGGCCATGGCGCATCAGAAATGGTCATGATGGAACCATCCATAAAAGTTTCAACCTCGTAATGTTCCTGTTCCGGAATAAAAATATCATCGCCTCTACGCTCGAGGTTTATGCCAAGACGGCGAAAAACCTCGGGGATAATTCCTAATTTTTCGAATTGAACATTTTTGATGGTGATTTCGGAGTGTGTCATGGCGGCAAGCCCGATAAAACTTCCGATTTCGATCATATCGGGAAGTAAGGTATGATCGGTTCCTTTCAGATGTTCGACGCCTTCGATAAACAGCAGGTTTGATCCGATGCCTGTTATCTTAGCGCCCATCCTGTTAAGCATTTCCGAAAGTTGCACCACATAAGGCTCGCATGCAGCATTAAAAATTGTTGTCGTTCCTTCGGCGAGGGTGGCTGCCATTAAAATATTGGCTGTTCCTGTAACGGAGGCTTCATCGAGCAGCATGTAGGCTCCTTTTAGTCTGGAAGCTTCAACCTGATAGAAATTCTCAACAAAATCGTAGTTAAAAGTAGCGCCAAGTTGCTGTAAACCGATAAAATGGGTATCGAGCCTGCGACGCCCGATTTTATCACCACCAGGCTGCGGGATGTAGGCTTTACCAAACCTGGCAAGCAGCGGGCCAACAATCATGATGGAGCCGCGAAGCCCTGCAGCCTTTTTCTTAAAATCTTTCGACTTTAAAAATTCAAGGTCAACCTGTGTCGCCTGAAATGAAAAGGTGTTATCATTAATTTCGTTCACGCTTACCCCGAGATCCCGGAGTAATTCGATAAGTTTAATTACATCCCTGATGCGTGGAATATTGCTGATGGTAATTTTTTCGGGTGTGAGCAAAGTTGCGCAAATAACCTGTAAGGCCTCATTTTTTGCACCCTGAGGAATAATCTCTCCTTTAAGTTTTTTGCCTCCGCGAATCTCAAATGAACTCATCGAGGTTTATTTAAATGGTTTTTTTAAGATTGAAACAGAAAAATTTACTTCCTTCTGGGTTTATTTTGCTGGTGTGGGTTTCGCTGAAAATTCGGGTTTGGCCGCGAATAACTCTGACCTGGCCGATTATTGGGCGCAGGTTTGCTGGTTTTGTGTTTAGCGTTACGGGCCAATATTTCGTTGGTTTTATTCAACTGCTCATCTTCGGCCAGTTCGAGTTTGTTATCCGAAAGCTCAGCAAGGTGGTCGGTTATCAGTTCATCATTTACCGAATCACGGTTCCAGGTGAGGTATGATTTTTTCAGGTGATTAGCGATTGTTTTTACAAGCAGATCCTTTTCGGGGCCTTCTTCGTAATCCTTGGCATAATCGATAATCAGCTCGATATTTTTTCCGTAATGATGGAATTTGATATCTTTCCTGGGATAGTCGAGCCGGTTTGGTTTTTTATATAATATTTCGGTATCCGGGACAGGAAATGGGGAGTCAACATCTAAATTGAAACTTGACATGATGTGAAGATGATCCCAGAGTTTATGACGGAAATCGGCCGTTTCTTTCGAAAGGGTGTGCATTTCAGCCATAATGTCCACAATCTGATAAGCCAGTTGTGTTCTTTTTTCCCGGTTTTCGAAGGTTTTGATGAATTCAACCATTTTCTGAAGATTTCTTCCATATTCCGGAACAGGAAGCTTCGCGCGTTGTGAATTGTATTCCATATCGATAATTTTTCTCTGTTAAAACAGGAAATTGTTATTTTACAAACGTAATAAGTGAGATAAAATATTTTAAATTTTAAAAAAAAACGGCAGTTATTTTCCTTCAACTTCGGCTTTAAGCCTTTCAGCATTTTCGGCAAGTTGCAACTGATCGATCATCTCCTGGATATTTCCGTCAACAAACGATTGCAGGTTGTACATGGTAAGGCTTATCCTGTGGTCGGTTACGCGTCCCTGTGGATAATTGTACGTCCTGATTTTTGCCGATCTGTCGCCGGTTGAAACCATTGTTTTTCTTTTAGAAGAAATTTCGTCCAGGTGTTTTTGATATTCTAATTCATAAATCCTGGTACGAAGCACTGCCAAAGCTTTCTGAAAGTTTTTTACCTGGGATTTCTGATCCTGGCATGAAGCCACAATTCCGGTGGGAATGTGGGTAAGCCTGATGGCTGAGTACGTTGTGTTGACGGATTGTCCGCCCGGACCTGATGAACAAAAAGTGTCTTTGCGGATATCGGCGGGTTTCAGGTCAATGTCGAATTCGTCGGCTTCAGGTAAAACAACTACCGATGCCGCCGATGTATGAATCCTTCCCTGTGTTTCGGTTTTAGGAACCCGCTGTACCCGATGAACGCCTGATTCATATTTCATTTGTCCGTAAACGTCATCTCCCGAAATATTAAAAATAACCTCTTTATAGCCGCCAACTGTACCTTCGGTAAAATCGACACCTTCGGTTTTCCAGTTTTTGGTCTCGCAGAATTTTACATACATCCGGTAAAGGTCGCCTGCAAAAATACTGGCTTCATCGCCCCCGGTTCCGGCCCTGATTTCGACAATCGCATTTTTGCTGTCTTCAGGATCAGCAGGAATCAGCATCAGACGAATTTTCTCTTCCAGGTTTGTCTGGCGAAGGACCAGATCATTAAGCTCTTCCTTGGCCATTGTCCTGAATTCTTCGTCCTTTTCATTTTTTATAATGTCCTTCGCCGATTCGATGTCTTCACCAATCTTTTTGAGTTCTTCGTAACCTTCAATAATGGGCTGGAGTTCTTTATAATCCTTGTTGAGCTTGATGTAACGCTTCATGTCGGACATAGCCGCAGGATCGTTCATCTCCAACTCAATGTCAATCCATCTCTTTTTTATTAAAAATAATTTTGCCAGCATAGAATAAAATATCAAAAATAGTTTTGGGGGTGCAAAGATACCATTATATTCCAAATCTTTAGCAAAAAGCCAGAAGTACGAAAGTTGATAAAAAAGTCAGCGCCTTCGCAATCAGGTGGTTTTTCTGACAAAAAGCTGGGTGTTAACATACCGGATAACCCTGATTTTCTCATCTTTTTCGATAAACCCGGATTCAGCGGTCGCATCGTATGTTTCGCCATCAATTAAAATTTTTCCGGCCGGACGCAACACTGTTTTAGCGACACCTTCTTGTCCGATCATCGCCGTGTAAGCGTCGATTGCTGAGGTGAAGCCATCGTTTTTTTCCTGCACTGAAGTTAATGCAAGCTCACCAAACCTGGTTGAGCCAAAAAGTTTTCGGCTGAAATAAATCGAGGCGACTATCGAAACAAACGAAGCAATAATTACGGTAAAAAGTGCTCTGATCAGTTTGCCAAGTGCCGCAGGGCTGAATTCGAACCCAACATTATCAACCAGGCTTAAAGCAAGGCCCGCAACGATAAAAACAATCCCGAGTATCCCGGCAACGCCAAAACCCGGGATCACAAAAAGTTCAACAGCAAGCAATATCAGGCCGATAATAAAAATGATGATTTCCCAATTTTCAGCAAGCCCTTCCAAATACAAAGGAGCAAAGTAAAGCAACGCTGCTGTAATGGCTGCCAGGATTGGGAACCCGAGGCCGGGAGTTTGCAGTTCGAAATAAATCCCGCCAATAATTATCATGATCAGAATGCCGGAAACGAACGGATTGATCAGCCACCGGATAATTTTGTCGAGAAAGGTGATGTGGTGCTCGATTATTTGATAATTTTTAACACCGGCCATTTTTATGACTTCATCAATACTTTCGGCGGATCCTTCGCAATAACCGAATTTCATGGCTTCACTGGTTGTAAAAGTGATAACTTTTCCCGAATCAGTGATGCCTTCAATAACAATTCTCGGATCAACCAT
>CAYOWJ010000015.1:24756-26397 GCA_964407625.1 uncultured Lentimicrobiaceae bacterium
CAGTATCTTTGGCCGATTGAAACGATTTTTTGGTTACATGCCAGATTGGCGGAGCAATTTCTTCCTTGATGTCGAAGGTGTAAATTTTATAAACCCTGGTCGAATCATCAAATTTCTGGTTATTTTCACTCCACAGTAGCTGTGAAAATAAAACCAATACAATCGAAACAAGTAAAGTAATTCTCCTTAGGTTAATCATAAAAAACTCCCGGCTTTGGTGTTAAAATAAAAATCAATGATTGCTTTTTTTTTCGTGCATCTGGCGGTAAAGCTTTTTCCATGCCCGACGGCTCCAATAACTTTTCCAGTATTTCCCCCATTTAATATTTGCCCAGAGTCGTTCATGAATGTAATACAGGATAATTTTAGAAACAGCTTCTGCAACAGCTACTAAGGTGGCATTTCCTAAAACTTCGCTATCCGATTGGTTGGTATAGCTGCGAAAAATGACTAACGAAATAAGAAATGTGCCGAACGAGCCCATAACTCTCCAGCTAATTGCCTTGGCAATACTACGTCCCGGGCTATCTTTGGTGTTTTCGACTTCACTTTTAATGAGTCTTTCACCGGGTGTTTCTTTAATATTCTTGTGTTGCATTGATGTATCAGAATTCCAATTCATTTAAGCTACAATATTAGTTTAAAAATCAATTTTCGGCGAAAAAATTTTCAACACACGACAAAAACTCACTGTAAACATTGTTGTTTGTGGCAATGATTTCTTTACCAAAAATGAAATTGCTGTTTCCGGAAAAATCTGATACCCGGCCACCGGCTTGTTTTACGATGAGTGATCCTGCCGCTACATCCCACGGATGAAGGCTATATTCGTAAAATCCTTCAAAACGGCCACATGCCACATAGGCCAGATCAATTGCTGCCGATCCCAGGCGGCGGACTCCGTGGCTGTTCTTCAGCAAAAAGGTAAACATTTGGATGTAGTTGTCCAGTTTTGAATAATCGTAATAAGGAAAGCCAGTTGCAAAAAGGCCATCCCCAATTTTTTCAGGTTCACTAACGTGGATAATTTGCTGGTTAAGAAAAGCCTGGCTTCCTTTCCAGGCATAAAAACATTCATCATGGCTTGGGTCGAAAATAACACCTGAAATTACTTCGTCATTTTCCATCAAAGCAATGCTGATGGAGAAAACAGGAATGCGATGGATGAAATTCGTGGTCCCGTCCAAAGGGTCGATCACCCAATTGTAGCGCGCTGCAGGCAATAAATCAACGCTTTCTTCGGCGATAAAGCCGGCTTCAGGCAAAATTTTCCGAAGCTCTGCGATGATTTGTTTTTCGGCAGTTTTGTCGACATAACTAACAAAATCATGCGTGCCTTTCGACTCGATATCTTTGAAGGATAAATTGTTGATTTCTTTTTTGAGAAATAATCCGGTTGCGCGTGCCAGGTTAGCTACCTGCATAGTAAGCAGTTGAAGATTAATTTTTTGAGGCATTTTTTATTTTTAAAATTTGATGTTGATAATTTAACCAGACCAAACCGGATAATCCCGCCAGGATCAGGATTCCGGCAATAATTTGTGCCTGGGATATGTGAATGTTTAAAATAGTGTACCTGATATTTACTCTGAATTGTTCAATCGTAAACCTTTCGAGGCCATTTAGTATCAGATAAATCGA
>CAYOWJ010000016.1:0-6941 GCA_964407625.1 uncultured Lentimicrobiaceae bacterium
ATGGCGCTCAATGTATGAAATGGCCTGCTGAGTGTTTGCGAAATGATAAATGCGAGTGTGGTTTTTCCGGTTCCGGGAGGTCCCCATAAGATCATCGAAGGAATGTTCCCCGATTCGATGCTCCGGCGTAAGATGGCGTTTTCGCCAAGCAAATGCTCCTGACCGATGTAACCATCCAGCGAATTTGGCCGTAAAATCTCAGCTAACGGTGATTGATGTGGCATAATGAATCTTTGTTTTTAAGAATAGCAAAGATACATTTTTGACTGGCCACTCGTGAAGTATCAATGACACAGCGTTTGATAAAAATCCATAACCAAACACGACGAAATCCGCTTCCTTTCGCGGCTTATCCACCACTGATATATTTTTCCACCGGTCAACTGTCCCACAAAAAAACCACCGACCAGGAAAATATAGGTTGACCAGTGAAAACCTACATCTGATAATATTCTCGCCATAATAATTGGTGGCACAGGAAGATGAATCGCCAGATACCATTGAAGCCCATATTTTTTAACATTTGCCCGCCAATAGCCAAAAGGAATATTGAAAAGAAAAATTAAAATCATCAGAATCAAAAGTTTTGTTTGCTGATCCATTTTACCTTTCGAGTTTAGTTTTTAAAAATTGCCCAGTGTAGGAGTTTTCCTGCCTGACCAGGTCTTCGGGTGTTCCTTCAAAAACAATGTAACCGCCTTTATCGCCGCCTTCCGGGCCAAGGTCAATCACCCAGTCTGCCGATTTTATAACATCAGGGTTGTGCTCGATGACGATGATGCTGTGGCCATGCTCAATAAGTGCATAAAACGAATCAAGCAATTTATTGATGTCGTGAAAATGCAGGCCGGTAGTTGGTTCATCAAAAATGAACATGGTTGGCTGCTCGGCGGATCCTTTTGTTAAAAATGAAGCCAGTTTTACCCGCTGTGCTTCGCCCCCCGACAGCGTACTCGACGATTGTCCAAGCTTTAAATATCCCAGCCCCACATCCTGCAAAGGCTGAAGCCTGGTAAGAATACGTTTCTCGGTAGCTTTTGGTTTCTTTTCTGTTCCGAAAAATTCGATCGCCTGATTTACGGTCATATCGAGTATTTCGCTGATGTTTTTATCGAAATAGGTAACATCGAGAACCTCATTTTTAAATCTTTTACCGCCGCAGGCTTCACAAGTGAGATAAATGTCAGCCATAAACTGCATCTCAATTTTCACCAGGCCTTCGCCCTCACATTCTTCGCAACGCCCACCTTCGACATTAAAACTGAAAAAGCCGGGCTTGTAACCGCGCACCAGCGCCAGTTGCTGATCGGCATAAAGGCTCCGGATTTCGTCGTAAGCTTTAACATAAGTGGCAGGATTTGACCGTGATGAGCGGCCTATCGGATTTTGGTCAACAAATTCAACGGCTTCTATTCGTTTCAGATCGCCGGTCATTTTGTCGAATTTTCCTGATTTTTCGGTGTATCCACCCAGATGTCTTTTTAACGAAGGATACAAAATTCCCTTTACCAGCGATGATTTCCCTGAGCCGCTAACGCCGGTTACAACCGTTAAAATGTTTAATGGAAATTTGGTGTTGATATTTTTAAGATTGTTTTCGCGGCAACCCTGAATTTCGATAAAATCAGTCCATTTTCTTCGCCATTCGGGAAGTTTGATGGCCAATTCTTTATTCAGATATTTTGCAGTATAACTCTCCTTTGATTTCATTAAATCGGAAAAAGAACCGCTAAAAACAACCTCGCCGCCATGAACCCCGGCCAGAGGGCCAATGTCGATAATCTGGTAAGCCGAGCGGATGATATCCTCGTCGTGTTCAACCACGATAACTGTGTTTTCGAGTTTCTGGAGCCGTTGCAAAACCTTTATCAAACGCTGTGTGTCGCGTGGATGAAGGCCGATGCTGGGTTCATCCAGCACATACATCGAACCCACGAGGCTGCTGCCAAGTGAGGTAGCCAGGTTGATGCGCTGCGATTCGCCACCTGATAATGTCGAAGATAACCTGTTAAGCGTAAGATATCCAAGCCCGACATCACACAAAAATGTGAGCCGGTTTAAAATTTCGATGAGTATTCGTTTGGATACATTTTTCTCATAATCCGAAAGAGTTATTGTTTTGAAAAATCCCATCAGCTCTTCGAGTGGCATCAAAACCAGGTCGCTGATCGATTTCCCTGAAATTTTTACATAATTGGCGTCTTTTCTTAATCGTGTTCCCCGGCAATCGGGGCAAACTGTTTTTCCGCGATATCGCGAAAGCATAACCCGGTACTGGATTTTATAGGTCTGTTCTTCAACCTGTCTGAAAAAATCATTGATTCCCTCAAAATACTCATTGCCGCTCCAAAGCAGGTCTTGTTGTTCACGGGAAAGATTAAAATAAGGTTTGTGTATCGGGAAATCAAATTTATGCGCATTCAGGATAAACAAGTCTTTCCATTGCCCCATTTTCTCGCCCTTCCAGGGAGCCACTGCCCCCTGATAAACCGACAGGCTTTTGTCGGGGAACACAAGGTCTTCATCAATTCCGATAACACTTCCAAAGCCTTCACACTTTTTGCAAGCCCCAAAAGGGTTATTAAAACTGAAAAGATTAACCGATGGTTCTTCAAAAGTTATCCCGTCGAGTTCGAATTTATTGGAAAAAACTTCGGTAACGACAGTGTCTTCCTCAAAAACTTCAATCAGGCATTCGCCGTCGCCTTCATAAAATGCGGTCTGCACCGAGTCGGCAATTCGCGACTGTTCTTCTCCGTTTTCGTTTTTCACTACCAACCTGTCGATCACAATTTTGATATTGGAGGTATTGGTAAAATCGGTCAGATTATTCAGCGCATCCTCAATTTTTACAACTTCCCTGCCGATTAAAATTCTTTGGAAACCTTGTTGCATCAATACTGTCAGATGATCTCCCAAAATCCGGCCTGTTTTCAGCTTTAGCGGACAAGTAATCAAAACCCTGGTCTCCTGTGGCAGCGATAAAACAAAATTTACTACATCTGACACCGAATGCCGCTTTACCAGATTTCCTGAAACCGGTGAAAAAGTACTTCCAATTCTGGCAAAAAGCAGTTTAAGATACTCGTAAATTTCTGTTGATGTTCCAACAGTTGAACGTGGATTTCGTGAATTAACCTTTTGCTCGATAGCGATGGCTGGTGAAATCCCCTTGATGTAATCGACTTCTGGTTTTTGCATCCTGCCAAGGAATTGCCGGGCATACGAACTGAGGCTTTCAACATACCGCCTTTGTCCGTCGGCGTAAAGGGTGTCAAAAGCTAATGATGATTTGCCGGAGCCCGATAAACCAGTGATAACTACAAGTTTATTGCGTTCGATGGCAACATCAATATTTTTCAGGTTATGTACCCTGGCCCCTTTAATCAGGATAAACTTTTTATGATCTAATGTATTAAAATCAACTTCGGACATTTGAAATTTTCTTCCGGGTTTCTGGTATGTTTTTTGCAAAATTTTCCGGAAAAATTTCCGGCGTGCATGGTGGCAAAAGTAAAATTAAATTTGGTGATAATAATTTTATGTTTATATTTGCCGTCGAAAGTTGCCTAATCAACTATCATTCACATCATTCTAAAATTAAAATACGGAGGACTGATATCGGTTAAACTTTACTCTTTGTAATGAACATAAGAAAGGAGAATATTATGAAATCTCAATTGCCTTCAGACAAGGAGTTGATCGGTCAGTATTTACAGGGCAACCAGGCTAGCCTCGAACACTTGATTCACCGTCATCAAAACAGGGTTTTTGCTTACATTTTAATGGTAGTTAAAGATAAGCAACTTGCCGATGACATTTTCCAGGATACATTTATCAAAGTTATTAACACCATCCGTTCAGGAGCTTACAAGGAAGAAGGTAAGTTTATCCAGTGGGTGATGCGAATTGCTCATAATCTGATTATCGACTATTTCCGGAAATCGAAACGCATTCCGGTTGTTGATAATGATAACAGCGATTTTGATATTTTCGACACCATCCGTTTCACTGATCCTTCTATCGAAGACCAGATGATTACAGATCAGATTCACGATGATGTTCGAAAACTCATCGAGTTACTCCCCCCTGAGCAAAAAGAGGTTCTTTTTATGAGGCATTATTCCGAAATGAGTTTTAAAGACATTGCCGAACAAACCAATGTCAGTATTAATACGGCTTTGGGAAGAATGCGCTATGCGCTGATTAACCTCCGCAAACTCATCAAAGAAAAAAACGTTATTCTTACCAAATAACTGTTTTCCAAAATTTCCGGCATGTGAAATAAAAGCAAATCATGTTGCGTTTGCTTGCTTGTAAATCAAATTAATAATTTACAAAATGCCTATGCAACATTTCAATACGCTTAACGATCTGATCCTGTTTGCTTACAGTGAGTCCATTGATCCTAAGGCTAATGACTACTACAAAGTAATCAATGCCAATCAAAAACTTTCATCCGAGTTTAAGGCAATTATTAAAGTTAAAAATTACTTAAGCATTTTGAAAGTTGGACCAAGCGAATCGGTGATCAAAAACATTATGAATTACTCAAAAGCATTATCTGTGGGCAGAACGAAAAGTGCAGGTGAATTTAGTTTGATGCTTAATTAAGTCCCGGACTTCGGGTGAGTAAAAAATTGAAAGCCACTCATGATTGAGTGGCTTTTTTACTTTAAAAAAAACTGCAGTGACAAAAGCGGAAAGATACAAATTGTTTGTCGGATATTTTTCGGTCAACCAGCCTGATGCCGAAACAGAACTGGTATTTACCGAACCCTATGAATTATTGGTGGCTGTAATCCTCTCGGCGCAATGCACCGACAAAAGAGTAAATCTGATCACTCCTCATTTTTTTGAAAAGTTTCCAGATGTTAAATCGTTAGCCAATTCAAACGAATCCGAAGTTTTCGAAATCATCAAAAGCTGCTCTTATCCCAATAATAAAAGCAAACACCTCGTAGGTATGGCAAAAATGCTTTTTAATGATTTTGAAAGTATTGTGCCTGCTGATTTGGATGAGTTGCAAAAACTACCCGGAGTAGGGCGGAAGACCGCAAATGTGATATTATCGGTAATGTTCTCCAAACCAGCGATGGCGGTTGATACACATGTTTTCAGGGTTTCAAAAAGATTAGGCTTGACAACAAATTCGAAAACTCCGTTTGATACCGAAAAGCAATTGGTGAAAAACATTCCCCAAAAGCATATTTCACAGGCACATCACTGGCTTATTTTGCATGGAAGATATGTTTGCCAGGCACGGAAACCTAAATGCGAAACCTGCACCATCAGCCATTTCTGTAAATTCTATGAAAGCAAGGTGCTAAAGGAAAAGTTACCGATTCATAATATTTCTTAAATTGAAAACCAGTAAAATTCAATTTGGCTACATTTGTAACCTAACCAAAAAAAATTAATCATGGCATTTTTAAGAATAGGCGATCAGTCACCTGATTTTGCTACAATTGACCAGGATGGCAATGCGCTGAAATTAAGCGATTTCAGAGGAAGTAAAGTAATCCTTTATTTTTACCCCAAAGCTGATACCCCCGGATGTACCGCTGAATCATGCAACTTAAGAGATAACTACAGCGATTTGATGAGCAAAGGGTATAAGATTATTGGTGTAAGTGCAGATAATCAGCAAAAACAAAAGAAATTTGCCGAAAAGTATGAGTTGCCATTTGCTTTAATTCCGGATGTTGATAAAACCGTTTTAAAGGCTTTTGGAACCTGGGGAATGAAGAAAATGTACGGAAAAGACTACGAAGGGATTTTGCGTACAACCTACGTTATTGATGAATCTGGAAAGATTGAAAATGTTTTCGAAAAAGTTGAAACCAAAAACCATGCAGCGCAGATTTTGAAAGCAATGCAGGGATAAATCAAAATAACACCTAATATTATGGCAAAAGAAGTACAAAATCCTGCTGACAAAATCCGGGCCGAGAAATTGTTGGCACTGGAAAGGACGTTAGGAAACATCGAAAAAAATTATGGCAAAGGTGCAATCATGAAACTGGGTGATTCGCCGATAGAGAATATTGCCTGTTTTTCTTCCGGTTCAATCGGGCTGGATGCTGCCCTGGGAATTGGCGGTCTGCCACGTGGCAGGGTTATCGAAATTTATGGGCCTGAATCATCCGGTAAAACAACCCTTGCAATTCATGCCATTGCCGAAGCACAAAAACTCGGCGGTATCGCTGCATTTATTGATGCTGAGCATGCCTTTGATCGTTTTTATGCTCAAAAACTTGGCGTCGACATTAAAAATCTTTTAGTGTCGCAGCCCGATAATGGGGAGCAGGCACTCGAGATTACAGATAACCTCATCAGATCAGGCGCAATTGATATAATTGTGATCGACTCGGTTGCTGCCCTGACACCAAAAAGTGAAATCGAAGGCGAAATGGGCGATTCAAAAATGGGCTTGCAGGCCCGGTTGATGTCGCAGGCTTTAAGGAAACTCACAGGAACAATCAGCAAAACTGGGGCATGCTGTATTTTCATCAATCAGTTGAGAGAAAAAATCGGTGTTGTTTTTGGTAATCCCGAAACCACCACCGGTGGAAATGCACTTAAATTTTATGCCTCCGTTCGCCTTGATATCCGGCGCATCGGTCAGATTAAAGATGGCGAAAATATGAGTGGAAACCGGGTTCGGGTTAAGGTTGTGAAAAATAAAGTTGCACCACCTTTCAAAAGTGCCGAATTTGACCTGATGTATGGAGAAGGAATTTCGAGGTTGGGAGAAATAATTGACCTTGGCGTTGATTTTGAAATTATCAAGAAAAGTGGCTCATGGTTTAGTTATGGAGACACTAAATTGGGGCAAGGCCGTGAAGGTGTTAAAAACTTACTTGCCGACAATCCCGAATTGGCCGAAGAGTTGGAATTGAAAATCAGAGAGCTTTTAAAATCAAAGGTTTAAGGATTGA
>CAYOWJ010000016.1:7041-11558 GCA_964407625.1 uncultured Lentimicrobiaceae bacterium
GAAGAGTTGGAATTGAAAATCAGAGAGCTTTTAAAATCAAAGGTTTAAGGATTGAGGATTTCAGATTTAGTCCCGATAGCTATCGGGATCAGATTTTGAATAACCGGAAAACCTAACCTGCATTAATCAGCCGGTTAGGTTTTTTTATTTTATCTGATGATTAATCATAATTGATTTGATCCTGAAACGTTAAGTAATCCGGCAAAGTACGGCAAAGTCCGGAAATTTTAATTTGTTACTTTTTATGAAAAGTTTTTTATCACTGACATTATTCATCACCGGCATTTGGCTGATAGTCTCCTGTTCCGGGCCGTCTGATAAACTGCAGGACAAACAGGCGGATGCCAGCATCGAACAGGATAATTCTGAGCTTGAATTGCTCAATCAGAAAATCCTCAATAACAGCAATGATGACAAACTCTTTATCGAAAGAGCTGAATATTTTCTGGCTCATCAACAGGCTGATAGTGCTTTACGCGATATTTTCTTCGCTATCGACATTAATAATGACGAACCTGCGCATTTTGTTTTATTGAGTGATGCCTATCTTGTTTTGGGTAATCCTGATAAATGCAAGGAGTCGCTCGATAAAGCTTTGGCTATCGATGCATCAAACAAAGAAACCAGGCTCAAGCTGGCGATGCTTTATCTTTACATGAGGGAGTATGATGAATCTGCAAGGGTGGCTACCCAATTGATCAAGGATGATAACATCAACCCGGAGGCCTATTTTGTCAGAGGTTATGGCCAGATGGAAAAAGGTGATACTGCTGCCGCAATCAGCGATTTTAAAGCCGCTGCCGACCAGGATCAGGAATATTATGACGCTTATTTGCAACTGGGGATAATTTTCTCAGCAAAACATCATCCACTTGCTGTGGAATACCTGAATAGTGCAATCAAAATCAGGCCTAATACCATTCAGCCATATTATCAGTTAGCCTTGTTTTTTCAGGAAAATGAGCAAATCGAAAAAGCCATTACAACCTACCAGGCCATTATCGGGATCGAGCCGGACTTCGTTTTTGCCTATTACAATCTTGGATACATAAATCTTGTTTACATCAAGGATTTCGACAAAGCCATCGAATACTTTACAAAAGTTGTTGAAATTGATCCTGGTTATGCTGAAGCCTGGTACAACCGTGGCTGGAGTTACGAATTAGCAGGAAATGCCGGTCTGGCAAGGAAGGATTATGAGAAAACGCTCGAAATTAAAACGAATTTTCAGCTTGCAGTCGATGGCCTCAACCGCCTTGACAATCAGTGATTGTTCAGAATTTAAAAATTTTTTGTGTAATGTTCGATTTCTGCAAAAGTTTCATGGCACTTCTTCTTAAAGTGCAGTAATAATTGGTCGAATTTCATTTCACTGGCATAAATTCTCTTCATCTCAGGATCCTCAATTTCTTTCCCATTAGCGCCTTTGTCTTCAAAATCCTGAATCATTAGACCAAATTCACTCTTTTTTTCGATAAAAAAATTTAAATTACTTTTGATAGGATGCACCAATTGTTTGATCCCGTTAAAATCATTATTTTTTATGGCTTCTTCGATTAATACAATTTTCTCGTTGTACTCATCTTTAAGCATATTGAAAATCTCAACCACCATTTCATTACCGCCCAAATCAACAAAATATCCGTTAATAAGTTCCGGATGGATTAGTTTGTACATATTTATATGTTTATTTTTTTTGAAACAAAAATAGAAAAAAAATTACGCGACAGCAGAAATAACATAAAGAAAAATCTCGGGTCAATTTCCCTGGCGAAAAAATTTGAAATTAGTTTAACTTTTGTGTTTTAACCGACTTTTTTAATTCTGCAGCTTTACACCCACTTTTTGCTGCAAAGCATGATTCGCAATGGCTGGCGGGCTTTTTAAAAAAGTGAATCCCCTTACTGATTAAAAGATAAGCAACAAAAAGCAATATCGAATATGTAAGAATTTCCTGAAACATTCCTTTAAGATTTAATAAAACAAACTACCGATTTGATAAACCAAAAACGCCATAATGTAGGCCAGAATTGTGGTGTAAGCGGCAAGGAAGGCTGCCCATTTCCAACCGCCTGTTTCCTTCTTTACTGCCGCAACAACCGCCACGCAAGGGAAATAGATTAATACAAATATCAGAAAAGCAAAGGCAACCACCGGATTAAAAACGCGTTCACCTTTTTTATCACCATTTGAATAGGTCTGATTCTGCAATTTCCCGATGAGTGATTGATGGCTGTCGCGACTATCGGTGGTCTGGTAAAGAACGGCCATTGTACTGACTACAATTTCTTTTGCCGCAGCCCCGGTTATGAGGCTAACGCCCATTTTCCAGTCAAAACCCAGAGGCCTGATCACTGGTTCAACAAATCTGCCAATGATACCGATAAAGGAATTTTCGAGCCTGAAAGATTCTTTTTCGATAGTCACCACAAGAATTTTCTGATCCATTTCCTGCTTTATTTCATCTGTTGCAGATGGCGTCAAGCCTTCATCAATATTCAAAATCTGATCATGATATGATTTTTCGATTTTTTCGATTTGTTGATTAAAAGTTGCCAATGATTCGCTATTCCTGGGAAAGTAACCGGCAGCCCAGATTAAAATAACCGCGATCAGAATAATTCCACCCATTTTTCTCAAATACTGCGATCCTTTGTACCACATATTTTTCATGCTGGCTTTAAATGTCGGAAGCCTGTAAGGCGGTAATTCCATGACAAATGGCGCTTCTTTGGATTTGAAAATTACCTTTTTAAAGATAATTGCAAATGTAGCTGCAAGCACAATTCCAACAGCATAAATCAAGAAAAGTACTGAGGTAGGATTTGCGGGAAAAAATGCCCCGATTATCAGGATATAAACCGGGAGCCTGGCGCTGCACGACATCAGCGGATTTATCAGGATGGTGAGGAGCCGGTCGGTACGCGATTCGATAGTGCGGGTGGCCATAATTGCCGGCACATTACATCCAAAACCCATGAGCAGCGGAATAAATGAGCGCCCGTGAAGCCCGATTTTATGCATGATCCGATCCATGATAAAAGCCACGCGGGCCATGTAGCCGGTGTCTTCCATGAAAGAAATGAAGAAAAACAGGATTAAGATATTTGGCAGGAAAACAATAACGCTGCCCACACCTGCAATAATTCCATCAACAATCAGGTCTTTTAGCATCCCGGCAGGCATTTGCTGGTCAATAAATCTTCCGACCAACCCAACACCCGACTCGATCCATTCCATCGGAAATTGGCCTAAAGTAAAGGTGCTGTAAAAAGTAAGCCACATAAAAAACAGGAATATCGGGAACCCAAAAAGTTTATGCGTCAAAAAAGTGTCGATAATCTCGGTTTCAGTTTTGTTTTTGCGTTTTTGCTTGTTTTCGATGTAGGTTTCCCTGAGCGCACCCGAAATAAATCCATATTTTGAATCGGCCATCAACGATTCCGAATCTTCACCAAAATCTTTTTCGAGGGATTGGATTTCCCTGTCAACGATTTCTCTGATTTTGGCGTAATTGGGCGTTTCGGTTAACAAATCCTCTGTTGGCCGATCTTTTTCGAGCAATTTTATCGAAGTAAACCGTGATGAAACTTTATCGGTAATTGTTTTGTTTTTCCAAACTTCATCCTGAATTTTGCTGATGGAGCGTTCGATAGTTTTCCCATAATTGATGTGGATGTGACGGATGCTGGGATCGCGGTCTTCGTAAACTTCGATTACTTTATCAAAAAGTTCGGTGATGCCTTTACCTTTGTAGCCAATCGTCGGGATAAAGGGAATCCCAAGCATTTTTCCAAGCATGCCATAATCGAATCTATCGCCTTTTTCCTCGAATTCATCAAACATATTTAAAGCCACGATCACCTTGATATCCATATCAATAAGCTGGGTAGTAAGATAAAGGTTTCGTTCGATATTTGAAGCGTCAATAACGTTGATCACGATATCGGGAAATTGCCCCATGATATGGCTTCGTACGAAAAGTTCTTCAGGAGTGTAGGCGTTTATGGAATAGGTGCCGGGTAAATCGACAATTTGAAAAGTGTATCCCGACTGACGGAATCTGGCCATTTTTGAGTCGACTGTTACGCCGCCGTAATTGCCAACTTTTTCGCGTGAATGTGAGGCAAAATTAAAAATGGTGGTTTTGCCTGAATTTGGATTTCCAACCAAAGCAATGTCGATGATTTTGCCTTTTTCGCGAGCGGTTTTTTTGAGGATTTCTTCGTCAATAACGCCGTGAAATTCTTCATCAGGCTGAGCAGTGAGAACATCAGTTTTGGTGACCACCGAAACCAGGCGTGCCTCGCTCCGGCGCAGGGAAACATTATAATTCATCAGGCGGTATTCGATGGGGTCGCGCAGTGGGGCATTTTTAATAACTTCAACTTCTTTTCCGCGCACAAAGCCCATTTCGGTTATGCGCTTCCTGAATGCACCCCTGCCTTTTATCTTGAAAATTATCCCTTTTTCGCCTTCCCTTAATTCGCTTAAATCCATGTTTTTGTGTCCTGAGT
>CAYOWJ010000016.1:11658-18492 GCA_964407625.1 uncultured Lentimicrobiaceae bacterium
TCCAGGTCATCGTTCATGCCCCGGCTATTTGCTTCGCCAAAAAGTTGATAATGAATAACTTTAAGCGAATTTACCACCCGAAAACCCCAATGTGTTCTGTAAAGCTCTCTGATTTCCCAGGCTGCGGCTTTTTTTGCATCCCGAAAGGGCTTTTGATACAGCAAAACAAAGTCTTTCATATCCTGGTAAATGTCGGTAAGATTATCGGCAAGGCTGCCTTTGACCACGTCGTTGTTGGGGTTGTCGTTTTCGATAAACCAATAAATATCGGCATCCTGGAATTTTTCACGGATTTCGTTGAAAACTGTTTCCCAATGTTCGACGGTTACATATTTTTCGTTGGCCGAAAAATCATCAGTTTCAATCACCGGAAGCACGCTTCCCCGCACATAAAGCAACGATAATGCCTTGTGCAGATAATCCAGGATTTCAGGTTTGTCGTATTTACCGATTTCTTCGATAAACAGGCAATATTTTTGAGCTACGGTCAAAAACTCGAGAACAAATGGCGAATAAACTGCCTCTTTTAAAATATCATCACTTTCCATGCAACCTGATTTTGAATTATCTTTAGTAAATGCCAGGGATTTTAATCCCGATTTTTGGCAAAGATAGAAAAGTAATTTTTCAGAAGATAATTGAAGGTGGAAATCGAAACATTGTTTTTTTCTTTTAAGAGATTATTTTTTAGGCTTTTGTAAATTTGAAATGTAAAAATTATTATCTTCATGCACTTTTTAAGATGTCAGTTTTCTCCCAACGCATTTTTTACTATGAACGATAAAGAAAAATCAGCTTACAAATTCCGGCTAATTAATGTTTGCAAAGCCCATGTTATCGAAATTGCCGAAACATCGCGCAAAGTGATGGAGGATTCGCAAAAAAGTGCCAACGAATATGGGCAGCCCAAAGATCGATACGATTCGTACCGGGCGCAACTGCTTACCAGGGGTGAAATGTTTGCAACACAATACCAGCAAGCAATGGAGCAATTTGCAACCCTTGAGAAGATCGGAGTTGAAAAACTTCATTATAAAGTTGAATTTGGTTCGGTGGTTATTACCGATAAACAGAAAATGTTTATCGCCACCGGCTGCGGGAAAGTGGAACTTGACGGAGATACTTTTTTTGCTGTTTCGCCACTTGTTCCCATTTTTTTGGCCATGAAAGGCATGAAAAAAGGTGATGTTGTAAACTTCCGGGGGCAGGCTATCAAAATTCTGGATGTGTTTTAGTGAATCCTTATCAAACCGTTTTTTTTGAACCTTGATCTTTGTGATTTGATTTTTGTTTTTTGTAATTTTCGTAAAAATTACTACGTCAACCACCTGCCTTTTTAGCCCGGTATCCTTCCTGGATCAATATTTCGATAACCTTTTCACGCAAATCGCCCTGGATAAATATTTCGTTATCTTTTGCAGTACCACCTGTGCCACACTTGGTTTTGAGGAATTTTGCCAGGTTTTTCAGGTCATCCTCACTGCCCACGAATCCGGTAATCTGGGTAACAACTTTGCCTTTTCGTTGCCGGCGGTCGAGCCACACTTTGAGGTCTTGCCTCCGTGGTGACAGGGTTTCACTTTTTTCGGTGCCCGCCATTTCAAATTCAAAATCAGGGTTGGTCGAATAAACTATGTCGCCGGTTATTTTTTTATTCTTTTTGCTCATGTTAATTTTTGCTTGCCGCAAAGATAAAAAACCATTAAAAACAGCAATCTCAAATTTTGAATAATCCTGCACCTGATCAAATCGGTCAGCAGCCTTGAAAAGATTGAATTTTAAGATTTGAAAAAGATATTTTTTAAATCGTCATATTGAAGCTACATGTAATTACTTTTGTAAGTTAATTAAGTTATCAGATTTATGGCCTTGCAATTTGTCGTTTTAATACAGGAACACCCAAAATTAGGATTCTTGTTTTACCCTTTCTTTATCCAGGATGAAGGCAAGGATTACGCGGAAATCGTTGACAGAATCTCCACTTCCAACCTCACACTTTATGAATCTCAGCTTACAAAAAGCCAGTACAAAATTGTGACGGAGATTGAGGAATACAACGATCAGAATCTCACCAAACGTTTTACCAACAAAAACATAGCCCCGCGTGATTTTGTTTTAAAACTCGACAAGGACACCATCGAAAAGTTCGTCAGGCCCTTTGTCGAAAAGCAAATGGCAAAGTGCATTTCGATTATTGCAGCCGAAAAAATCAATGTGTTTTTCCGTCAGAGCAACAATGCTGTTTACCTTTCCGATCGGGTGTTTGTCGAAAATGAGCCGGCAGAAATCATCTTCAATTTCATTAAACTTCCAAACGAAACCCAGTATTTTCAAACCGTGAGCCACAGCGGAAAGGTGATGAATCTCACGAATAAAGATGCCATGATTATGACCAATGAGCCTTGCTGGCTGCTTTTGGAAAATCATCTCTACTTTTTTAAAGATAAAGTTGATGGAAAAAAACTCAGGATTTTCTTCAACAAGGAGTACATACTTTATCCTGAAAAGCTTGAACCTCAGTTTTATTCCACTTTTGTAAAAGGCTGCATCGGTAATTTCCCCTATGAAGCTATTGGTTTTGATGTTATCGAAATGGAAACCAAAAAGTACCCGATTTTATCTTATGAAATGGATTTTACGGGTATTCCTGTTTTGGTTTTAAGGTACAATTACGATGGCAAAACCATCGACCCGATGCAAAACCGTAAAGTTGTTGTTGAGTATAGTGCCACGCCTGAGTACCAGTATCGTATTTATAAACGTGACGAAGTTTGGGAAAATGGAATCATCAAAATTTTAAATGATCTTGGCATTGTCCGGCGGGTGGAATATTCGTTTCAACTGGCCGATACCGGAAAAGAGAATAAACCACCTGATAAATTTGGCCTTTTGGGGTGGCTCAACGCAAATGTCGAAGTTCTGAAAAGCAAGGGGTTTGAGATCAGTCAGCAGTTTTTTAACATTGAGTATTTTACAGGCTCCATTACCGTTACTCTGAGTTTTACCGAAAAAAACGATTGGTTCGATGTTTACGCCATCGCTAAATTTGGCGATGGTTTTGAGATTCCAATTTACAAATTACGGAAATACCTCCTCAACGGAATCCGCGAATTTTTACTGCCCGACGGAAAAATTGCCATTTTACCCGAACAATGGTTCGAAAAGTTTCACGATCTCGTTTCATTTGGCGAAAAAGATAACCAGAAAATCAGGGTTAAGAAAGGCCAGTTCGCCATCATCGAGCAGGTTTTTCATGGAATTACCACCGAAATCGGAAAATCCATCGAATCGTTTTCCACGGATAAATCTTTAATACTGGAGGAACTTCCGGAAGGACTCAAAGCCACTCTCCGCTCATACCAGGCCGAAGGCTATTTTTGGCTGAATTTTATGAGAAAGCAGGGGCTGGGAGTTTGCCTGGCTGACGATATGGGCCTGGGGAAAACCATTCAAACACTCGCCTTGCTGTTGAAAGTTACGCAGGATCAGCCCAGGACTGCACCACAAATTGGCGTTGAAAAACACGGTCAGACAAGTATTTTAGCTGCTGAAGGTGTTTCCGAACCAACCGGGCTTCCATCGCTGGTAGTTATGCCGGCTTCCCTAATCCACAACTGGGAAAACGAAATCAGAAAATTTACTTCAGGCCTGAAAATCATCAATTACACCGGGTCACTCCGGGCTGAATTGCAGCCGTATTTTCAGTCGGCAAATATTATTTTGACTACCTATGGCGCCATCAGAAACGATATCGACAGTCTTTCGAAAATCGAATTCGAATACATCATTCTCGACGAAAGCCAGGTGATTAAAAATCCTTCTTCCAAAATTGCACTGGCTGTTAATAAACTAAATTCCAGGCATAAGCTGGCTATCAGTGGCACTCCAATCGAAAATTCACTAACCGATCTTTGGTCGCAGATGAATTTTTTAAACAGAGGTTTGTTGGGAGATCTTTCGTTTTTTAAAAAGTATTTTGCCCTTCCCATCGAAAAAAATGATAACGAAGAGCGTCGCGATAAACTGCATGCACTCATTAAACCTTTCATTTTGAGACGCACCAAATCGGAAGTCGAAAAAGAACTTCCCGAGTTAAGCGAAGAGTATATTTATTGTGAAATGGGCGAACAACAACGCGATATTTATCTTGCCGAAAAGTCCAGGATAAGAAATCATATCCTCGAAAGCATCGAGCTTAACGGGATGGAAAAATCGGCGATTGTAATTTTGCAGGGGTTGACAAAGCTGCGGCAACTGGCCAATCATCCCGGCCTGGTTGAAGAGGCATATACTTTTGATTCGGGGAAATTCGACGAAGTCATCCGAAACGTCGAAACGCTGATCAGCGAAAATCACAAAGTGCTCATGTTTTCGTCATTTGTGAAGCATCTGGATTTGTTTGCCAGCTATTTTGATGAAAACAAAATCGGATATTCCCGGTTAACCGGCGAAACCAGGCATCGCGCCGAGGTTATCGAAGAGTTTCAAACGCAGGATAACCGCAATGTTTTTTTGATTTCGATAAAGGCGGGCGGAGTTGGACTTAATTTAACACAAGCCGGCTATGTTTTCCTGCTCGATCCCTGGTGGAATCCTGCCGTTGAAAACCAGGCTGTTAACCGCGCTCACAGGATTGGACAGGACAAACACGTTTTCGCCTATCGGTTTATTACGCTCGATACCATCGAGGAGAAGATTATGAGGCTTCAACAAAAAAAATCGAAACTGGCCGAAATTTTTATCCATTCCGATAATCCTTTAAATAATCTCAGCGTTAAAAACATCAGTGAATTAATGGATTAGAGGATAGGTTTAGTTAAGAAGTGGCCAGGTTTATTAATCAAAAATCTAATAAGTAACGAAGATGCGATTCCATGTGACCATTAAAAATCAAATAAACGCATGAAAAATCTAAGATCAACTTCAAAAACTACCTTCAGAAATGCATTTCAATTTTTTATGACTGTTTCTTTTTATTCAAAAATGCCTTTCCTGATTTTCTTGTTTTCAACACTATTTATTTTAATCAGCAGCTCCTGCCAGAAAGCCACCTATAAAACGGTTTACCCAACCCTGAGCGATGGCCGTTACGATAGCGAATTTCCATACCGGAACTGTTCAAGCGAACTCTATGACATCTCAAAATCAGTAAAAAAACTATACTGCCTGGTCGAGTACGACCGGTATGATTATGATGAAAATGATGCGTTGAAAATCAAAAACCTTTCGAACAACAGTTTTAAAAAACTGGCTTACAATAAAGGCTTTTTCAGCGAATCGGTGCACGGAACTGCGACAATTATTTACAATGTAAGCGGCTTTGTAGCTGTCTTAACCTGTGCCCATATCATTGATTATCCTGATACGATAATTTCGTATTTTGTTGATGAGCATAATCAGAAAACCGAAATTATTCAAAGTGTCTCGTTAAAAAAAAAGCAGTTGAATTTTATCCGTGACCTGCCGGGCGATGGCACCCTTAATCTTATTGTCGCCGACAATACGCTGGACGTGGCCTTTTTAGGAAACAAATTCGAGAATGTAAGTGAAAATATCAGGACTTTTAGCTATGCCACCGGAAAGGCAGAAAAGCTGGAATGGGGTAGTTTTGTTTACATTATGGGTTATCCTGCCGGATACCAGATGGTTACCCGAGGTATCGTGAGTAATCCGAATACCGGCAAAAAAGGTGAATTTCTCTTGGATGCACTTTTCAATACCGGAATCAGTGGCGGTATTGTCCTTGCAGTAAAAGACGGCGTTCCAAATTTTGAACTTGTGGGGATTGCCAAAACTGTTTCGGCAAAATATAAAAATGTTTTAAAGCCCGAAAAAGACAGCTACGAAGAGATCTTCAACCCGAATGTACCATACACCGGAAACCTGTACGTTAAACTCGAAAAAGACATCAACTATGGTGTAACCTTTGCCGCTTCAATCGAGGCCATCAGCGACATTTACTTCGATAACAAATCGGAGTTTAACCGGCAGGGCTTTTTTCTGGACAGTTTTTTCAAAAGCAAATAGTAGTTGTGTTTTAAATAAGTTTAAGATTTGATTAGAATCTCAAAAATCAATAATCATTAATTTTGCCCTTCAAAAAAAATAGCTTTATGAAAATTTACAAAGCCTTGATAATGTTGATGATTACGGCAGTTTTTGTGAGTTGCGGATGCAACCGGAATAACAATCCGGAAAAAAATGAACAATCAGAAGTTAAAAAGCCGGTACTCTCCGGAAACAATAGTGGGTCAGCGGCATCAAATCCAAAAATGAAAACCGATGCAACGCCAGGCTTTTCAAACAAATTCGAGCGTGGCGCAAAACAGCGGGAATCGATTGTTGATAAATTTGACGATAATGGCAACCTGATCGAGCGCACCGACAGTAACTTTGACAAAAACGGAAATATCAGCAAAAAAAACCGTTACACCTACAAATATAACGACCGTGGCCTGCGGATCGAACAATGTTACTACGCCACTACTGCCGATGACATGCCCATCATGTCGAATGTGAATTATATCAAGTATAACGAGAAAGGTCAGAAAATTGAAAATATTTTCATTTCGTATGATCAGGATGGAAATGAGATAACCTGGGCAAAGAACCTGTTTAAAAACGACAACGACAACCACCTCATTCAGGATGAAGGTTACAACAAACAAGGAATCATCATGAATAAAGTTGTGTACAATTACGAAAATGGAATGCTTGTAAGCGAATATTTTTTTGATTTTGATGCGAATGGCAAGCCAATCAATAAGAAAACAATGACTTACAATGAGTTTGGAAAGGTGCTCGACTCGAAAGATGAGAAGCTGAAATAGGAAG
>CAYOWJ010000016.1:18592-26152 GCA_964407625.1 uncultured Lentimicrobiaceae bacterium
AAAAATTTACTCATAAAAATATCAAAACTATGTTATTCGATTTTGACCTGATTAAAGCAGTTTACGAAAAGTTGCCCGGTAAAGTTGAAAAAGCCCGCCAGCTTCTTGGAAGGCCATTAACGCTGACCGAAAAAATTCTTTATGCTCATTTGTGGGATGGTGAAGCAACAATTCCGTTTAAACGGGGAATTGATTATGTCGATTTTGCTCCCGACCGCGTGGCTATGCAGGATGCAACTGCTCAAATGGCATTACTTCAGTTTATGCAGGCAGGACGCAGCAAGGCTGCCGTGCCTTCCACGGTACATTGCGACCATTTGATCCAGGCCAAAATCGGCGCCAAAAAAGATTTGGAAACAGCTAAAGATGCCAACAAGGAAGTTTACGATTTCCTGGCCTCGGTTTCGAATAAATACGGAATTGGCTTCTGGAAACCAGGTGCAGGGATTATTCACCAGGTTGTACTCGAAAATTATGCTTTTCCTGGCGGAATGATGATCGGGACCGACTCACACACCGTTAATGCCGGTGGCCTCGGAATGGTCGCCATTGGCGTGGGTGGCGCCGATGCCGTTGACGTGATGGCAGGAATGGCCTGGGAACTAAAAATGCCCAAACTCATCGGCGTAAAACTTATCGGAAAATTAAACGGATGGACTGCTTCAAAAGATGTGATTTTAAAAGTAGCCGGAATTCTTACCGTAAAAGGCGGAACAGGTGCCATTGTCGAATATTTCGGACCGGGAGCCGCAGCATTGAGCTGCACCGGAAAAGGAACCATTTGTAACATGGGTGCCGAAATTGGTGCAACAACTTCCGTATTTGGCTATGACGAAAAAATGGCTTCATACCTGCGCAGCACCGGCCGCGAAAAGGTTGCCGATGAAGCCGATAAAGTTATTCCGTACCTCAACGGCGATGCTGAAGTTTACGAAAACCCCGAAAAATATTTTGATAAGGTTATCGAAATTAATCTGAGTGAGCTGGAGCCCCATATCAACGGGCCTTTCACACCGGATCTGGCAACGCCACTTTCAGAATTTGCTGCTAAAGTGAAAGAAAACGGCTGGCCCGAAAAACTGGAAGTCGGACTGATCGGCTCCTGCACAAATTCATCCTACGAAGATATAACCCGCGCTGCTTCGGTGGCGCAGCAGGCGCTCGATAATAATCTCGAAGTAAAAGCCGAATACACCGTTACTCCTGGCTCGGAACTCGTTCGGTTTACCGTTGAACGGGATGGTTACCTTGAAACCTTTGAGAAAATCGGAGGCGTGGTTCTTGCCAATGCCTGCGGGCCTTGCATCGGACAGTGGGTACGACATGGTGCTGAGAAAAAGGAGAAAAATTCGATCATCACTTCGTTCAACCGCAATTTCGCCAAGCGCAACGACGGCAATCCAAACACACACGGTTTTGTGGCATCACCCGAAATCGTTACCGCTTTTGCCATTGCCGGCGATCTTACCTTTAACCCGATCACCGATTTCCTCATCAATAAAGACGGTAAAAAAGTAAAGTTGCAGGAACCGCTTGGCATCGAATTGCCGGTAAAAGGTTTCGATGTTGGCGATGCCGGTTACCAGGCACCCGCCGAAGATGGCAACAAAGTTGAAGTTAAAGTTGCTCCCGATTCTGACCGTTTGCAATTGCTGGCTCCTTTTGATCCCTGGAACGGACAGGATTTGAAAGGTTTGAAATTGCTGATCAAGGCAAAAGGAAAATGCACCACCGACCATATTTCGATGGCAGGCCCCTGGCTCAGGTTCCGCGGCCACCTCGACAATATTTCGAACAATATGCTTATTGGCGCTGTGAATTACTTTAACGATAAAACCAACGATGTTAAAAACCAGATCGACGGAAAATATGGCGAAGTTCCTGCCACCGCCCGTGCTTACAAAGCTGCTGGCTTAGGTTCGGTGGTTGTGGGTGACGAAAACTATGGCGAAGGTTCATCGCGCGAACATGCGGCCATGGAACCGCGTTTCCTGGGCGTTAAAGTTGTTCTGGTGCGCAGTTTTGCCCGCATCCACGAAACCAACCTCAAGAAGCAGGGAATGCTGGCGCTTACTTTTGCCAACAAAGCCGATTACGATAAAATTGCTGAGGATGATACTTTTGATATTCTCGGTTTAACCGGCTTTATGCCCGGAACTCCGCTCAGAATCGTTGCGCATCATGCCGATGGTTCGATGGATGAAATTGTTGCAAATCATACCTATAGCGATGGTCAGATTGGTTGGTTTAAAGCTGGTTCTGCATTAAATCTGATAAAATTGCAAAACGGTTAAAATGCCTGGTATTTCGTTTGTTCTAGAATAATCTTTGAATGAATTTGTGTTTGGATTATAAATTAAACAGTCTTACAAAACTGAACTTTATTATCGACTCAAATTCATTCTTTTTTACTTTATAAAATCACTTTAGCCAATCTGAAATATGCAACGACAAATTTTAAGCTTACTGATATTGGTGCTGTTTTTTGGGGTCATTTCGTGCGAACCACCAAAAAATTCAAAGGCCAGCGATAAATTGGGAACTGATTTGCAGGGAAGCATCAATTACCACAGCAACATCCCGTTCGACAGCACACTGGCTGTTAGTTTCTTTAAAACTTATCCTGAACTTGCAAGCTACGAAGATGAAGTGTTTGTCATCTACCGGAAACACGGTTTCAACCATATCTGGTTTGATAAGAATGGGATTATCGAATTTGGTAATTCGTTGTACAGCAAAGCAAGTGAACTGGAAACGGAGGGGATTTCGTCAAAATTTCCGTATCAGGAAAAAATTGCCGGCATTTTTGAAGATGATATCGAAAACAAGCTCACCCAGACCGAAACAGAATTGATGCTCACCAGTTTATTTTTGTTTTATGCCGAAAAAGTGTATCGGGGCGTTGACAGCGAAACAACTGCTGCCATCGAGTGGCTGCTGCCGCGTAAACAATTGTCGTATTCTAACTTGCTCGATTCGGTGCTGTTGAATCCGGAGCAACTCACCCGGAATGATAGTGTCCTTTTTCGTCAGTATTACAAATTGCGGAATGTGTTGAAACAATACCGCGAAATCGAGAAAAACGGGGGCTGGAAACAGATTGATCTTGATCCAAAGCTAAAAGCCTACAAACAGGGCGATACGGCTAGTGCAATCCTTCAAATCAGAGAACGGCTTTTTGTGACCGGCGACCTGAAGCAAAACAATAACAGCAATATGTATGACCAGGAACTGGTAGCAGCAGTCCGGAATTTCCAGAAACGCAATGGCTTTAAACCCGGTACTTCGATTACGCCAAAACAGATTGCCCAAATGAATCTGCCCATTGGTGATCTTATTAAAAAGATTATCGTCAATATGGAGCGTTGTCGCTGGATAAAGCCGGAAATTGTTAACGCAAAAGAGTTGGTTTTTGTAAACATCCCTTCCTTTAAACTCAACGTCTTCCGTGACGGGAAAAGTGATTTTACCTCGCCGGTTGTCGTTGGACAAGTGATGTCGAAAACTGTTATTTTTAGTGGCAACATGAGCTATATTGTTTTTAGCCCGTATTGGAATTTACCTCAAAGCATTATTAATAAAGAAGTTAAACCGGGAATGGCAAAAAATGCCAACTACCTCGAGAAGCATAATATGGAATGGAACAATGGCCAGGTCCGGCAGAAACCCGGCAAATATAATTCGTTGGGACTGGTGAAGTTTATGTTTCCGAATTCGCATGACATTTATCTTCACGATACCCCTTCAAAAAGCCTGTTTGAAAAGGAAAGCAGGGCATTTAGCCATGGTTGTATCCGCGTTGGCAAACCGCGTGACCTTGCTGTGGAACTTCTTAAAAACGACAGCCTTTGGACACCAAAAAAGATTGATGCAGCCATGCATTCAGGTAAAGAACAGGTTTGTACCTTAAAAAATAAAATCCCTGTTTACATTGGCTATTTCACGGCTTTGGTAGATGAGCAGGGCGAAATAAACTTTTTTGAAGATGTGTATGGCCGGGATGAACGCCTGGCTGGTATTATCATGAATTAACGAAAACGGAAATACGATAAAGCAAAAGGGGTCTTGGGCCTCTTTTTCTATTTTTTGCCAATCACATCAATACATTTATAGAAGCGGCGGGTGTACATCTCGGAGCTCAGCTCGCTGATGACAACTCCTTTAACCTTGCCTGAAGACGAATGGATAAATTTGGACGACATTCCGTTGGCCTCGCAAATGATGCCCACATGGCCGATGCTGGTACTGTTACGGTAACCATAAAAAACCAGGACATCACCAATTTTAAAATCTTCTGGTTTTAATGATGCTCCGATTGCGACATATTGCGAAGATGAGCGCGGCACCGAAATATTAAATTTTTTATAAACGTATTGTACAAATCCCGAACAGTCGAAACCCTTGTCGGGATTGGAACAGGAATAGCAATAGGGTTTTCCAAGGAAATTTTTGGCAAAATCAATAACTGCTTCACGCCTGATGATGGTATCAGCAACCGTTGTCTTCTCTGAGGTAGGTGAAGCTTTTTCGTCCTGATGGGCAACAAAAAAGGGTAGCGGAAAAAGTAAAAACAGGAACATTATTTTCTGAAACATATTGGTTAACACATTTAATGATGATTAACAAATCAGGTTGGGGATTCTTACTAACGGTAAAATTTCCCAAAACTTGGCTAAGATGGGGGATGATGAAAATTCGTGACGGGCTTCCTCAATAATTCAAATATCCTGGAAACCCATATTAATAGCTAACTGGCAATGATTACAGAGGCGCTTTCAAGGATTATTTGAAAAGTTGTTTTACGTTTTTTTAACGGTATTCAACTTTCATTTGCGAATTCTGTCAGTGCTATCTAATTTTCCGACTTCTCAAAAAATGAAGAACATTTTCTTATGGCGGAGGGAATTCCAGGAAAACATCAGTTTTGCTTTCGCAAATGGTCAGAAGTTCTGAATTTCATAAATTTGGATGAGTCCGATTTAAAAACTGCTGCTTTTGGGCTAAAGCCCAGTAACTGCCAGTTTTTCAATTGCCCCGACCTTAAGGTCGGGGCAATTTATGCCATGATATTCTGGGCTTTAGTCACATTTTTTTTTAATTTTTGATTCCTTTTTAGATCAGGCTCATGGATGAAAATCTCATTTCCTTTGCTGCCATTTATTATCGGCCAATTCTGCTTTATCAGATGAATTGGAAATTTCCGGAAAATATGGCCAGATTGGATTTAATGCCTAATGGAAAATCAGGTATTTAAAGACCGCAACCAAAGTCATTTTCGGGCAAATGAGTATCTTCGTTCGGTTTTAATGACAATCGGATGAAGCAAAAACTAAAAACATTCTCGGAATTCGCTATATGGCTGTTGCCTCTTGAGGTTGAATATCTTAAACAAGCCGAAAAATTTCAGGATGCCGAATTGCAGGGTATGCTGGCAAAAATTTCGGCCTACAACAAAACCGGCAAGCTTAAATTTGATGAAGCTGTGGATAAACGAAAATATTCGTACCTCAAAAACTGGATTATCAGGAATTTAGATGCTGTTGATGTTGATAAAAACCTGCTGCTGATTTTATCTTTAGACAAAAAAGTGATGACCGACACGCTTTTACCCGACGATGAAAAGCAAATCCTGAACCTCATCAAAAACCAAAAGAATTTTCCTTATTATTTTATGCGGATTTATGAGCTGGTGCTCGATTACCAATCTTTTCTGCTGATCAGGGTGCGTCATCACTATGGAGAAATTGTGGCCGGTTATCTCGAAGAAAACAAGGAGGCGTATGAGCGCTCCAAAATGATTTTTAGCCGGTTGAGCGAGGCCACCCGCGACATTATCAGCCAATATGCTTTTCATAAATCGGAATCTCAGAAATGGGAGAGTTTTCTGAAAGAAGTTTTTTTTGATGACACACTTGACGGAATGAACCGGTATTACGCGATTGTGCGGCTTACTTTCCTGTATTACAACTACAACCGCCTCGACCAGATTGTTTCGCTGTACGATTACCTCGACGGCGAAATCACCAAGGGGAAGTTTTATTCGCGACGCATTTTGCTCAACTATTACTCAAACCGGGTGATTTTGCACGCCAAGCTCAACGAATCCGAAAAGGCCATTTATTACGGAAATCTTTCCATCCTCGACAAAGGCAGCGACTATATCCACTATCTCAATAATTTATGCTCGGTTTTATTAAAAGCCAGGCAGCAAAAAACGGCACTTGACCTGCTTCAGAAATCGATTCCCGATTTAAAAAATACCATCAGCTACCACAACCGCGTGGGTTTTGCTTCGTTGCTGATCAGAAGTTTAACAGCCAATGGAAAGGCCGCCGAAGCGGAGAGTTATGCTTCATCATTTTACAAAGCGTTTAAAGATAAAATCATGATTAACCGCTGGCACACTTTTTTTTCGGCTTACCTGCAGGCTATGCTGTTGCAGGAAAAATATCAGCAGGTTGTTTTTTTCTGCCGCCGGCAAAAACTTATCGACCGTGAAAAGGATTATGGCGAACGGCCTGCCTACATCCCGACCATTTCGTGGTATTATCAGCTTTCGCGATACAAAACCGGGCAGATTGGCCTGCCGGAACTTCGGACGGTCATTGAGGAATCGTCCAGGCGATTTATCAACCAAAATGCAATTACCGAACTCAAAAACGAGATGGGACAGCATGTTCCGGAGTTGTTTACATAATGAGTAATTTTATCCTTATCGGATTGAATCAGGAATGGAGGTCCAAAACTTGACAGCTTTGCATAAATTGTCAGGTTTAAAATCAGCAATCTACTATTAAACGGTTTCATCAATTGGCTTTTTCCTGTCAATCACAAATTAAAATATTCTTAAGTCAACCCATCTATATTGCTTCTTAAAATATTTACAGATAATTAGTTAAGATTTAATTTTAAGTTATTCACTGTTAAAGTCGATGGCTTAAATTTACTTTGCAAACACTTCGGTTGTGAAACATATCTGTTTCTTTGTTACCTCAATAATTTATTACCACTAAATTTAATTTGAATGAAACGTTTTGAAGGTAAAATTGCCATCATCACTGGCGGTGCCGACGGTATCGGCAAGGCAACTGCTATAAAATTTGCTGCCGAAGGCGGAATTTCGATGATTTGGGATGTGCAGGAAGTAAAAGGAAAAGCCGTTGTCGGCGAAATCGTTGCCAATGATGGGAAAGCCGCATATTTCAATATTAATACCGTCAACTTTGATGAAGTTGTGGCCGGTGTAAAAAAAATTGTCGATGCGTTTCGAACCATAGATATTTTGATAAATAATGCCGGAATCACGCGGGATGCATCCCTGAAAAAGATGACCCACGACATGTGGCAGCAGGTGATTGATGTAAATTTAACCGGCGTTTTTAACTGCACCAAAGCAGTGGCCGATATTATGGTGGCCAAAGGCTGTGGCAAAATCGTGAACGCTTCTTCAGTGGTGGGTTTGTATGGTAATTTCGGACAAACCAATTACGTGGCAACCAAAGCCGGCATTATCGGAATGACAAAAACCTGGGCACGCGAACTTGGCCGTAAAGGCATCAA
>CAYOWJ010000017.1:0-4609 GCA_964407625.1 uncultured Lentimicrobiaceae bacterium
TATCAAACGACTAAAAAATTCATCATTTTCATAAATGATTTTACAAAGTAGATTTGCAAATAACCGATTGAATTCCGAAACTTTTCTGATCAAAAAAGCGGAATTGCAAATTGCCGCCAATGCAATTGAATTATTCGTCGTCTTCGCGTTTGGCAGATTCCTGAAGGATGGCTTTTTCTTCTTTGGATTTATTTCGTTGTTCTTTACGTTTCTGTTTCTTTTCTGATTTTAACAATTTACCGAATTTCTCAAACTCTTTCTTGTAAAAAACTCCGACACCCTGCGTGTAAGGCGCATTGTCTTCAAGGAAACTGATATCGTTGGTCCGGTTAAATGCTCTTACTCTGAAGCGGCCATCGTTGGTAATTTTATACTCAACAAGGATGTCGCCAACCACGCTGCTGGTATTTTGAGCGGTTGTGGTGCCTCGTACGCCAAAGTTCCCGTCAATCGAAAGCCTGTCGTCGAACAACTGCGTTTGAAGCGCAACTTCAAGTTCTTCCTGGGTTATGTTTGAACCTGGCTGGTAATTTATCCCAATATCAAAATCCTTACTGATTTTAGATAACCAGCCACTCAATTGCTTGGATAATAATTTAAATCCGGTCGATTCGATATTGGCGCTGTTACTGGAATAGCTGAAACTATTCAAAACCAGCAGCGACAGCATCTGCTGACTCATCACCGACTGGTCAGTAGTGTCGAGTGAGGCATAAATGATTTGTTTTACATCTTCGGCAACGTTTGCAAAATCAATCGAAAATTTTATATCCGGATTGAAAAGTTCATTTTGAAGTTCGATAATGCATTTCACAAGTACACGCGTTTCATAAACTGAAGTAGAATCTGTTTGAAGCCTAAGCCCGTTAAGCGTTGTTTTTACCGGGTGAACAGCTTTAATTTTTACTGTTGCATCATAAGGGCTACCCGTCCATGCAATCTTGCTGCCTTCGATAATCTCGAATTCCCTGCCAATAAGCTTTTCGAGTGTAAAGAAAAACTGGCCTTCACTGATCACATAGTCGCCGGTCATCGTGAAATCGCCTTGTGGATTAACTCCCAGTCGCAAATCTCCACTTCCTTTTCCTTTAATATTTCCCATGTTGTATGGCAAAAACAACTGAATTTCAGCATCTGGAGTTGCCTGGATATCCAAATTAATCGTTAATCCTTTAAGATTCAATTTGTATGAATGATCCAATGAAATAGTTGTATCAGAATTATTGATAAAAATAATGAAGTCGTTTTCATTTACAGATATTGTTGAGCTGATCGGGATGATGATGGTCGTCCCTTTTTCGGTGCGGGCCTTAATATCCATTCTGATATCATCAATTGGCCCCTGAATATCAAGCGTTCCTGTTGCAACAGCAGTACCATAAAACAATTCATTGTCCCTGGATGTGGTGTTTAAAGCACTGAAATTTTCATGCTTAACATGAACATTAAATGCAAAATCCTTGAAATAATCATGTGAAATTTCGCCTGTACATGTTGCCGATTGCCCTTTTGTATCAAAAACATTCAACTCATTTACATTAATGAAGTTTTCGCCAATTTCAACCGAACCTCCTGCCGAATAGTAAACATTCAGGTATTTCACCAAAACCTGTGTGCGGGTCAGGTTGATCCTGCCAATTGCGACTGGTTTTTCGTTTGTTCCAATAAATTTCAGTTTGCCACTTGCCAGACTTTCTTTAGAAATATCAACAAACTCGCTCACAAAAGGATTAAAAATATCAGTGCTGAGATTATTCAGTTTTACATCAAAATTAAAATTCTGATTATGATCCGAAGGCATGTAATCGCCTGTAACGGTAAGGATTTCGCTCGAACCGATATTTCCCTGATCGATGATGCCAAGATTTACTCCCAGGCTTCCGGCATTATCGTCCCAATTTGTGTTTAGCCTCAAAACCCCAAAATCCTGCCCATTAAAAAACAGATCATTTATCTTGATATCTATCAAAAAATTAGGATTTGAGTAGAGATTCACAAACGTTGCATTTCCGTTTAAAAACCCGTTAATATCGATGTCGGTGCCGGGAATCAGCAAATCGAGATGTGAAATATCCAGATCGTGAAAACCAAGTTTCAGACTATCCGCAGAATTTTGAGAAACCCCACCTGTAACACTGAATTTTGAGCTATCGCTATAAAACACAAAATCTTTAAAATAAATTCCTGTCGTATCGGCAACCAGGAGGTTTTCAGGTTTTACGCTCCAATTATTTCCATCAACCATCAAATTAACATTGCTTAGCCTCGAATTTATTTTATACATGCTTTGCAGTTGCAGAAAACCTTGAAAATCGGCGGTATTGGCGGCAGTATTAGTCAAATCGTTCCATCTCAACCTGTAAAAAACCGAGTCGGTTCTCAGACTTGTTTCGAGCAAAAGGCTGTCGATGCCGATGCCCAGGCTATCATTCTGATTTGCATCAGCAAACATCACGCGTTTTGAGTACACCGAAAAGTCAAAATCAGTATCTCCGGAATTCGCCTCAATCCGGCAATTATGAAAATCAACACCCGAAACTTCCACCAAATCAGAAAAACCTTCAATGTTCAGATTTTTAGATTTTGTATCGAACAGACCTTCAATCTTTGAATTTTTGGCGACCTTAAGCTGAGGCATAAACAAATCAGTCAACTGACTCGTTTCTTTAAGGCTTACAGCAAAACTTATCTCCTGCCTATCTATACTGAGGTCGTCCGGCGGAAACACAGCAGCAACCACTTTGGAATAATTTCCCACAAAACGCTTTACTGAAGACAGCAATGAGCTGAATTTAAACTTCCCGACAAATTCGGCATCTACGAAATCGGAATGCAGACTCAGATATTTCTGCCCGTCAGGTTCATGAAAGCTCTCAAGGGTTAATGCTTCGAGTTGATAATTCCTGGAATTTTCGACATAAAAAGTACTGTCGATCTGTATTTTTCCATCCAGTTCATCCAGCGTATTGCCCGAAAAATTAAAACGCAGAACTGTTGATAATTTCATGGTGGAATCGCGGGTGGATAAATTCAATTTAAAAAGGTCAGCATTGCTTATTTTGGAATAAAAATTAAAAACCGGTGTCTCTTTATTAAAATCCACCATCCCGGTAAAAGCAAAATCCAGGTTCTCGTCAGCCACCGATAAATTGCCATTAAAAACCTGTTTTGAAAGTGCTCCGTCAACTACCACATTTTCGTAACTGTAACCATTTATTCCAATACTGGAAACATTGCCGGCCATTGTAACATCGAGGGTAGAAAGCTTAATTCCCGCTCCATCCACGTTTATCGAAAAACTTGCTTTACCCAGTGTTGATGTCAGATTGAAGAGTTTACCAACATCAAGGTCACTCCCATCAAGTTTTCCTGAGTATGAAATTTCACGCTTGTCACCGGTTCTGATGAGCGTAATATCCGTATTAAGTTTGCCAAGAGCGGTTTCAAATCTGGCTCTCGAAACAAAATCATTATAAAATCCGGTAAATTTTCCGCTTACGCTGATCAATCCCATTTTTGCCAGGACATCAGGAATGGCAATAAACATGCTGCTATCGCCGGGCAAGGCAAAATTTCTGATATCTGAAACGCTAGTTGTGAAACTGCCAATGTTGGCATGAATAAAAGTTTCGGTGATATCCGGTAAACCATTCATCCGGACCGTTCCTTCGAATCGGGTGTTATCACCAAAAGCAGCGGTAAATTCGTTTCCCTTGATATTTGCAACTGTACCTTTGAAATTACCATCAATATTAATCAAATCAGTCATGGTGAACATGATAGGCGCAAAATAGCCAATATCGCTCATTTCCAGTGTTGTATTCCGGATTTTTGCATCAAATGTAACTTTATTGATAAAATCATTGAAATCGTCGAAACTATCAAAATTAAATACAAGATCAAGGTCCATGCTAGAATTGTTGGTGGTGATCATCAAGTTCTCAGCAGCGATACTTTTCTGATCAAATTGGATAATCCCACAAAACTCCTTCAACACAAATCCCGATTTTTCGACAAATGAAATGTTCTCAACATTCCCTGCAATGGTATCGCCGTTGATGCTTAAATTTTCGATATCAATATCCAAATTATTGAGTTCGATATCGCTGAAATCGATACCAGGTCCAGGAGTTTTGTAATCCTGATCTTCATAAATAAAGTGACTCTGCCGGATTTGAAGGCTTTTAAACTCAAGAATCCAGGGTTTTGAGCTGTCAGCAACGATGGTAGTATCAACCTGCCCTGTGACAAAATGCTGAAGAAAATCGTCAAGGTTGAGCATATTTGCCAGCTTGTATTTTCGCAAGGCGAATTCGAGACCTTCAATCCGGAGCATTCCAAGTTTAATGATTTTTTCGCTCGAATTGACCTGCCACAGCCAGGTTTCAAGGTTTTTAACACTAAGCATGGTAAGGCCTTTGCTGTCTTTTACCAACAAATCCTCCAGCTGAAGACCGCCTCGCAACGAAAGGTGCACACTTCCCACCAAAACCTCAGAGCCCACCTGACGCGACAAAAATGCCGCTGCAAATTTGGTAGCGACTTTCTGAACATCGGGATTATGAAGCAAAAGCATTGTCACCAAAGGGATGGAGACCACTAAGGTGAT
>CAYOWJ010000017.1:4709-6855 GCA_964407625.1 uncultured Lentimicrobiaceae bacterium
AAGAAAGCCTTTAAACGATCCCTCGTTCCTTTTTAATTTCTTCGTAAGCAGCGTTGAGTTCCTGGAATTTTTCTTTGGCCGCATTTTGAATGTCCGCCCCCAGGTGGCTCACCTTATCAGGATGATATTTTGTTGCCATTTTGCGATAGGCTTTTTTCAACTCATCGTTGTTGGCATCAGGAGTTACTTCAAGAATTTTATAGTTTTTGAAATTATCCTTGACAAACATGGCTTTTATCGAGTTAAAATCGCCGGTTTCGATGTTGATGTATCTTGAAATATTTTCGATTACATCAATTTCGGATTGATGCGTAAAACCGTCAGCATGCGAAATCCCAAACAGAAAATGTAACAACTGCAGCTTTGAGGAATAATCCATGTAACGGCCAATCTGCTGCGAAACTTCGCGCACGTCGAAGTCTTTCTGAAGCATTTCGCGAAGCATCAGAATATTCTGATTTGTTACTTCTGGTCCAAACTGCCTGTTAAGGAAAGTTCTGACATACTCCAGCTCCGATTTGGCAACCCGGCCGTCGGCTTTCATCACTGAGGCAGCCAGAACAAGCAGACTAATGGTAAAATCGCCGGTTTGTGTCTGAGAGGCAGTTGCGCCCCCATAGCCATAAGGTGCGCTCCCACCTTCAACCGGCGATTGATACTGATAAACTCCGGTTTGCATGCCGTCGAACATCGAACCAAACATAAAACCGATTAAGCCACCAATTGGTCCGCCAAGTACCCAGCCTAATCCGCCACCAATCCATTTTCCGTATTTTGCCATATTATTGTATTTTTATAGAACCGCAAAATTAGGCAAAACGAAGCTAATCAAACAGGTTCCCAAAAGAAGCAAACAAAATAATTTTTGAATAATTAACCTATGGAATTCCTGGATTCCACGACAAAAATTTCGATGATATGAACCATGGCCAGGCAAATGAGTTTATTTTTTAATCAGGAGTAAGAATTTAACGCCTGACTATAAATTTTGTGGAAGCATAATTTCCATTATTGCCCACTCTTAAAAGATAGCAACCGTTTTGAAGTTGCGAAACATCGATGGTTTCGGTGTTTAAAGAAAAATCTCTGCTTATGATTTCCTTACCAAAACAATTGTAAATTTTAATTGAGGCAATGTTGTTGGTTTCTAAACCAGTGATCCGGATGAAATCGACAGCGGGATTGGGGAAAATCTGTATCGAATTTGTAAACTGATTTTCACTGATGTCAACCCAACCGGCACAATCGGAAAGTAAACCAACGCCCTGGTCTTCCACACAAAATAATTCGTCGGGATACTCGGGCATTAAAAGACCCCCAGCCAAACCCTGACTTCCACCAATGCTTTCGATATAAAATGCGTCGTAATCAACAAAATTGAATTTTTTGATGAAATCACCATTATTCAGTAAAATGCTCTCGATGGATTGAACAATAGCTGGGTAGCCACCGGTAGTAAAATCTGAAACCATGGTATCGCCTACTTCCAATGAAAAATCATAGAGCAAGTCATCCTGATGAGAAAAGTAATCATAAATGAATACCTTTTGAGCGACACTGTCTTCATGCAATAAAATTCCACTTAAACCTGACATTGTATCCGCATAATATGGCGGACAAAAAGGGCCTATAGAACCATAAATTGAGCGTAAAGGAGAAGCTTTGAATCTTGCGTATTTTACATTTTCGATAATTGTATCGTCCCCTGCATAGAAATAGCGTAAGCCGGAACAATGGCACATACAAGGAAAGCCATTATCAGAATTATTAACGACATCCCAAAATTTATTGGTTTTAATTAAAGGATGATAACTTTGAGCCTGGCTTTCCTGAATAATCATAGCCAGCAAGAAAAGCAACAAAGAGACATTTTTTTTCATGGAGCGATTTCAAAAAGTCGTTAAACAAATGTAACGATTGATTTTCAAAATAAAGAAAACTTATGATAAACTTTAAAAATAAGTATTTTACAGCAATATAAAACGAAAGAGGAAGCCCGGAGGCTTCCTCTTTCGTTCATTTTGGTGCATAAAAGCACCGTATTGGCGAGTGTATTTTTTCCTCTTTCACCAGCACTTTTATGGCCTTGTCAACTTCTTTTTTATCGAGACCTGATTTTTCGGCAATTTCCCCACCTTTTAAAGGT
>CAYOWJ010000017.1:6955-25651 GCA_964407625.1 uncultured Lentimicrobiaceae bacterium
CAATCAAAAATCATCAATCAAAAATCAATTAAATTTTTTCCAAAAGATGAACAACGAGTCCGCTCCGGAGTTTTGGTTCGAACCATGTGGTTTTTGGTGGCATGATATTTCCGGTGTCAGCAATATCAATAAGCTGTTTCATCGAAACCGGGTAAAGCGCAAAGGCGGCTTTCATTTCACCTGAATCGACACGTTTTTTAAGTTCGCCTAATCCGCGGATACCACCAACAAAATCGATCCGGTCGGAAGTTCTTAAATCTTTAATATCGAGCAAAGGGTCCAGAACCAGGTTCGAAAGAATGGTCACATCCAGAACGCCAATTGGATCAGAATCGTTGTAAGTATTTGGTTTTGCAGTTAACGAAAACCATTTCCCATCAATATAAAGACTGAAATTATGGAGTTTTTCAGGTTTGTAAATCGATGCTCCTTTATCTTCAACAATGAAATCGTTGTTCAGTTTCAGGACAAATTCTTCATTCGATAATCCGTTCAAATCGGTAACTACACGATTATAATCGATAATTGTGAGCTGATTATCGGGAAAGTGAACTGCCAGGAAAAAGTTGTATTCTTCGTCGCCTTTATGATTTGGATTATTCTTTTTCTTCTCATTTCCAACCAAAGCGGCAGCAGCAGTCCGGTGGTGGCCATCAGCAACGTAGGTCGATGGAATGTCTGCAAAAAGTGAGGTCAGCTTTTCGTTGATTGTTTTGTCGTTGATCACCCAGAAATGATGACCAAAACCATCGTCAGCTACAAAATCGTACTCAGCTTCGTGTTCTTTTACCCATTTTCCGACAATTTCATCAATTTCCTTTTTTGCCGGATAGGTAAAAAACACAGGTTCCATGTTGGCATTAGTCACACGAACATGCTTCATGCGGTCCTCTTCTTTGACCTTGCGGGTTAACTCATGTTTTTTGATTACATTGTTCAGATAATCATCCACTGCTGCGCAGCCAACAAGCCCGTATTGCGTCTTTCCATTCATGGTCTGAGCATAAATGTAAAGATATTCTTCATCATCAGCAACCAGGTAACCCTTAGCCCTGAACAAATCAAAATTCTCTCTGGCTTTGTCATAAACTTCCTGTGCGTAGTGATCGACATCTTCGGGAAGATCAATTTCAGGTTTGATGATGTGTAATAATGAATACTGATTTCCATCAGCTTCAATTCTGGCTTCTTCTGAATTTAAAACATCATAAGGCCTGGATGCCAAAGCTTTAGCAATATTCTTTGGAGGGCGTAATCCTTTAAACGCTTTTAAAATTGCCATAGTAAGAAATCTTCTGAAAGTGTGTTTTTTTAGTTTTTGCCTGATTTAATGCTATTTTTCATCATAGTTCCCGCCATTGCTTCGTTGCAATGAACCAATTAGTGCACCAATCATTTTGGTGAGTTCCATCAATTGTCCTCTCGATTCATCCATCGCAGCATCTGTCATATAGTTAAGGTTACGCGAAACAGCAGTAAAAACCACACACTCACGGATGGAACTTTTTGCCATCTTTAAGTAGTAAATAAACTGTGTTTTGTTTCGCGACGAACCCTCAGCAATTTGAAGTGCAATGGCCTGGGCAGAATTCACAAATTTCCCGGTAAGGTTATCAATCTCATTTTCCGGAAAAATGCTCGTGTTTGAATGAACCCATTCAATATAATCGAGTGCTTTGTGATAGACTCTCAGATCCTCAAATCTGAAGAATGTCAAAATTTTGTCAGTTTCGTTATCCATATTTGTAATTTTTAGGGTGTATTTTAAAAAACCAACTTTCAGACCTGACAAATCTGTTTTGCCAGGTCTGAATGATTGCAAAAATATTATTATTTATTTACTTTAAACGTGATATCTCCTTTTTCGAAGAAAGCAACAATTTGTTTGGCTGCAGCAAGCCCTGCATTAACGTTAGCTTCCGATGTTTGAGCTCCCATCTTTTTTGGTGTAAAAAAGTATCTTCCCTGGAAATTTGCTTCAATTTCAGCTTTGCAGGCGGGTTCGATATCCGAAAGATACTTAAAATCCTCGCGTTCGGCAAACATTTTAAGCAAACCCTGCTCATCAATAACTTCCTTGCGGGCAGTATTTACAAGAACTGCATTTTTAGGCATTTTTGAAAGAAGATCAAACCCGATGGACTTTTTGGTTTTTTCGGTTGCAGGAATATGAAGTGAAACATACTGGCATTTGCTGTATAATTCGGCTTCAGATGCCATTGCTGTAACTCCAAATTTGGCCATCTCACCTTCAGAGACAAACGGATCGAATGCAAAAATTTTCATTCCAAATCCTTTGGCAATTTCGGCAACATACTTACCAACATTGCCAAAAGCATGAATGCCGAGCGATTTTCCACGAAGTTCTTTTCCTGAAGTTCCGTTAAAAAAATTACGGGCTGAGTAAACCATCATTCCGAGGGCAAGTTCGGCTACAGCATTTGAATTCTGACCAGGAGTATTCATGGCTACAACGCCGTTTGCCGTTGCTGCTTCAAGGTCGATATTATCGTAACCGGCGCCGGCCCTGACGATAATTTTAAGGTTTTTACCAGCTTCGATCACTTCTTTGTCGGCAATATCGCTGCGGATAATCATTGCATCAGCATTTTCGACGGCCTTTAAAAGATCGCTCTTTTCGGCATATTTTTCCAAAAGCAAAAGCTCATAACCAGCATCTTCAACAATTTTCCTGATTTGCTGAACTGCAACCGGAGCAAAAGGTTTATCTGTGGCAACCAAAACTTTTTTCATAACTATTTCTCCTTTTAGAAAATTATGCTTTCATGTTTTCAAATTCCTTCATGGCATCAACCAGAGCCTGAACACTTTCGATTGGAAGCGCGTTATAGGTTGAGGCACGGAAACCTCCAACTGACCGGTGGCCTTTTAAGCCTACCAAACCACGTGCTGCTGCCAAATCGAGAAACTCTTTTTCGAATTGAATGTATTTTTCTTCCATCACAAAACAAATATTCATCAGCGAGCGGTCTTCTTTTGCTACTGTTCCTTTGAACAAAGGGTTGCGATCGATTTCATCGTAAAGCAAAGCAGCTTTTTTGATGTTGATTTTTTCCATTTCAGCAACACCACCTTTACTCTTGAGCCATTTTAATGTTTGGAGAGCAGCAAAAACAGGAACACATGGTGGTGTGTTAAACATCGATTCTTTGTCAATATGAGTCTGGTATTTTAACATGGTAGGTATTGGACGCTCAACTTTACCAAGAATATCGTTGCGGATGATAACGAAAGTGACTCCTGCAGGTGCAAGGTTTTTCTGCGCTCCGCCATAAATTAACGCATATTTTGAAACATCAATTGGGCGGCTGAAAATATCTGATGACATATCGGCAACTAATGGAATTTTGCAATCAAAATCCTGCCGTATTTCGGTTCCGTAAATTGTATTATTTGTTGTAATATGGAAATAGTCTGCATCTTCAGGAACAGTCCATCCTTTTGGGATGTAACTGAACATTTTATCTTTTGATGAAGCAACTTCAACAACTTCACCAAAAAGCTTTGCTTCTTTCAAAGCCTTTGAAGCCCATTCGCCTGTATTTAAATAGGCTGCTTTTGAGCGCATGAGATTAAAAGGAACCATCGCAAACTGAAGACTTGCACCACCTCCTAAAAAGATAACTGAATAACCTTCGGGTATGTTGAGTAACTCCTTAAACAGGGCTACGGCCTCGTCCATTACAGCAACAAATTCCTTGCTGCGGTGAGAAATTTCCATGAGTGAGAGGCCTGTTCCGGCGAAATTTTCGATGGCTTTAATGGTTTCATCAAGTGTAAATTGCGGCAGGATTGATGGTCCGGCGTAAAAATTGTGTTTTTTCATAACTAAAATATTTTTTTGGATAATAAAAAACGAACGTTTTTGAAGGGCAAAGGTAAAACTATTTGAATGAAAAATAGATTTACAGATAATTTTTAATTAACCAAAAATGATGATCTGAAGATTTGGACTGCATGGTTTAAAATCACTAGAATTCAGCATATGTATATAATAGAATATCTACAAAAAGATGACCAGTAAGTCTGGGATTAATTTAATTAAATTAATAGCTTCATTTTCGTTTCGTTGCAGGAGCAAGTTCCAAATCATCGGGTGGCCTTGCAGAGCTATTTTTTTGTTCAGGCATCCTTACATCCACATTTTCAACAAAAACCCAGCGCTCATCCTTTGAAATAAATCCATCAAACAAACTGTAATCAGCAACTTTTAACCCAGGATTCAGGCCCATTTCAGGTTTGCTGGTAATTAACCGGTTAAAAATAATCATGTATTCCCGCTGCTTTTTACTGCCTGGAATTAGTTGTTTTTCGTATGCTAAATGAAACGGAACCTGGCTGTTATATTCGAAAATTACACGGAATTGCAGCCGGTCTGAAAGGCCTGAAAAAACAGGTTGTCCAAAAACCGGATTATTATCTTCAGTAAAAATCATGGTTTCGATAATTCGGCGTGTTGCACCTTGAACTCCACCAATCCAACCAAAAAGCGTGTACAGTGATCGTTTTCCAAATTTGGTTTCGATAATCCGGCTGTAAACTGCGCCGGGCCAGTTTTCGGGAGGATAACTCTTAAATAAGTCAATTTCGGTGGAATTATCTTTCAACTTAAAAACTTTACTAAATTTCCTTTTTTTATCAAGTTTCTGAATAAATCCTGAATACAAAAATGATCCATTACTCAAAGACACTGCCCAGGTAAACAGCTTTAATCCGGCGTCATCGGTGGAGATTACCTTAATAAATCTCAGCGAATCAAGGTTCAAAACCGATGAATTTTCTGTCAACAAAATTTCTTCAAAAAGCTGTTCTATCTTCAAATTAGTGACTTTCTTTATGGAATCATTCCCGTTCCCATAAAGGATTTTTCCAAGTTGGGCAATCGAATCCCGACTTGCCATTTCGGAATTTTGTGCATTGGCAAAAGAAGAAACCAATAAAATGAAAACTATGAAAATGATTTTGTTCATGAATAGATTTTTTGAGAACTCAGTTTTTGAAAACACCCGGATTTTAGGTGCCGGATTTTGCATTAAAAACAACTTTACCAGGAAGCTTGTGCTAAAAAAATCGAAATGATTTCGACTTGTTTGCTAAACTAAAAATCGAAATGATTATTTTTGGCAAAAATACCATTTTACTCATGAATCTTGCCAACAGAATAAGCGCATTTGCCAAATTAGGGGAAATTCTCATGAATCCTGACTTAGAGAGTTTCAGGAGTTTTGTGAGCGAAATCAACCAATTGCGTGAAATCCTTGTTAACAGCCAAAACTACAATCCATGGTTTACACCGGAAAATGTGAAATCAGCACTTTTATCGCTTGGCCAGAGCCTGCATCGTAACAAAATTGAGAAATGGATAAACCACTATAAATTTGAGAAATTCGAGAAAACAAAACGTTGCACTGTCGCCGTCGTCATGGCCGGAAATGTGCCTTTGGTCGGGTTTCACGATTTTATTTCTGTACTCATTTCAGGTAACAATATCCTGATTAAATTATCCTCGGATGACAATAAACTGTTACCGTTGCTTTGTAAAATTCTCATAAAAATTGAACCTGAATATAAAACCAGGATTCGATTTACCGAAGGAATACTCGATAATTTCGATGCAATTATTGCGACAGGCAGCAACAACACTGCGCGTTATTTTGAATACTATTTTGAAAAATATCCTCACATTATCCGCAAAAACCGCAACAGTGTTGCCGTACTTAATGGCCGCGAAACCAATGAAGAACTGCACTTGCTTGGTTTGGATATTTTTAAATATTTTGGACTGGGTTGCAGGAATGTATCCAAAATTTATGTCCCTCAAAACTTCAAAGTAGATAGGTTTTACGAAAACATCAATGATTTTGTTGATGTGATTAACCATCCGAAGTACAAAAACAATTACGAATACAACAAAGCGATTTATCTGGTCAATCAAACTGCTCATTTCGATAACGGGTTTTTAATTTTAAAAGAAGATCAGGGGCTGAGTTCGCCCATTTCGGTTCTTTATTTTGAACGATATGAAGATTTCAGGTATGTGAATCAAACCATTCAAAATATTAAAGATCAGATACAATGTGTGGTTTCGGCAGATGAGAAAATAGTGAACCGGATTACGCCGGGACAAACTCAGATGCCCCAGCTTTGGGATTACGCCGACAATGTTGACACCATCAAATTTCTGCTTTCGATCTGATTTTAAAAAAAAATCAAAGAAGGAGTTTGTTTATTATCGAAAATTACTATTTTTGCAACCCGAAAAAAGAAAGATATTTATTATGAAAAAAGACATTCATCCAAAAGATTATAGGTTTGTTGTTTTCCAGGACATGTCGAACGGTTACACGTTTATGTCGAAATCGACTGCTAATACCAAGGAAACAATCAAATTTGAAGATGGTAAAGAGTACCCATTGATCAAACTTGAAATTTCGCATACTTCGCATCCCTTCTTTACTGGGAAGATGAAACTTGTTGATACCGCCGGTCGTGTTGATAAGTTTAAAACAAAGTATGCTAAACACTTCGAAAGCAAGACAAAACCAGAATAATCTTTCGTTAAAAAGGATATGTTCAGGCCCTCCATTCCAGAGGGTCTTTTTGTTTTTGAGCCCACATGAACAACTCATTTTTTTTTACCCAAAACAAAAAACCATTTATCGTACATTTAATTTCATAGCTTTGCATAGTTTTGATTTTAAAAACATTTCATCCTAAGTCATTGTTTATCAATTTATTTTCAATAATTAATTATGAATTACGTACTTTTCGACGATTATTCCCGCAATCATCTTTTACCATTAACATTTACCCGGCCAGTTGCCGATATCAGGTTTGGCATTTTAACCATTCGCGAAAAATGGGAGAAACTCCTGAATGAAAAAACCTCAACCTTAACCGAAGATTACTTGAGTGGCAAATTTCCAATCAACCGTGAAAAAGACACTATTCTGATAAATGGTTCAATAGTTCCTACCGAAGATTTGGTTAGCAAGATCAAAAATCTTCAAACCAATGAAGCACTCGTAAACGAGGAATCTATTATCGCACAACATATTAATGCCGATGAACTCGATGCATCCACCGAAAACGAGAACGAAAAAATTACTCAGCACGAATACAATGAACCCTGTTTGAAAATTAACAATTCGTGGGACATTTTTTCGAAAAATGGTGAAGCAATTATTGCTGATTTCAAATTAATCACCCATGGCAGGACTTCCGAAAAGCTCGATAAAACAAATGTGGTTATTGGTGATGGTGAAATTTTTATCGAAAAAGGAGCCAAAGTTACAGCATCAATATTGAACACCAACAATGGCCCGATTTATATCGGGGAAAATGCAGAAGTAATGGAAGGATGCGTAATTCGCGGTCCGTTTGCGCTTTGCGAAGGTGCAGAAGTTAAGATGTCGGCAAAAATTTATGGACCAACAACCATTGGCCCTTTTTCAAAAGTTGGCGGAGAGTTAAACAATGTTGTCATTTTTGGGTATTCCAACAAAGCCCACGATGGCTTTTTAGGAAATTCGGTAATTGGTGAATGGTGCAATCTGGGTGCCGACTCCAATTCATCCAACCTTAAAAATACCTACGAAGAGGTGAAATTATGGAATTACCCTTACCAGTCATTTGTTCCAACCGGTTTGCAGTTTTGTGGGTTAATCATGGGTGACCACTCCAAGTGCGGAATAAACACCATGTTCAACACTGGCACTGTGGTAGGAGTAAATTCAAATATTTTTGGAAGCGGATTTCAAAGGAATTTCATTGCTTCATTTTCGTGGGGAGGCACTCAAGGTTTTGCAGCTTATGATGTCGAAAAAGCATTGAGAGTTGCCCGTTTGGTTTATAGCCGGCGGAACATCGAATTCACCGAAAATGATGAAAAAATCATGCGTCATATTCACCTGGTTTCCTTTGAAAACAGGCGGTTTTAAAGATAATCTGAAACTTAATCATTTAAAACATCCATTTTCTTTGCTCAGGCAACCCTTGCCGGAATATTTTGACATCGAGGTAGACTGATGCATGAGAAAAAATTAAATAATAAGAAAAAATGCAGTTTTGATTTTTTGAAGTTAAATCTGACATTTTCACAATTGACAGACCTTAATTTTATGTACAAATTTCTAGAAAATAAAAGACTCCTTATTTCGGATATAGTAGATAACGATGCTGAATTTATCCCTTTGCTTTCCCAGGAAGACGAAGATTTAATGAACGCAGAGGAAATACCGGCAATTTTACCTATCCTGCCTTTACGAAATACTGTTTTATTTCCTGGTGTGGTTATTCCGATTACCGTTGGCCGGGATAAATCCATTCAGTTGATCAGAGAAACCTATGCCGGCAACAAAACCATTGGAGTTTTGGCACAAAAAGATCCCGAAGTTGAAGATCCTGCCGAGGCTGATCTTTACAGGATTGGAACCGTTTCGCATATCATGAAAATCCTGCAGATGCCTGATGGCAGCACAACAGTGATTATTCAGGGAAAGAAACGTTTCAGGCTCGAAGAAATGGTGACGGATAAACCCTATTTTAAGGCTAAAGTTTCAAATTTCGAGAGCAAAAAGAAAGTCTTACAGGATCGGGCATTTCAGGCGCTTATTTCATCACTCAAAGACCTGGCGATACAAATCATCAAGCTTTCGCCAAATATTCCCAGCGACGCAGCCTTTGCAATTAAAAATATCGAAAGTCCATTTTTCCTGGTAAATTTTGTTTCGAGTAACTTAAATATTAACCTTGAAGAAAAACAAAAACTGCTCGAAATCTCTGAAATTAAAGAACGTGCCAACAAAGTTCTCGCTGCTTTAAGCAAAGAGCTTCAAATGCTTGAACTGAAAAACCAGATTCAGGACAAAGTAAAACACGACATCGACAAGCAGCAGCGCGATTACATGCTCAATCAACAGTTGAAAACCATTCAGGAAGAATTGGGTGGAACTAATCAGCAGCAGGAAATTGAGGAACTTCGCAAACAAAGCAAAAAGAAAAAATGGAGTAAAGAAGTCAGCGATACTTTCGAAAAGGAACTCCATAAATTAATGAGGCTAAATCCAATGGCCATGGATTATTCGATCCAGGTAAATTACCTCGAAACATTAATCGAACTTCCCTGGAACGAGTTTACAAAAGATAATTTCGATTTGAAGCATGCACAGCAGGTGCTTGATAAAGATCATTACGGCCTCGAAAAGGTCAAGGAACGCATCATCGAATATCTGGCCGTTTTAAAATTAAAGGGTGATATGAAATCACCAATCATTTGCCTTGTTGGCCCTCCAGGTGTTGGAAAAACCTCGTTAGGCAAATCGGTAGCACGATCGGTCGGACGAAAATACATCAGAATGTCACTTGGTGGCTTACGCGATGAGGCCGAAATCAGAGGTCATCGCAAAACATACATTGGCGCCATGCCAGGCAGAATTGTCCAAAGCCTGAAAAAAGCAAAATCGTCCAATCCAGTTTTTGTACTCGACGAAATTGATAAAGTCATCGGTGCAAATCATAATGGAGATCCCTCTGCTGCATTGCTCGAGGTACTTGATCCCGAACAAAACACAACGTTTTATGATAATTTCCTCGAACTTGAATTCGATCTTTCAAAAGTACTTTTCATTGCCACGGCAAACACATTAAGCACTGTCCACCCAGCTTTGCGCGACCGCATGGAAATCATCGAGTTAAGCGGTTATTTACTGGAAGAGAAAGTTGAAATCGCAAAACGACATCTTGTCCCAAAACAGTTTAAAGAGCATGGGATAAAAAGGACTCAACTGACTTTTAGTAAAGAAATCCTCGAAAAAATTGTTGATGATTACACCCGCGAATCCGGTGTTCGGCTACTCGAGAAAAATATCGCCAAAGTCATTCGCAACAAGGCACGATTCATTGCCGAAGGTGAGAAATATGATGTAAAAATCAGTCCTGATGACCTGATAAGAATTCTGGGAAGACCAAGATTTCAAAGAGACCAGGCCATTTCAAATGATGTTGCAGGGGTTGTTACCGGCCTGGCATGGACTGCCGTTGGCGGAGAAATTTTGTTTGTTGAATCCAGCCTGAGTCTCGGAAAAGGTAATCTCACGCTTACCGGCAATCTTGGCGAAGTCATGAAAGAATCGGCGACCATTGCACTCGAATATCTTAAATCTCACGCTGCTTTTCTGGATTTATCGCCGGAAGTTTTTCAAAAATATAATGTTCACATTCATATTCCCGAAGGAGCAACACCAAAAGACGGCCCTTCGGCAGGTATCACCATGTTTACATCACTTGCTTCAGCATTTTCACAGCGTAAAGTTAAGGCCAGAATTGCCATGACCGGCGAGATCACCTTACGGGGAAAAGTTTTGCCTGTCGGAGGAATTAAGGAAAAAATCCTTGCTGCCAAACGTGCCAAAATCGAAACCATTATTATGTCGAAAGAAAATGAAAAAGACATTCTTGAAATCAATCAACAATATATTAATGGCTTGAAATTCGAGTATGTTGATAATATGATGGAAGTTATCAACTTTGCGCTTTTAAAAGAAAAAGTCAACAACCCAATAAATTTTATTTTCTAAATTTTTTGCAGGATGGAAAAATATCGGAATTATCGCTGGTTTGGCAGACTTACCGGCTTTCTTGGACTTGTATTTTTTGTTTCCTTTTTTCTCGGACGGGGATTGGAGGTGATAAAAACTTCAAACTCAAATTTTGACTTACTTTTTATCCTGACATTATTTTCGTTTGCGCTGGTAGCCAATGTTATAGGATGGCTTATCGAAATTGTAGGCGGTTTTCTGTTGCTTTTGTGCGGCCTGGCCCTGGGTTCGATCATTTTGTTTTCAGATGTTTTTGGCACCCTAATGTACACCTTTGCTTTTTCGTTACCATTTTTGATTCCGGGCGTTTTTTTTCTCATCGCCTGGAAAATTAAATACAACGCAAAATCAAATGGAGTAATGGCAGGTGGTTCAAAAAGCTAATCCCATTTGCGAGTTCTTAATTCCGGGAAAAAGAAGAGATTTTTTCAAGGAAATCAAAAACTAAAACAACTCAAATTCATTAATTAACCACATACTGCAAAATGCCAATGCTTTTTCAGGCACCTTTTTCGCCTACAAAAAAATCAGATTTATACTGAAAAAGCACATTAAAGGTGGTTAAACTTCCATAAATCCGGGTTATGTATTGTTGCAGGTTTACCTTTTCTTCATCCGGAAGGTCGCTGCTGTTAATTCGCTGTTCCATTACTCTGACACGGTCTCTAACCATCACAATCTTATGAAAAAAAGCATCAATCGGAATCTCTTTTGAGGCCAGATCTGATCTTCCAGGCTCAAGAATCATTTTTCCACCAATCCATTTATCGCCAATCTGAACGGTTTCCTGGATATCAGAAAATTTCCTTAAAACCTTTACAACCATATTTTCGACCTGCTCATAACTTACCAAATCCCTGTCGGGTTCCATTGCATCAATAATCTCAAGGCCTGCAAAGGATTTTAAAATCTTCCTCCATCCCATTTCAACAAACACTATTTCAAAAGTATCGGATGTAACCTGAATAATAACACCAACTCCAAAATCCGGATGCTTCACCCTCGAACCTATTCCGATTTCACTTAATTCCATATTTTAACAAGATTTTAACTTATAATTATCAACAAAAACACTTTTTAAAGGTCACCTGAATGATCAATTTGTTTAATTTTGCGACCTCTAGCAAGAAGCAAAAGTAACATTGAAATTATTAATAAATCAAATAAAATAAAACAGAGAGAAATTATGATTAAAAAATTATTTGCCATGTCAGTGATTGCATTGGTTTTAGCAGCCTGTGGCAGCAATGTTAAAAGCACAGCGGAGGTAGTTAAAGTTACAGTTAATGACTTTACAACAAATCCGGATCTTTATGCCGAAAAGGAAATTGAAATTACAGGAACTGCTACACATGTCTGTAAAGAAGGTGGAAAAAGACTTTTTATCATCGGCACTGACCCTGAACAAAGGGTAAAAATCGAAACAGGTGAAAAACTATCCAGTTTCCCTGTAGAACTTGAAGGCAGCGATGTAGTTGTTACCGGTGTGGTAAGTAAGTTAATTGTCGACGAAACTTATCTTACAAATTGGGAAAACGAAATTAAGGCCAATAATCCAGGATCTGATTTCAAAATTCATGAAGGACAAGTTGGACATGAAGCCAAAGAAGGAGATCCAAGTGCTGAATTAGAGCAGGTTAATAACCTAAGGGCGCAAATTGCTGAAAGTGGTGAGGATCATTTGGTTTTTTACACTATTATTGCCAGCAAATACGAAGAAAAGAAGTAATAGAAGTTATAAATTGCATTTAAGGTCAAGAAAAATATTCTTGGCCTTTTTTATTAACAAAAAAAAATAATATGATTAAAATTAACTGGCGAAAATACAACCGGGCGACCCATCGCGACCTTGGCTATTTCTTTTTCGCAATGAGCGTTATTTATGGCTTATCCGGAGTTGCAATTAACCATTTGAACGACTGGAATCCAAATTATGTAGTCACCAATATAGCCGTTGAACTCGGGCATCCTATTGCAACTGATATTAACAAACAAGGTGTACTCGAAATTTTGGACCAGTATGGTGAAAAAGACAATTATAAAAAGTATTACTTCCCCAATACCGAAACCCTTAAAGTTTTTCTGGATGGCGGTAGCGTACTTATTAATATGACTACCGGAAGTGGCAATATCGAAAAATTAAAGCGTCGCCCAATCTTACATGCCATGAATTACCTTCATTATAATCCCGGAAAATGGTGGGTCTGGTTTTCTGATCTGTACGCAATTAGCCTGATAATCCTTGCCATAAGTGGCTTGTTCATCTTGAAAGGTAAAAATGGAATTACCCGACGTGGTGCCTGGCTATCAATCGCCGGAATAATTATTCCAATCCTGTTTCTCCTCATTTATCATAATTAATGCGTTGGTTTTCAGCTACTTTAATCTGAAACTTCATAACATCCTAAATTAAGAGGACTATTCCAACTTTTGGAACAATTTTGAATATCATGAAATTTTCAACTAATTGGTTTTAACTATTTTAAATATTAATCTGGCAAAAGGTACGGTTCTTGACATGCCTACGGTCTACGCTAAAAAGATTTACTTTAATTTAATGAAAAAACAATGAAAAAGATTTCCACTTTACTAATTGCAGGTTTAATGGTGTTTGTTCTTGGTTGTAAAAAAGACATCTCCAAAAACGATCCTATTGATCCCGAAAATCCTGTAGCATGGCAGCAAAACATTAGTCCCACCTTCGATTGGAACATGTGGAAAGATGTAAATGTCCTGCTAACAAACACCCAAAACAAGATTATTACTGTTACAACAGTTGATGGCGAAGGTCAATATGCCAGGTTGATGGGTATAAAAGACAGCTATCAGCTTACGCTCAGAATCCCAAAAATTACCGAACAAATTTCCATAAACGGGAATGTTATAACTATCCAGAATGGTGCAGTAGTTTTTGCACTTCCGGCAGACTACAAATCGGTAGCAACAGCCCAATGGGCACTTGATTTTGATCGTAATGCCAGCGATTACATTACCGCCGGTGACCCGGGAATAGATGCCTATCCTTTTACCATTGAGGCATGGTTCAAAACATCTGGCTATGGAAGTAACATGGCAATTATGGGTTATTGTAGTTCAACAAATGATGAATATCAGTTTGGTGTTTTCGTTGATGGAACTGATGGTAAACTAAGCATCAGGTCGAAAAAAGGCATTGTAAGTGAAGAAGAAAAAGGAATTAAAGTTGTTACAGATGATAACTGGCATCACGTTGCTGTTGTATTTGTTTCTGCAACTATTTCACAACTTTACGTTGACGGAACTCCGGAAGCTACCGAAACAACAGTATCTCCACTTTTACCAACTGAAGCAGATTTGTTTACCATTGGCCGTTGGGGCGATCTGAATCCTGATTCGTATTTCGATGGTATCATTGATGAAGTAAGATTTTGGAAAACTGCCAGAACAGCTTCACAAATCAGCATTAACCGCACAAAATCAATTACTAACCTTGTTGATTTAGCCGGATACTGGCCTATGGAAGAAGGTTCAGGTACTTCTACAGTAAACTTAAAGGGCGGTTCTGCTGCCTTAACTTCACCTGATTGGATCGGCGATATTGATACTGATGAAGACGGAATTGCAAATATTGACGACGATTACCCGCATGATCCGCTCCGCGCTTTTAATAATTACTGGCCTGCAACTGCCGGAACGCTTGCCTTTGAAGATTTATGGCCTTCGATGGGAGATTATGATATGAATGATGCTGTAATTGGTTATAAATTTAACAGAGTAACTAATTCATTAAACAACCTTGTTGAAGGAATTGGAACTTTAACTCTCAAAGCTAACGGAGCTTCTCTTGACGCTGGATTTGGTTTTAGTCTTCCTGATAATATCGTGAACGACGGCGATTTAAAGGTTTCTGGTTATCAGTTAACTGAGGGATTTATTGCCCTGAATTCTAATAATTCTGAAGCAGGACAGGATGATCTGACAGTTATTGTTGACGATAAGTTTAGAAAATTTGGAAACACCCATAAGGACAAATTCACCGGTACTCAAACTTATAATGTAAAATTAAGCGTTACCGGCGGTACTTACAACATGGATGATTTTGGTTTCCAAACCTGGAACCCATTTATTATGGTTAACCACAAAATTACTAACCGCAGGGGACACGAAATTCATCTTCCCGGCTATGCACCTACCAACAAAGTTGATGTTCTTCTTTTTGATTCCGCCAATGATGGTTCAGATTATCCAACAGCCGGTGGTGGAAATTTGTGGTATAAAACAAACGTGAAAGCTATGGCAGCTGATGATTCAGTTGGTCAGTATTTCCCCTGGGGTTTGGATATTCCGGGTAATTTTAGCTATACCATTGAAGCAGATCAAACGCATCAACCTCCAACAACCTACAGACACACAATATGGTGGGGTTATCGGAAATTCAAACAATGGGCTGGCAGCAACGGAACTGAAGCTTTAGACTGGTACTCGGTAAATAATTCGGTTTATCGTGATGACCAGTTCATTTACTCGCATTAATATTTAGGTTAATAAATATTCCTAAAGCCCGCTAAAAACTAGCGGGCTTTTCTTTTTTAAGCATAGAACTATTCTGAATTCAACTTTATGTTTTGATAAGAGTTTCTGAAAGTTTTACTTTGCACCAAAATTTAAATCAAAAATCACAAATGAAAATTAAACGCAGCAGTGGAATTTTACTTCACCCAACCTCACTCCCTGGAAAGTTTGGTATCGGTTCTCTGGGCAAAAACGCCTTCTCTTTTATCGATTATCTCAAAAAGGCGGGTCAAACGATCTGGCAGGTCCTTCCGATGGGTCACACGGGATATGGGGATTCTCCGTACCAGTGCTTTTCGATTTATGCTGGAAATCCAATTCTGATCGACCTTGAAACATTAATTAATGAAGGCCTGTTACCCGAAACGCTGCTTCATGAAGATGAATCCTCCGATAATACAAGAGTTGATTATGGAAAAGTAATTAATTTTAAGAAATGGCATCTTAACAAAGCTTACGACACATTCATTAAAAATAAAATTTCGGAAAGCGAACGCTATCATCAGTTTTTACATAAAAATAAACACTGGCTTACCGAGTATGCGCTTTTTATCGGGTTAAAAGAATATTTTAACGGCATGCCATGGTGGGACTGGCCTGAAGAATACAAGTTCCGTGAGAAGGAAGCCATCCAATTATTCAAAAACGAACATTCGAACAAAATTGGCTTTCATGAGTTTTGCCAGTTTGTTTTTTTTACGCAATGGGCCGAAGTAAAAAAATATGCCAACCATAATGGGATCTCCATTGTTGGCGACATTCCGCTTTACGTAGCTCACGATAGTGCCGATGTTTGGAGCAATCACCAGGTTTTTCAGTTCGATATAAACCTTAAACCTTTAAAAGTTGCCGGAGTACCTCCTGATTATTTCAGTAGCACCGGTCAACTTTGGGGTAACCCGCTTTACAACTGGGATTATTTACAAAAGCATCATTTCCATTGGTGGGTAGATCGTGTTAAAGCAACATTTGAAATGTATGATTTTGTGCGCATCGATCATTTCAGAGGTTTTGAGTCTTATTGGGCCGTTCCATTTGGCGACAAAACTGCCGAAAACGGAGAATGGGTCAAAGCTCCCGGTACTGAGCTTTTTAAAATGATCAACGAAAAACTTGGCGAATTACCCATCATAGCCGAAGATCTTGGGATAATTACCCCGGAAGTCGAAAAATTGCGTGATGATTTTGGCTTCCCAGGCATGAAAATCCTTCAATTTGCATTTCACTCTGACGATGGAAGCGGTTATCTACCACACAACTACACCCATAATTTTATTGTTTACACTGGCACCCACGATAACGATACATTAGCTGGCTGGTTTAAAACGCTTGAAGATGATATTAAAACATTGGTTCTTGAATATGCTGATGCAAACAAAAAAAATATTGTCAGGAAAATGGTACGGGTTGCCTGGAGTTCGGTTGCTGATATGGCTATAATTCCTTTACAGGATTTGTTAGACCTTGGCAGCGAATCGAGGATGAATACTCCTGGAACACCTTCCGGAAACTGGCAATGGCGCTTTTCAGAAGAACAACTAACTGATGAAAATGCAGAATGGCTCGCAAGAATTACCAAAATTTTCAATCGCCAACCTTCACAAAATGGACAATAAATTAACGATTTACCAGGTATTTACGAGGCTTTTCGGCAACAAAAATTCATCTGTTAAAGTTAATGGATTTATCGAGGAAAATGGCGTCGGAAAATTTGATGATTTCACCGTGCAAGCATTGGCAGAAATCCGGAATCTGGGAATCAGCCACCTCTGGTACACCGGGATTATCCGCCATGCCAGCGTTACCGATTACCAGAATGCGGGAATCGGCAACAGCCACCCAGCGCTGGTAAAAGGATTTGCCGGATCGCCTTACGCCATCAACGATTATTACGATGTTGATCCCGACCTTGCCAATAATGTCGGAAAACGAATGTCTGAATTTGAAGCTTTGGTTTGCCGTACACATGATGCTGGTTTAAAGGTTATCATTGATTTTGTTCCCAATCACGTTTTCAGACAATATCATTCGATCCAAAAACCTGCCGGCATTGCCGACCTCGGCGAAAACGACAATCCGAAACAGGCTTTCAGTCCTGATAATAATTTTTACTACTTGCCTGTAACTTCATTTAAATTACCGGAAGGCATCGAACTACCGGAAAAACTCAAAACTCTTGTTGCTTTGCCTCCTTATTCCGAAAATCCTGCCAAAGCAACAGGCAATGATCAGTTTACGCCAAATCCCGGCAAAGACGACTGGTATGAAACCATTAAATTAAATTATGGTGTAGATTTCCAAAATAAGAAAACCAAACATTTTAGCCCGATTCCTGATACCTGGAAAAAAATGCTCGACATTTTACTTTTTTGGGCTTCAAAAAACATTGATGGCTTCAGGTGCGACATGGCCGAAATGGTTCCTGTAGAATTCTGGCAATGGGCAATTTTGCGAACCAGGGAAGTTTATCCCAACATCATCTTTATCGCCGAAATTTATAATCCGCTCGAATATCACAACTACATCAAAACCGGCAAATTTGACTATCTCTACGATAAAGTTGGTTTGTACGACACACTCAAAAATATCCTCACCGAAAATGGTTCTGCACGGATGATCACCGGATGCTGGCAAATGCTCGAAGGTATCGACCGGCACATGTTGCGGTTTCTCGAAAACCACGATGAGGTCAGGCTGGCTTCCCGTTTTTTTACCGAAAATCCTTTGGCAGGAATTCCCGCAATGACCGTTGCTGCTGCTTTAAATACAGGCCCTGTCATGATTTATTCTGGTCAGGAAGTTGGTGAAGCAGCCGCAGGAGCTTCCGGTTTCAGCGGCGATGATGGAAAAACCACCATTTATGATTACTTCAACATCCCCGAACATCAAAAGTGGATGAACGGTGGTGCTTTTGATGGTGGAAAATTATCGCAAAGCCAAAAAGAGCTGCACGATTTTTACCGGAAAATACTAACGCTTTGCAAATCATCGCCGGCAATAAGCCGAGGGAGATTTTATGATCTGATGTGGGCAAATGGCCAGCACACCGAATTTGACAAGGATAAAGTGTATGCCTTTTTGCGCTATAACGTCGAGCAGGCACTGCTTATCCTTGTAAGCTTTGATAAAACGCAAAAACAAAAAGTGAGAGTAAAAATTCCGGAACACGCCTTCGAAGAAATCGGTCTTCAGCAATTCAGTTTTTTTAATGCCTCAGAAATACTTTGGCAAAGGAAACCATTGAATTTCAGCAAGGATGAAGCCATAAAAAGAGGCATCGAAATCGAATTAAATCCTTTGGATGCAGTTATTTATGAACTAAGGCCAGTATAATTTTAATCATAATTTCAGATAAAACCCAACCGAAATTTTAAACACCGGTTGGGTTTTTCCTTTTGTTTAGAATTCAGTTGTCGTTTTTGAAGGTTGATTTTACATCCTCAATCTTCAGCATTTCATGAAAAATCAAATTTCAAAACAAAAAATAATTGCACCATCCTTCAAAAGCTGCTTACTTTACATCAAA
>CAYOWJ010000018.1:0-16162 GCA_964407625.1 uncultured Lentimicrobiaceae bacterium
ACAAGGCATTCAGCCAATCCATGAATTTTTTGTCGGTCAGTAGTGTTAAAAAATAGTTAATATTATTTTTCATTGTTAATAATTAAATATCTACATTTGTTCATGTTAAACAAATACTAAACGAACAAATTATGCCGGTACAATTAAAGCGACTTTTAATTTTAGGAGTGGTATTATTTTCAGTTTTTTTATTATTCAAATACCTGCTAACCCCCGCCTCATTCGGGCAATATGGCCACTACAGAGGTCTGGCACTTGAGGAAAATGCTGCACTAACGGCAAAATACACTGGCAGTGAAGCCTGCTACGATTGTCACGATTCGATTGTAGCCGTGAAAAACGAAGGCCTTCATGGCAGTATCGCCTGCGAAAGTTGTCATGGGCCTGGTTTTAAACATATTGAGGATCCGGAAAACGAAAAAATGGACCAGCCAGATAGCAGGGAATTTTGTGCACATTGCCATGCATTTAACAAAGCCCGGCCTGAAAAAGCAATTACTCAGCAAGATATCAGGGAACATAATCCCGACGAAAAATGTATCGAATGCCATAATCCACACCAGCCACAACAATGAAAAATGTAAAAGAAAACCAATCCAGGCGTAAATTCATTAGAAATGCCGGGATGACTTTGGGTACGCTGTTAGTCACATCGGCAATACCATCCTTTAACGCAGTATTATTTGCAGCCAATAAACCAAAGGGAAAAGGAGTATGGTATGGAATTGCCATTGATATCGAAAAATGCATTGGTTGTGGAAATTGCGCAAAATCCTGTAAAATTGAAAATGATGTTCCGCAGGAGCCATTCTTTTTTAGAAATTGGGTCGAACAATACACCATAAAACATGACGGCTCTATTGTAGTTGAATCTCCCAACGGAGGAATCGACGGGTTTACCCAGTCAGTGCCGGATGCCGAAATCGAGAAGAGTTTTTTCGTCCCAAAAATGTGTAATCATTGCGCTAAGTCGCCCTGCGTTCAGGTTTGTCCGGTGGGAGCGACATTTGAAACACCTGACGGAGTGGTTTTGGTCGACGAGAAGTATTGTATCGGCTGCAGATATTGTGTTCAGGCTTGTCCGTATGGCTGCAGGTATATTCACCCCACAAAAAATGTGGTCGATAAATGCACACTATGTTATCACCGGCTTAAAAAAGGCCTAATGCCGGCATGTATGCAAAATTGTCCCACCCAGGCGCGGATTTCAGGAGATTTAAATGATCCCGAAAGTGAGGTTTCAAAATTTGTAAAAACAAAAAATGTGTATGTTCTTAAACCTCATCTTAACACAGGCAGTAAATTATATTATAATGCACTAAATCAGGAGGTACGATAAATGAATCCACAATTTGAACACTTGTATGAAGCTCTTTCGAAGGTTGATGGATACATTTATCCTAACGAAATCGAACTTAGCTGGTCGATATTAATCGTGTTGTATCCATTTATTACGGGGCTTGTTGCAGGAGCTTTTATCCTCGCCTCACTTGAGCGGGTTTTTAATGTTAAAGCCCTGCGGCCAACTTACGTAATTGCGCTTTTAACTGCTTTTGCATTTATGCTTGTAGCAACCATGCCACTGATTTTCCATTTGGGCCAGCCATTACGTGCCTGGGAAATTATGATAACACCCCATTTGACTTCGGCAATGGCCATTTTTGGCTTTGTGTATTTATGGTATTTAATGGTGGTTTTACTTCTCGAAATCTGGTTCGATTACCGGGCCGATATGGTGGTTTGGTCAAAAGATGCAAAAGGATTAAAAAAATGGCTTTACAAAGCTTTCTCGCTGGGCATTAACGATGCTTCACCCGAATCGCGCAAATGGGACGATAAATTGGGCTATATCGTCACTGTAATTGGGATTCCGTCAGCATTTCTGTTACATGGATATGTGGGATTTATCTTCGGCTCCATCAAGGCCAATCCATGGTGGTCAACCGTGATGATGCCGGTTATTTTCCTGTTTTCGGCAATGGTTTCCGGCATCGCTCTGGTGATGCTGGTTTTTATGGTTTTAAACTACGTCCGCAGGCAAAAAATTGATATGTTATGTCTCGACACCATTGCGAAATACCTCTTCTACATCATCATTATCGATTTTACTTTGGAGTCGCTCGATCAGATACACCGGTTTTATGAAGCAGAAGAATCCTTCGAAATTATTTCGTTGCTAATGTCAGGGAAATTATTTGTCACCCTGCTGATCTTTCAGATTTTACTCGGTATGATCATCCCGCTGATTACCCTGGGAACGCTTCAGTTTTTCAAACCAAAGGAAAAAATCCGTCAGGCCATTTACTTTGTAACCGGGTTACTGGTTTTATTCGGTATTTTCTTTATGCGCTGGAATGTAGTTATCGGCGGGCAGTTATTTTCAAAGAGCTTTTATGGCTTCACAAGCTTCAAATTATCGCTGATTGGCCCCGAAGGATTTCTCATGGCAAGTATCTGGCTGGTTATTCCATTTTTAATACTTGCTTTCCTGCTCTGGTTGTTTCCGCCGTGGAAAAAAACCCAGCACGAACATTTGCCGGCTGAATAATTCCTCAAAATCAGGTTGTTTTGTTGCCATTTCCGGGCAATAATTCCCGGGTGTTTTTTGGATTCAGGTGATGTAGCAGATGGTTTGCTGTATTTTAAGATAAGATTTAAATAACTAACCAACAACAGATTAACATGGTTTTGTTGGGAATTCTTATAGGAAGCATTATCATTTTTAAATCAGAGAGGATTTTACTATGGAAAATTCCGGAAACAACATGTATCCTGAACTAAAGGATATTCTCGAAAGATTGAATTCGCTCGAAAGCAGGCTATCAGCCTTCGAAAACGACCAGAAAACTAATACACAAAACATCCAAAGTATTGCTGATTCAAAGGCTTTTAAGTCTGAGCCCGATGAAGAATTGAAGATTAATCTTAATCTGAACATCAGCGAAAGTAAAGTTGGTGAGTATGGCCTTGCCTGGCTTGGGAATTTTGTGCTTTTGTTCGGAATCATTTTTTTAACAGAATATATCTCAAAAAAGGGGTTTGGATTGATTTCAAGCCTCACCGGATTTGCCTCTGTTGCGGGGATTTTCATACTTTCATTTAAAATCAGAGAATCACTGAAACACATGTCGCTGATGTTCGAAATAATAGGTTATTTATTAATTTATTATTTCACTTTGCGGTTGCATTTCTTAACCAGTAATCCTTTAATCGGGAACGAAATACTTGCTGTTTCTTTACTGGTCATCGTCACCGCAGTGCAATTTTATATGGCGGTTCGCAAAAAATCGGAGTTGTTTTCGGTTATTGCCATGATTTTCGCCGTTTTTACAGCCATGGGTTCCAACAATACACACATCACATTGACTTTGTGTACCATCGCAGCTGCCGTTTCGCTGGTTTTGTTTTTCAAATTTAATTTGAGCCGACAGGTCAGGTTTTCGGTTGTTTTAATCTATTTTGCCCTGCTGATCTGGATTTTTAATAATCCAATGATGACTCATAAATTTGGCCTGATCAAAGCACATGATTTGGGTTACATCTACATTTTTATTATCGCCTTTATCTATTCGTTAACAGCACTTTCTCTGTCTAAAGATAAAATTTCGCCTGATTTTGTTATTTCAGTGGTTGTGATGAATGGAATTGGTTTTTCACTACTGCTCTTTTTAATTGTGATTACCTTTTTTGCGAAAGATTATGTCTGGCTTTTTACAACAATTTTCATTTTTGCCTTTGCCTACTCGGTATTTATGAAACTTAAAACCGACTGGAAAAACATTCGTGCGCTATATGCGCTTTATAGTTTTAGTGCTTTGAGCATTGTTGTTTATGGGTTTCTGGGATTTCCTGCTGCATTTATGCTGCTGGCTTTCGAGAGTTTGCTTGTGGTTTCGATGGCTTTGTGGTTTCGCTCAAAGTTTATCGTTTTTATGAATTTATTGATGTTCATCGGGCTGCTGATTACCTATAAAGCTGTGGGCGAATCATTGAATTCCGTCAATTTTTCGTTTGCAATTGTTTCGCTGATAACAGCCAGGATACTGCATTTGCAGAGCGAACGGCTCGAGATAAAAACAGATTTTCTGCGCAACATTTACATGATTATCGGTTTTATAATGATGCTTTATGCTTTGCACAAATCAGTCACGGTAGGTTTTGTAACCATTTCGTGGACGGCCCTTGCACTGGTATATTTTGGATTGAGTATTCTGCTCAAAAACATCAAATACCGCTGGATGTCAATCTTTACCTTCGCAGCCTCAGCATTTTATCTTTTCATAGTTGATTTTCAAAAAATCGACATGGTATTCAGGGTTTTGGCGTTTTTGGTCCTGGCCATAATTTCGATCGGCATTTCGATTTATTACACAAAACGCCAAAAGTCTAATAAAGATGATCTTGTTTGACAACCCTGTTACGATACTGAAAATGCTTTTCATCCGGATTTCGGGGTAAATTTTATCTTTGCCCAAAAAAACATTGTCAGCACCACCATTTATCGATATTCATACCCATCGTTTTGTTTCGGCTAATGATATTTTAGCCGTCGAAAACGTTTTTGCTGCCGATATTCCCGGCATGAGCAAAAGTAATGACAGGTATTTCTCGGCTGGTTTGCATCCCTGGCACATCAATACATTAACCATCGAAAAGGACCTTACTAACATTAGTAAAATCACACTGAATCCACGAATTCTGGCCATCGGTGAAGCCGGGCTTGACAGGATTTGCATGGTTGATTTTAAAATGCAGGAAACTGTTTTCACAAAACAACTCGAATTAGCCACCACAGTCGGAAAGCCCATGATTATTCATTGTGTGAAGGCTTTTCCTGAGCTTGTTTCATTGTACCTGAAATCGAAAAGTAAAACAATCCTGATTTTTCACGGCTTTAACAACAACCTTCAAATTGCCGGAAGTTTGCTGAAACATGGGTTTTACCTTTCGTTCGGGCACGCCCTTTTGAATCAAAAATCCAATGCTTACCAAGTTTTAAGCAAGATTCCGGATGATCGTTTTTTTCTGGAAACCGATGATTCAGGCTACAGTATAGAGGAAATTTATGCTGAGGCGGCAAATATTAAAAGAATGTCGATCCTGGAAATGAAAAAAATTGTGTTTACTAATTTCGAAAACTGCTTTAAAACCAACCTATGAAAGCCAACGAATGGACAAGCCGGACGGAATTATTAATTGGTAACGAGGCATTGGAGAAACTTGCAAAGGCTCATGTTTTAATTGCAGGTTTAGGTGGTGTAGGTGCTTATGCAGCCGAGCAGGTTTGCCGTGCCGGGGTTGGAAAAATGACAATTATTGATGCCGACATGGTTGTTCCAAGCAACCGTAACCGCCAGTTGCTGGCATTAAAAAGCACCGAAGGCCAGCGTAAAGCCGAATTAATGGCCGGGCGACTGCTGGACATCAATCCTGAACTTGAACTTGTTGTTTTGGATGAATACCTTAAAGACAGCCGGACCACGGAGGTGCTTTCGGCAAAAACAGATTTTGTAATTGATGCGATTGATACAATTTCCCCAAAGGTTTTCCTGATTTATCACACCCTGCAACATGGCCACAGGTTGGTGAGTTCGATGGGCGCGGGCGGCAAAAAAGACCCGGGATTAATCAAAATTGCGCCCGTGGAAGATTCGCATGGCTGCAAGCTGGCGTACTTAATCCGAAAACGTTTGCACAGACTGGGCGTACGGAGCGGTTTTGATGTGGTTTTTTCACCTGAACCTGTTTCAAAGGAATCGTTTCTTGCCGTCGAAAACGAGCAAAATAAAATCACCACCATCGGTACGATTTCCTACATGCCCGCCATTTTTGGCTGCTTTTGCGCTTCAGTGGCCATCAGGGGAATTATCGAAGCCGGGTAAATTTTCAAAAGTTTAATTAAAGATGCAAAATCAAAATTCTAAAAACATCATTCAAATTGCCGGAATTATTGATGAGGCCGAAGCCAGAATGGTTTTGGATGCCGGCGCCACGCATCTCGGCTTTCCTTTCAGGCTCGATTTTAACCAGGAAGATCTTACCGAAGACCAGGCTGCAAAAATTATCAAAAACCTCCAGATCCAGGAAAAATCGGTGCTGATTACTTATCTTGATAAAAGTGATGAAATTATCGGACTGGCGGATTTCCTGGGTTGCAAAACCGTGCAGTTACATGGCCCGATAAGTTTGCAGGAGTTGGAAAAACTCAGAAACGACGCGCCTCTGCTTGGCATCTGGAAAAGCCTGGTAGTAAAAAAGGATAATGCTCAAGAGTTAAAGCAGATGGTAAATCTTATCGAAAACCTTGCGGATGCCTTCATCACCGACACTTTTAATCCCGAAACCGGGGCATCGGGAGCTACAGGAAAAACACACGACTGGCAGGTAAGCAAACAAATTACCGCTGTTTCGAAAAAACCCGTAATCATTGCCGGAGGGCTTAATCCTGAAAATGTTTTTGATGCCATCATTCAAATCCGCCCAAGTGGCGTTGATGTGCATACCGGCGTTGAAAACGCCACCGGGAGAAAAGATGAAACCAAGCTTAAAGCTTTTATTGAGGAGGCGAAAAGAGGTTTTTTAATGATCTGAAATAAATTGATGCTTTGGTTTATTTCCCACCAAAATATACAGCCCCGCCCACATTATCATGAGAAGCGCCTGTGACCGAACTCAGGCAATTTGGAATTCCTTTTAACCGTAAAACACCAAGGAAGGCAAAAATCAAAGCCTCTTTAAAGTTGACAATCAGCGGGTCGGGAATAACGATTTGATGTGCCGAATGAAAACAAATCCTTTCGACAAGAAAACGGTTAAAAGCACCACCACCGGTAATCAGCATTTTGCCGGAGGGTTTATCTTTTGCAACCGCTGCAATCTGAATGGCAAAATGTTCAGACAACGTCCTCATTTTATCAGGAATATCCAAATTAAAATTGTTGAGAAGCGGCATAAAGCTGTTTTCGAGCCATTCGCGGCCAAGCGATTTTGGTGGTTTTTTGGAATAAAAAGCAATGGCATTGAGGGCTTTCAATAAATGCTCATCAAGCTTACCGGATGCAGCTACTTGTCCATCTTTATCAAAATCCAGGTCGAGTTGATTAGCGAGAGCGTTTATAACGGTGTTGAGCGGGCAAACATCAAAAGCAATTCGTTGGCTGGATTCATCGAATGAAACATTGGCAAAACCGCCCAGATTGAGGCAAAACTGAAATTCAGAAAACAATAGTTTATCTCCAACCGGAACCAGAGGAGCGCCTTGTCCACCCAGGGCAACATCGGAGGTACGAAAATCACAGACTGTGGTGAGGCCGGTTTGAGCGGCAATTTCGGCGCCGCTTCCAATCTGAAGGGTTAATCCATCGGCAGGCCGATGAAAAATGGTATGGCCGTGTGAGGCGATAAAATCGGGAGTATAGTTGTGTTTTTTGATAAAATCCCGCACCATTACCCCAAAATGCTTACCCAGCAAATTATTTGTAAAAGCAAGCTCGATGCCGGTTTGCCCGGAGGCTGTTGCTAATCGTTGCTTCCATTCATCAGTATAGGCAAAGATTTCGGCGGCCTTTATTTCAAAATTCCATGTTTCACCGGTTTGTTCAAACTCGCAGCAGGCCAGGTCAACACCATCAAGCGAAGTCCCCGACATAATCCCGATGGTTTTGATGACGGGCATTTTACAGGATTTTTAAGGTCTTTTCGAGCATAATTCCGCGTGAACCCTTTACTAAAATCGTTTTGTTTTCGGGCCGGTGGCTTTTGAGCCAATGATTGGCTTTTGCAACAGTCATAAATGACGGGGTTTCGGAATTGCGACTCACCATAGTAAAATATCTGCCAACCAATAATACATCATTAAAATCGAGCGAATTAATGATATCAAGCATTCTCAGATGCTCAGAATGGCTTGCCGGGCCGAGTTCGAGCATGTCGCCAATAATCAGCATTTTGTTGTCGACAGGGTAGGCAGCAAAGCTACGAATAGCAGCTTCCATGCTTGTTGGGTTTGCATTGTATGCATCCAGAATAACTTTGTTTTTTGTGGTTTCGATAATCTGTGAGCGGTTGTTGGCAGGAATGTAACCCTCAATGGCAGCTTTGATTCGGTTGGCTTCAACACCAAAATAAACTCCGATACACGCGGCAGCCATCAAATTATCAAAATTATAAGCGCCAATGAGTTTTGAGTTTATCTCTTTGGTTTTTTCACCAAACAAAACTTCAATCGACACAAAAGGAAAAATTCCGGAGAGTTTCCCGTAAGTATCTGCATTTTCGATTGTACCGTAAGTGGTTTTTTTCAGGTTTACCGAAAGCCTCATCAATAAATCATCCGAACCATTTACAAAAACATGGCCCTGATGCTCGTTAAGATGTTGATACAATTCGTTTTTGGCGATTATTACACCTTCATAAGTGTTGAACCCTTCGAGATGAGCCTTACCAATGTTTGTAATCAGCCCGTGATCGGGCATGGCAATGTTTGATAATGCTGCAATTTCGCCGGGATGGTTTGCCCCCATTTCAATAACTGCGATTTCATCATCAGGTTTTATCTGCAAAACCGACAACGGAACGCCGATATGATTATTCAGATTTCCGGTAGTTGAGCTGGTCCTGAATTTTTTGGAGAGTACCTTGCTGATGAGTTCTTTGGTGGTTGTTTTTCCGTTGGTTCCGGTTATTCCAATAACAGGTATTTTGAGTTGTGAGCGATGATGTACTGCAAGTTCCTGAAGTGTGCGGATGACATTATCGACCAGAAAATATCGGCTACCAGCCAAATATTTCTGTTCATCAATTACGGCAAATGCAGCTCCATTGTCGAGGGCCTCCTCTGCAAAAGCATTTCCATTAAAATTATCACCTCTGAGGGCGAAGAATATGCTGCCTGGAACTACTTTTCGTGAATCGGTGACAATTTTCGGATTTTGTCGGAAAGCGGCATAAAGATCATAAAGATATGTTTTCATGAAGAAGTCGGTTTTGTTGTGAAAAATATTAGGGTTACGAAAATAAGAAAAAACCCCGATACAAAAGTTTGCAGCGGGGTTTTTCAAGTTTATCTTTAAAAAATCATTTTACTTGATACTGGCCCCGCCCACTCTGTCCATGGCGCAGCGAAAACCAATAAAGTTTGTGGCTTCATTTTCATCAAAAAATCTTCTGACTCCGGGGCTGAGATAGTAAGCGCCGTCGCGCCATGAACCACCTTTGAAAACCCTCGACTGATCATTAATCAGTGAGTTTTGGCCGTAATCATACATTTTTTTGGTTGAGGTTTGGTTGTTTGTTGATGATTGCCATTGCGAGCGCTCGAGAACGGAGCGATTATCACCATCGAGGTAATTTATATTATTTGCTTCGCGATAATTGGTGCGGTCAACGGCTTCATTAACTGTAATTTCGCGGTAGCGCATTTTTCCAAGGCTATCTTTTTCAGCCAGATTACCTTCTTCGTCCAGTTCAGGCGTCATAAAAACATTACCTCTGAACGGGCTGAAATCGGCTACATCTTCGTGGCTGAGCGGACGATAAACATCCTGAACCCATTCGCTCACATTTCCGGACATATTATATAAACCAAAATCGTTAGGAGGATACGTTCCTACCGGGGCTGTAATATCGGAGCCATCGTTCAGGCTGCCGGCAAGGCCCATGTAGTCGCCTCTCCCGCGTTTAAAATTGTCATTAAACTCACCGTAATATTTTTTGTCGCTGGTATTTCTCACCTGCTGTCCATCCCAGGGATAAGTACGACGTTCGGCAATATTTTCATATTTTCCGGTCAGGCCTAATGCAGCATATTCCCACTCAGCTTCGGTTGGAAGCCTGTATTTTGGCAGAAGGATACCATCTTCCATGCGGACAGCTCTTTCGCCGGTTCCGCTCGGGTCGAGGTCTTGCAAAGGTTTATTTACTAATCCGGTGTATTGGCCGGCTAAATAGGCGTCGGTATTAAAATTATTGCTGCCTGCCTGATCAGGATCCATGTCGAGGATTCCCTGACGGATCAGGAGCATTTCGTTTACCCGGTCGGAGCGCCATGAGCAGTAATCGGAGGCCTGTTTCCAGGAAACACCAACAACAGGGTAATTATGGTAAGATGGATGACGCAGGTACAAATTCGCCAAAGGCTCATTGTAGGCGAGCCGTTCGCGCCATACCAGCGTGTCTGGCAAGGCTTTACGGTAAACTTCAGGATATTCTTCGCCATAAATACGACTCAGCCAGTAAAGATACTCGAGGTAATCGAGGTTGGTAACTTCAGTTTCGTCCATATAAAATGAGCGAACCGTTACCCTTCGTGGTGAATTATTATTGTCGGTTAAAGGATCTTCCTTTACCTGACCCATTACAAAGGTACCACCTTCGATGAACACCAAACCGGGACCGGTTTCCTGTTCGTTAACCTTTGATACTTCAAAACCCCCGTTTTGAGGATTGTTGTATTCCCAGCCTGTAGTGGGTGAAGCGTTGTTCTTCGTCCCAAAAATACCTTTACAGGAGGTACTAAATACTGAAATGGAAATAATGGTTAATAAACCAAATAACTGCTTTATTCTGAACATTTTCATCGGGTTTTTTTTCAAAACAGTGTAATTAACTAAAATGTCGGGCATATTATTGTTTTTGGTCTTCGACTTTTTTTCTCGCAGTCGAAAATCCAGGCAACCGATATTTCGTGTGCACCGCCGGTTGCGCTTGTTAGTTTCGAAACGGTATAGTCAAAACTATAACCTGCCCTGAGATTATCTTTTGTAAAACCAAAGGAAACTATCGCTGCATCAGTGTTTTCAAAGGCGTACCTGTACCACAAGCCTGCTGTAAATGAGGCAAAGGTAAAATAACTTCCAACATTGAGCTGTTTAAAATCGCCTTGTTGCTGATACAACACATTGGGCGAGATCATAAAACCCGGTGTAGCCGAGCGGCGGTAACCATTGTCAAAATCAATATTGGCACCTCCATGAACTGTAATTTTCATGTTGAGCAAATCCTCTTCTCCATAAAAAAAACTAACGTTGGGCTGCGTAAGATGATGCACCGCACCCCCGAAAAAGTATTTTTCATCGAAGCCCAGCAAAAAGCCTCCTGCAAAATCAGCATAATAAACAGCGTTGGATGATTCGCCAAATGGCCCGCTATTATTATTAACCGTGCCGGTTCCGGGGTCAATTTGTGATCCAAAAACAAAGTCGCTCATGTTAACACTTCTTTGACCGTACCCGGCCTGAAGAGCCAAATTCGCTGAAATTTTGCTGCTGATGATCAGGTTGTAAGCATACATGGCATTGATCTGCGCATTGTTAATGGCTGCCTCACCCGACTTATCATAATTTACGATCACGCCCACGCCACCGTGAATAAAATCGACATATTTGTCGAACGACACACCATACGAGGCAAACGATCCCGGAAGTGCCGGCCATTGGTTGCGGTAACTGAGCGAAATCCTGGGACAATACTCTGATCCTGCTAACGCCGGGTTCAAATACAGGGGATTTGCATAAAACTGCGAATAGGTGTAATCCTGACCTGATGCCATCATGTTGGCCAATAACATCGCCGGGAGGATGAAAAAAAGAAATTTGAAATTATTTAACATGATATTCAGCCTGTTCACGCAACCAATATTTATCTATTTAACTCTTTATTAATGAGAATATTTTAAAGCCGCTAAGCCCGCAGCAATATTGAGAGCCGTAAAGCGTTTTTTAACAGTTTGTTACAAGCGCTATCAACATCTGAATGAATTAATTGTTAATAATGGAAATCAAAATTGTAACATTAAATCAAGGCTGGGATGACCGGCATTTTTTTACAGGTTTTATTAAACGAATTAGTATCATGAAACTTAGAAAACTGTTTATTTTACTCATATCGCTCGTAGTGCCATTTTTCGTTTCTGCCACAACCCAGGTGTTGGATCAGGAGATTAAATGGACTGCATTACAAAACATTCAAATTAGCGAAAACACCTCCGTTGCCAGGATGTATTTCGAAGGTGCCTTTTATGATGATTATTCTCCAACCACGCCTGTTTACAGGCAAAAAATCAAACTCGAAGGAGAAATAGCTGATATTTCGGCGCAAATGACAGAAACTGTTTTTGAGCCTCTCACCAGTGAAGAAATATTGACCCTCGAAAACTTGCCTGAAATTTCGACAACCATTAATTTGAAAGTCAAAGCTGGAAGAGCCAGTAAAAAAGCGGTGGCGTTGGTCGAATTTCTGCCTTTCAGATTGAACAACGAAACCGGCAAATACGAAAAACTTGTTGCTTTCAATCTTGTTCTCACCACTGTTTCGGCTACCACAAAAGCAGGCCAATCGCGTGAATATGCTGAAAATTCGGTGCTTTCGTCGGGAAAATGGTTTAAAATCAAGGTCAATAAAAGCGGCGTTTTCAAAGTTACTACGGCCGATTTAACCGCGATGGGAATTAACGTGGCTTCGGTAAATACGGCCAACCTCAGGCTGTATGGAAACGGCGGCGGGATGCTTCCGGAGAAAAATTCGGAATTCAGATACGACGATCTTCAGGAAAACGCCATCGAAGTTGTTGATGGCGGCGACGGCAAATTTAACGACAACGATTATTTCCTCTTTTATGGTGAAGCCCCCGATGCATGGAAACCAAATGCTGCCGGCACTTTGTTTAATCACGAAAAACACATCTATGCCGATTACACCAATTATTTTATTACAACCGATCTTGGTGCCGGAAAAAGAATCAGTGCTGAGAGTTCAGCAGGACTTATTCCAAATCTCACCGTTACACAATTTAACGATTACGATTTTTACGAAAAAGATAATGTTAACCTGATAAAATCAGGCCGCGAATGGTACGGAGATTTGTTCGACCTTCAAACAACCCTTACTTTTCCTTTTGCTTTCCCGAATATTGATGTCGCTGCATTTCATCATGTAAACGTTAAAGTGGTGGCAAAATCATTAATCTCGAGCACTTACGTGGTTTCTGTAAATGGGGAAGTGGTTACTTCGATGATTATTCCAAACGTTTCGGATAATCCAAATGGCTATTATGCCCGCACGGTGAGCAGCGAAAAACCTTTTGTCAGCACCACACCGGAAGTTAACGTAACCCTGAAATATAACAAATCGACAAGCACCTCAACGGGTTGGCTCGATTTTATTGAGGTAAATGTTATTCGTAATCTGGTTTTTACTTCGGGTCAGATGGGTTTTCGGTCGCTATCCGCTGTTGGTGCCGATAATATTTCGGAGTTCAGAATCAGCAATGCTGCGGCTGGCCTCAAAGTTTGGGATGTTACTGATCCCACCAATGTCATTCAAAGAGAAGGTTCAATTGGGGGCGGCACTTTAAAAATTACCGTTCCAACGCCTGAACTCCTTCAATTCATCGCTTTTGACGGCTCTGAATTTCTAACTACCGAATTTATCGAAACTGTCGAAAATCAAAATCTTCATGCCCTCAAAAACATCGAATATGTTATCGTAAGCCATCCTGATTTTCTCGATCAGGCCAATCGTCTGGCCGACTTCCATAAACAATATTCAAATCTTACCGTTGCGGTGTGTACCCCCCAAAGCATTTACAATGAATTTTCGTCGGGGTCACAGGATTTAACGGCAATCAAGGATTTTATGAGAATGCTTTATGAACGCTCAGGCGAAAGTGGAAATCCAAGATATCTGCTGCTTTTCGGAGATGCTTCTTATGATTTCAAAGACATTTTGCCTGTCAATAGTAATTTCATCCCAACTTACGAATCCGACGAATCCCTGCATTTTATCAATTCGTTTGCAACGGATGATTATTTTGGATTTCTCGATCCCGAAGAAAGTGTTGGTAGTGGTGATTTACTCGATATTGGCATCGGCAGATTTGTTGTTCAGAATGCTGACGATGCAAAAATGGCCGTTGATAAAGTTATTCACTACGCATCTTCGGCAAGTTTAATGGGCGACTGGAGAAATATTTTAACCTTTACTGCCGATGATGAAGACGGGAATGTACACATGACCCAGGCCGAGCAATTAGCCACATTTGTTGATACGTCGTACCGTTCGTATAATATTGATAAAATCTACCTCGATTCGTATCAGCAGGCCTCTACACCCGGTGGTCAGCGTTATCCCGATGTAAATGCGGCCATCAGTTCGCGCATCGAAAAAGGCACACTCATCATAAATTACACCGGCCACGGAGGTGAAGTTGGCTGGGCACACGAACGCGTGCTCGAGGTTTCGGATATTAACAGCTGGACAAACTGGGATAAACTTGCGGTATTTCTTACTGCCACCTGCGAATTTACCCGCTATGACGACCCTAACCGGATTTCGGCCGGGGAATATGTTTTCCTGAACCCGAACGGTGGAGGCATTTCGCTGTTCACCACTGCACGGGCAACTTTCGGCGGTTCGAATCTTAGCCTTAATAAAGGTTTTTATAAACATGCTTTCGATAAAATCGATGGCGAACATTACGCCATGGGCGACCTGATCCGGCTGGCAAAGCTCGAAAGCTCCTCCGAAAGTAACGACATGAAATTTGTACTCCTTGGCGATCCGGCTCTAAAAATTGCCTATCCAAAATACTCGATCGAAACGTTGTCGATCAACGAAAATCCAATTACATCTGATCCCGATACCCTCAAAGCCCTTTCGGATGTTTCGATTTCAGGTGAAATTATCGATGGAAGTGGCAAAACTTTAAGCAGCTTCAATGGTACGATTTACTCGATTGTTTATGATAAAGAATCCATTGTTACCACGCTGGGCCAGGACGATGAAAGCTCTCCCAAAACATTTAAACTCCGCAAAAACATTATCTACAAGGGAAAAGCACAGATAATCGATGGGAAATTTTCGTACGCTTTTGTTGTCCCAAAAGACATTGCTTACGAATACGGCACAGGAAAAATAAGCTACTATGCCGAAAATGGCGTTGAAGATGCCAGTGGATTTCAGGAAGATCTGATCATCGGAGGCTTTGATGATTCAGGCAATACCGATGAAAAAGCTCCTGAAATCGAACTTTTTATGAATAACGAGGACTTCAGGTCAGGCGATATTACCGACTCAAACCCGGTTTTATTTGCAAAGATTTTTGATGAAAGCGGTATCAATACTGTTGGAAATGGCATTGGACACGACATTGTAGCTGTGCTCGACAACAATAACGAAAACCAGTTTATCCTCAACGATTTTTATGAAGCCCAATTAAACAGCTATAAATCAGGAGATGTGAGTTTCCCGTTTTTTAACCTCGAACCCGGCGAACATGAAGTAACCGTGAAACTCTGGGATGTTTACAACAACTCGGCGGAAGCACAGCTCAAGTTTGTGGTTGTTGATGGGGATAATTTCACGATGAATCAACTGATTAATTATCCAAATCCATTTAAAACCGAAACCTATTTCAAATTCAACCACAATAAGCCGGGCGTTCAACTCGATGTTGAAATTGAGATTTACGACCTGAGCGGAAGGCTGGTAGCTACGCTTAGTCAGCAAAACATGAACGACGGCTATTATTCGACCCCGATAAAATGGGATGGCGATAGTGCTGGTGGCGCTTCCCTTCGTGCAGGAATTTATATTTACTACGTTAAGGCTACTGATGAAGCCGGACAATCGATTTCTTCCGTTAAAAAACTCATCATAGCCCGATAAACCGACTTGTACAAGCTGTTTTTAAGATACATATCCTGAAATTAAAACATGAAAAAAATTCTGACGCTTTGTTTCTTGGTGATGTTGGTTCATCCGGCATTTACAAATTCCGTCGAAAAAATTGTTCCGCTGATCATCTCCTGGACTGGTGTTGAAGAAATGCAATTTAACGGCTCAACCATCAAAACACCCGGATTTATCGGGGCTGTAAATGATGATGGCTTTGGGATATTACCTGTTTTTACCGAAAGATTTCAAATCCAAAACCCTGGAACCACTTTTGATTTTCAAATTGAGGATGCCATTTACCAGCCTTTTGAAGACCAATCGTTGTTTGATAACCTGGCCGACCGCGATCTTATTGCTTTTGACATCCAATCGAAAGCCGAGATTGTCGTAAACCGCCGTGTGAATTACGCTGTTTTTAAAATGCTTCCGATCAGGTTAAACCTCCAAACCGGCAATTATGAAAAGTTGCTCAGTTTTAACCTGCACATCA
>CAYOWJ010000018.1:16262-25293 GCA_964407625.1 uncultured Lentimicrobiaceae bacterium
TTAAACCTCCAAACCGGCAATTATGAAAAGTTGCTCAGTTTTAACCTGCACATCAACGAAGTTCAGGACAACAACCAACTGAAAAATACACGTCATGCCCGCGATTTTGCTGCCACTTCAGTTTTGGCACAAGGCGACTGGTTTAAATTTGCAGTCGTCGAATCAGGTGTTTACAAGCTTACTTATCAGCAGTTGAAAGATTTAGGTATGGATGCAGATGCCCTTGATCCTGCAACACTGCAGATTTATGGAAATGGCGCCGGCATGCTACCCGAAAAAAATGCCGACTACAGGCACGACGACCTTCGCGAAAACGCCATCGTAGTAGAGGATGGAAAAGATGGAAGTTTTGACGAGGGTGATTTTATCCTGTTTTACGGAGAATCTCAGTCTTCATGGAATTTCGTTCCGTTAAAACTGGCGTTCACCCACACCCCCAACCTGTATTCCGACAGCACCTTTTATTTTATAACCAGCGGTCAGCATGTTGGAAAAAGAGTTTCGATGATTGCTCAAAGTCAAAGCCCTGTTACAAAATCAATAACCACCTTTGCCGATTATGATTTTTATGAAAATGATAGCCGAAATCTGATAAAATCGGGAGCCGAATGGTACGGCGAAGAGTTTCTGGATGTTTTGAGCCGGGATTTTCAATTCAATTTCCCGAATATTGTTCAGGATTATTCGAGTTATTTTGCCGTTGAAGTTGCCGCCCGTAGTGCTGTTATCAGTTCGTTTGTTATTGATATTAATGAAGATTCGATGACTGTGGCGAGAGTTCCGGCTGTGGTGCTCTCTTCGCCGGTTTATTTTGCAAACTCGTTGCTCAAAACCTTCAGATTTAATTCGCCCACCGACCAGATTAACGTAAACCTGACCTATCTGCTACCCGACAATAATTCGACAGGATGGCTCAATTACATCGAAGTAAATGTGATGCGTCATTTGATTTTTACGGGCAGCCAGATGGATTTCAGGGATTTTTCGAATGTGGGTGCAGGAAATGTTACCGAATTTGTAATCAGCCAGGCCCCGGCACAACTCACCGTCTGGGATATCACCAACCCCACCGAGCCTGGAGAAATTGATATCACAAACACCAGCGAAACAATCCGGTTTGCGCTTGACACCGATACACTCCGACAATTTATCGGGTTTGACGGCCAGGAATTTTTATCTCCAGAACTCATTGGAAAAATCGATAATCAAAACCTGCATGCCAATTTCGAGACTTATGATTTTATCATCATCGCGCCTGAAATATTCATGGAACAGGCGGTAAGGCTTAAAGAACTTCACGAAGAAATGGACGGCATGAAAGTGATCATTGCCGAACCGCATCAAATATTTAACGAATTTTCGTCTGGTTCTCCCGATCCGGTTGCAATTCGTGAGTATGCTAAAATGCTTTATGAACGTTCGGGGTCAACGCCACAACTTAAATATTTGCTGTTGTTTGGTGATGGCTCTTACGATCCGAAAAACCGGCTGGATGAAAATAAAAATTTCGTCCTGACGTACCAATCTAAACAATCACTAAAACCGACGTCTTCCTATGTAACGGATGATTTTTTCGGTCTGATGGATGATAATGAAGGGGTTGATGCCAGTGGTGATGTTGATCTTGGAATCGGAAGATTTCCTGTAAACACCCTTCAGGAGGCAAAAGATGTAGTCGACAAAATTGAACATTATATGCGGTTCAGCTCGAACGTTCAGGGAAGCTGGCGCAATGATTTCTGTTTCATGGCCGACGACGAGGACTATAATCTTCATTTTTACCAGGCCGATACTATTTTGGTAAAAGATGTTTCACGCAGAAACAAAACCATCAACATCAACAAAATTTATCTCGACTCATTTAAGCAGGAAACTACTTCAAATGGTTACACCTACCCCGAAGCAAATATTGCCCTCAACAAGCAAATAAATGATGGGGCTTTATTTATGAATTACACCGGCCATGGCGGTGAATTGGGCTGGACGATCGAACGTGTTTTGCAGATTTCAGATATTAATTCGTGGACAAATTTTGATAAATTGCCGGTTTTTATCACCGCAACCTGCGAATTCAGCCGATTCGACAATCCCCATTTAACTTCAGCCGGCGAACTTGTCTTATTAAGCCCGACGGGAGGAGGAATTGCACTTTTCACCACAACGCGGCTTGCCTTTGCAGGCGTTAATCTTACCCTCAACAAACGACTCTACGATACCCTGTTTCTCTCAACTCCGGGAAATTACCCCAGACTTGGCGACATGATCCGGTTTGCGAAAACACCGTCGAACACCAACACCAAAAACTTCCACCTTCTTGGCGACCCGGCGTTAAATATCGCTTTTCCGCGCTATAATATTATTACCGATTCGATTAACGGAAATGCCGCTTCGAACACGCACGACACCATTTTTGCAAATAGTACCGTGAGAATTAGTGGTCATATTTCTAATTTAAATGAAGAAGGAAGTGTTGTTTCGGGGTTTAATGGCGAAATTACGCCGGTATTATTTGATAAAGAAGTCACTTTGATGACTTTGGGCAACGATCCCAAAAGCTTTCCGGAGTCATTTAAGATTCAAAACAGGAGACTTTATGAAGGAAAGGTATCGGTGGTAAACGGAAAATTTGAATTTACCTTTATCGTCCCAAAAGATATTTCTTACGAATTTGGCCCGGGAAAAATCAGTTATTACGCCTCCGACAGCACCAGTGACGCCGCCGGATATTACGACAGCTTTATTATTGGCGGATACGACGAAACCGCTGAAAACGATCAGATAGGCCCGGACATTTATTTGTACCTCAATGATAGTTTGTTTGTTAACGGCAGCACCATTTACAACAACCCGGTAATGTACGCTCACTTGAGTGACCAACAGGGGATTAATGCCTCAGGAAGCGGAATTGGTCATGATATTGTTGCTGTTTTAGATGGCAACACAAATCAATCGATTATCCTGAACAATTCCTTCGTGCCCGACATCAACAGTTATCAGTCAGGAACGGTAATGTTACCGCTTCAAAACCTTTCATTAGGCCGGCACACGCTCCAACTGAAAGCCTGGGATATGTTTAATAATTCCTCTTCAAAAACCATCGAATTTATCGTTTCCGATTCAATTGTGATGGATCTTACCGAAGTGAGGAATTATCCGAATCCATTCAACGATTACACCTTGTTTTCGTTTAAACATAATCAATACGGAACTGAACTTAATGTACAAATTGAGATTTTCAATTTTGGCGGTCAGATGGTCAGGTTGATTGGCCCGATCAAAGTGTCAACTTCAGGATATTATGTTGATCCGCTTTGGTGGGATGGAACCGATGAAGGAGGTAGCAAACTTCGCCCGGGATTTTATTTTTACAAGCTAAAAGCTGAAAATGAGCAGGGTTCAAATGCTGAGCGCATCCAAAAAATGATCATTTCAAAGTAATTTTAAACAAATTTGCTTCTTTATCGTTCATTTGTGCAAAACAATATAAAAAAAATAATGTCGTTAGTTTTGCGTCTTTCTATTAAAAATCAAAATCATATCAAAATTATTCTAATGAGCCGAAAAGTCACTTTAGCCTGTTTTGCTTTGCTGATTTCCAGCATGAGCATTTATGCACAGATTAATACCGAACAATACATTGGAAAACAAACCAACACCATTACCACAGCAGTTCCTTTTCTGTTAATTGCTCCCGATGCCCGCGGAGGTTCGATGGGTGACGCGGGAGTTGCTACCACGCCTGATGCAAATTCGATGCATTACAATCCTGCAAAATACGCCTTCATGGAATCGAAGGTTGGATTCTCTGCAGCTTACAGTCCATGGCTTCGTTCGTTGGTGAACGACATCAATTTGGCCTATATTACCGGGTATTACAAATTAAACGATGTATCGGCAGTTGCCGGTTCGTTGCGTTTTTTCTCCCTTGGTGATATCACTTTTACTGATGATGCCGGTAATGTAATCGGAAATTTCAGACCTAACGAATTTGCGATCGACGGTACCTATTCCAGAAAATTCTCAAAAACATGGTCAGGCGCTGTTGCCGGCCGTTTTATTTATTCCGACCTTACCCAGGGACAGGTTGTTCAGGGACAACAAACAAAAGCAGGAACCTCAGTGGCTGCCGATGTTTCGGTGTATCATCAACGCGAATTAGACTGGCGTAATTTTGAATATGCAGAATTTGCCTTTGGAGCCAACATTTCGAATATCGGCTCAAAAATCTCTTACTCTGATGCCACCACCGAAAAGGACTTCATCCCAACAAACCTTCGTTTTGGCCCAAGACTTACCCTCGACTTCGACGAATATAACCGCATGTCGTTTACCGTCGATATCGAAAAATTGCTGGTTCCAACACCACCAATTTATGCTACGGATACTCTTGGAAACCCAATTTATGACGACAATGGAAACCAGTTAATTTACAAAGGAATGGATCCAAATGTGTCGCCGGTAGAAGGCATGGTGCAATCATGGTATGATGCTCCGGATGGCTTCCAGGAAGAAATGCGCGAGTTTTATTTTGCAACCGGCGTCGAATACTGGTACAATAAAGTTTTCGCCATTCGTGGTGGTTTCTTTTATGAAGATAAAACAAAAGGCAATCGTCAGTATTTCACGCTTGGAGCAGGTTTAAAATACAATGTTTTCGGACTTGATTTTTCGTACCTGATCCCGCTTGAACAGCAAAACCCGATGGAAAACACCCTCAGGTTTACCTTGCTGTTCGATTTTGACGCTTTTAACCAGCAATAAGAAAATGTAAAAACATAAAAGCCGGAAGAAATTTAAACTTCCGGCTTTTTTCGTTTAGATAAAAAACGCATCTTTGATAAAAAAATATCATGAAAATCCGGGTTGGCTTTGGTTACGATGTGCACCGCCTCGAAGAAGGTGAAATTTTTACTTTAGGTGGAATAAAAATTGAGCATCACAAAGGCGCTGTAGGACATTCAGACGCTGATGTGCTCATTCACGCCATTTGTGATGCCCTGCTTGGCGCCGCTAACCTGCGTGATATCGGTTTTCATTTTTCTGATAAAGATCCGAAGTTTAAAGGTATCGACAGCAAAATTCTGCTTGGGCAGGTTAATGATCTGCTCTTAAAAAAGGGTTTTCGGATTGGAAACATTGATACGACAATCAGCCTTCAACAGCCCAAAATATCAGCTTTGATTCCTGAAATGCAAAAAGTACTTGCATTAACCCTGGGTATTGATGCCGAAGATATTTCGATAAAAGCAACCACCACCGAAAAGTTGGGTTTTGAAGGCCGGGAAGAAGGCGTTTCGGCTTATGCTGTCATCCTGATCGAAAAAGAATGATTTCAAAAACTTAATACTCCAAAAAAATGAAAACTAAAAAATCGTTGACCAACATTTTGTTGTTATGTTTATTCCTGATGTTTTCGATGAGTTTAATGGCTCAGGAGCCAAAAGAAAGCCGGGAAGAAAAAAAAGCAAGGCAAAAGAAAGAGCAGGAACTCAAATTTCTGAATGCAAAAGCATTACTGTACGATACAGCTTTTGTGGTGCCCGCCAATAATATTTCATTAAATAACGGGCAAACTTTTAACATCAATAACACCATCAACTTTTTACGATTATCAGGCCATGAAGGTGCAATACAAATCAGCGCGTACCTCGCTCCCGACAGAGGCCTTAATAATACAGGCGAGTTGTTTGTTAAAGGCCCGATTACCTTTGTCAACTTCATCGAGAAAAATGACAGGGTGACTTTGAGTTTTTTGTTGAACGGCGAAACCATAAAATTAAGGATAACCGTGAGTATTTGTGGGTCGGACCAGGCAACAGTTTTTGTTGATCAAAATATTGGCGGTCCGGCCTTCCAGTTAAGTGGAAAAATGGTTCAGTTTAACGACGCACAGATTTATGAACGAAAACTTTATTCGCGCTAATCTTGTTCTGAACAATTGAAATTTTCGGGCTGTTTTTCGCCACGTTTGAATTAAAAGATTTTAAACATTAAAGAATAATAAAACTTTTAACCTATGAACCGTTGTACCTGGGCTGCTTCAAATCAGGATTTTTATGATTATCACGACAACGAATGGGGCGTTCCGCTTCACGACGACCGGAAATTATTCGAGTTTATGTTGCTCGATGCTTTTCAGGCAGGATTAAGCTGGTTGACCATCTTACGGAAACGTGAAAATTTCAGAAAAGCTTTCGACGATTTCGATTATCATAAAATTGCTGCGTACGATCAGTCAAAGATTGAATCACTGATTCAGGATGCCGGCATCATCCGTAATAAACTTAAAATTCATGCAGCGGTTAAAAATGCCATGGCATTTATCAAAATTCAGGACGAATTTGGCTCTTTTGATGCCTACATCTGGGGTTTTACAAAACAAAAAAACATACAAAACCGGTTTACGTCCCTCAATGAGATACCTGCCAGAACCGAGCTTTCGGATGTCATCAGCAAAGATTTGCTGAAACGGGGTTTCACTTTCGTGGGATCAACCATTATTTATGCCTTTTTACAGGCTGCAGGTATTGTTAACGATCATACCACGGATTGCTTCAGGCATGGGCAACTTTTATAATTCTGACGTAATAAAAACCCCGTTTTCGGTTTTTTAAAGTAAATTTGAATCAAATTTGAAGTGCACTAAACATGAAAAAAATCATTGGCATTGCCTTACTATTCCTGGTCACATTTACGATGGCTTCGGCACAGGAAGATTCGTTGCGGCCTAAGCTAAATCCATATCAAAAAGGGCCTAAAAAACCGATCACTGACAAATTCTATTTTGGCGGGACTTTAGGACTGACCTTTGGAACGTACACCTCTATCAGCATCTGGCCAATGGTTGGCTATAAAATTTCTCCGAAATTCTCTGCCGGATTGCAACCGGGCTACGATTACATCAAATACAATTATCAGGGCTATTCCGACGAATCCAGCAGTTACGGAATTAAGATATTTAGCCGTTACCGGATTATTCCGCAGTTCTATCTTCATGCGGAATACGACTATATCAATTATGAAATTTACACTCAGGTTGGGCCTAACGATTTTGTTAAGAACCGTGAATTTGTGCCTTTTTTGTTTCTGGGTGGCGGTTTGTCGCAGCAACTTGGCGAAAATTCGTGGATGTATGTCCAGATTTTATTTGATGTCCTCCAGGACGAAAACTCTCCCTATTCTTCCGGCGAACCCTTTTACAGCATAGGTTTTGGCGTTGGCTTCTAACCGAAATTTTGCTTTCAATCAAAATTTATGAGATGCGCTGCTTTTGATGGCATTAATCTTGATTGGAATTGGCGCAAAAAAATAAACGAAATCATCAATAAACTCGTTACTTCAAAAATTCAAAAATCAATAATATGCAAAAAGTATTCAAATTATCGTTTCCTGCTTTTTTACTGATCATATTGACCGGCCTTGGTTCATGCAACAAAGATGAAGTCGAAACTGTGCCCCTTGGCTCGGTAAACATCAACATGTACGAATTATCGCCATACTACGATCACGAATTTGGGTTACAGGTCAGCACCGACCTCGACACCTATCCGGTTTATTACGAAATCAGAAGCAATGCCAAAGTTGAAGGCACAACAATAACGATTAACCTGCTGGATATCGAAAAAATCAGCTATTCGGGTGCCACAATTCCCGACGGTTCCCTTTCGTCCTATGTTCCTGTTGGTGTGCTTTCGGGGATGGAATACGACATTACGATTAATGTTGCCGATAAAGTTAATACCGGAAAACTAAAGATTAACAGCAGTTTTTATACCCTTACTTTTGATAATACCGACGGTTTAACTGTTAATCATGACACCCTGCGCCGGGTGCCGGATTATGCACTCTGGGGTTACATCGCATATTCTGATAGTACCGACGCAGTGCTTGCCCAAACTTTTCTTGATACGTTGGCTACGATAGGCACATTGCCGCTTAATGTTGCGCCTGGATATTACTTTTATTTTGAGTATGGCCAGGACAGCGTTTACACGCAACCACTCAACCCGTCTTATGCTTACGCAACAGAGTTTTTCCTGAGCTACGCACAATCTGTTACCGACATCGAAAATATTGTGAACACTTATTTTAACGATCCTGCCTACAAAAAACTTCATATCACCATCTACTGGTTTTATCCTGGCGCAACTAAATCTGCCATTATGAAGCCGCGAAATTTTAATGAAATGACACAAATTCATCAAAGACTTGAATAGGTTTCTGATCTTGGCAATTATTCTTCTGTAGGTTTTCGGTCAGGTTTATCAAAATCATTGTATGGAATTATTTTACCGGCATTATGGATCGGGTAAGCCCCTCGTTATTTTGCATGGACTATTTGGAGTTTCGGATAACTGGGTAAGTTTTGCGCGTTCCATTTCATCCAGATACGAGGTATTTATCCCCGATCAGCGAAATCACGGCCAATCCCCGCACGACCCAACATTTAATTATTTCGCCTTGTGTTCCGATCTGCACGATTTTATCATCCGGCACAATCTCGACAACCCAATTATTTTAGGCCATTCGATGGGAGGAAAAGTAGCCATGCGTTTTGCCCTCGAAAATCCTGAAATGGTTAAAGCACTCATTCTTGCCGACATCAGTTTGCGAGGCTATCAACGCCGGTATCATCATCTCGACATGATCGACGCCATGCTTGCAGTAGATTTTTCCAAAACAGAAACCCGCGAAGATGTAGAACGTCTTCTTGAACCCAAAATCAAAGATTTTCATGTACGGCAGTTTGCAATGAAAAACCTCTACCGCCGCGAGCGAAGCGGTCAGTTTGCCTGGCGGTTAAACCTTGATGCGATAAACATGGGCATGGATGGAATTTTTGAAGGAATTAACACAAAAGAAATCTTTAAAAAACCCGCTCTCTTTATCAGGGGAGGAAATTCAGACTATGTGAAGTATGAAGATTATGACCAGATTTACCGCAACTTCCCCAAAGCCGATATAAAAACCATCGAAGGTGCCGGACACTGGCTTCACGCCGATAAACCGGACGAATTTATGAAAATCGTTG
>CAYOWJ010000019.1:0-4162 GCA_964407625.1 uncultured Lentimicrobiaceae bacterium
ATCCTGAGTTTTATCGGAAGCAGCATGAGCGGTTTTTCGTTTTTTATGGTCTATTCGGCTTATGACGAAGTGCTGCCTCAATTACAGGATTATGCAGGAAAATTCCCCGGCATGGAGTATATTCTCAGTGCCCCGAAAGGGTTTTTTCTCACAGGCTTTATTCTGTACACCTTCTCCTTTTTTGGTGCAAACCTGATGTGGCGCCTCAAAAAGGTAGGTTTTCATTTTTATGCTGCCGCCCAGATTGCCCTTGTGCTTTTGCCCATGATTTACATCAAGGGTTTCCCACTGCCGGTAATTGATGGCCTGATGACTGCGCTGTTTATCGTGCTATATTTCAAACATTACAAAATTTTTGTGTGACAAATAAAGTTTAGGATTTATCGCTACTAAACGTTTTATTCAAATTGATGAAATATGGAAAACCAGGATCCACTTGTAAACCCTACTCAGCAGGAATCGCCGGCGTTGGCGGCAATGCGCAAAAAATCCGTTGGTTTTACCGTGTTGCTTATTTTTGCTTCGGTTTTTAATGGTTTGTTGCTGGTGTTGATGCTGGCTGGCCTTTTTTATCATGATGTGGTTTTGAATATCCTTCAACAATATTACCCCCAGGTTTACATTTCACCAGCCATTTCGTTCATGCTGACCCTTGCAGGAGCGCTGATTTTTGGGGTGTCAGTTTTCGGGCTAATCCTGCTGTGGCAGTACAAAAGGAGCGGTATTTATTTTTATATTCCTGCCCAGATAATCATGCTCCTTGTTCTGGTTCTGGTTTTGAAATCATACGATTACACGAACATTGGAATTGCCGTTGTGGTGATGATTATTTTTGGATTGTACACCAGGGACATGAACCCAGGAAAAAATACCTTAAAATCAGTTTCATCCTAAGATGCTTTCCAGCGAAAAAACCGGTTTTTCGTACCTTCCTTTTCGATTAAAGGAAGCCTATTTCGATCATCACAGTCATCTTCACGGCATCAACCACACCTATCGGGTAATGTTTCATGTACTGAATATTGGCTGGCTGGCTGGTTTGAATGATGAAATTAAACTGGCTTTCTGTGCAGCTTTTATCCACGACATGGCCCGCCGGCACGACGGCTATTGCCTCGAACATGGTGTTTGGGCCACCAAAAGTAAATTCCCGCTTTTCAGGAAACTCTTTCTCGAAACAGGCGTAAATATCGAAGGTTTGCGAGCCATCAAACTGGCTGTTTCAAACCATTCCATCAGGCATGAAATACGTAAAGAACATCCATTTTCGACAACGGTTGCCCTGCTCAAAGATGCCGATGCCCTCGATCGCATCCGGATTGGCGAAAACAACCTGAAACCCGAATATCTCAGATTTCCCGAAAGCCACGGGCTTATTGATTTTGCAAAGGAATTATACCACCGTTCAAAAGATGAGGTTTTGGGTAGTTTTGAGGAAGTGATCGAAATTGGTAACTCACTCGGAAAAATACGATGACTGGTGAAATTCCTGTTTCCAAAAACAGAAATCCAGCAGTTTTACTTCCCGCTTTTAACCACCCTCAAAACCGGGAAGTTTTCGCCTTTCTTCAGCAAATAATAAAAATCTTTATAAGTTGCCAACCCCAGCATTGATTTGGGTTCGAGGGCAATTACAATCAGATTTCCTTTGAGTTGTGCAGTTGGCACGAATAAATAATCCTCCTCGTTCACGGTAAGCCGGATTTCATTGGTTTCGAGGGTGGGATTTGCCACAATATCGCCTTCAAAATCAATCGAATCAACTTTGTTAATGTAATCCTGCTCAATTTTTAAATTTTCTGATGTTTTAAATGGCACAATCTGAAGCGCCTGTCGTCCGACCCAATCAACAAGCGGTTTTGAGGTTTTTGGAATCAAATAGCCTTCCGGTTTTGTTACATCACACAACGATTTTACCACGGGGCGATAATCAGAAACGGTAATCACCGAATCGTTGCCTGTTTTGAGCGAAAGTACCGGAAGTACCAGTTTTTTGCCGCTTGCCACGTGTTCCCACTGAATCGAAACTTCCTGGTTGCTGTTACCCGAAATCAGCGTTTCCCGCTCATCAGCAACCATCTTTATAATTTTCCGGTAATTTTTATACGAATAATTTATTAACCCCATCATTCCGGTCATCTGGCCTTCAGCCCTGCGTTTCAGGTTTTCGATAAAACTGTCGGTCCCGTTCATGCCTTCCTGAATAAAGGAAAGTGTATTCTGGATTCCGAGACTTTGCCGTCCGTCGTTGATATCGAAGGTGCTGTGGCGGATGTAATTGATGTCGGGTGGCCCGCCCGGACAATAAACAAAACTTGAAAAGCCTCCGTTTTTGAGATTTTTTTGAAGGAACGGCAAGGCTTTTTCGTTGGAAAGTTTTCTGATTTTTTCGGAAACATTGGTGTTGGTGGTTACGCCAAGTGTAATCTCGGTGTTTTTCCTGAAACCATGTTTCATCCATTCTTCGTCGTAAGGGTAATATTCGTGAACGTCCATCGTGACTTCGAAAAGCCAGGTGTCGAACAATTTGTGAAGCGCCATCGTTTCCGGTTCCGTCATAATCACATGGTTCCGGTTCAGGTCGGCATCATGGCCATTGCGGCGTTGGTTTACTTCCGAGCCATCGGGATTTATCTGCGGGATAATCACAAGGTCGATTCTGTCGAATAAATATCTATTTTCGGGTTTTATCAAAGCTTTCGCAAGAAGAAGGGCGCCTTCTTTTCCGCTCTGCTCGTTTCCGTGCTGCTGGGCAAAAATCAATACTTTGATTTTGGAATTATCTTTCCCGAAATCACCCGTCGAAAACTTCATCGCGTAAAGATTTCTTCCCTGAACCGATTTCCCGATTATTTCCACAGTTAAAATTTCGGAAGCCTGATCAAGCTGCCGGATAAATGCACTCAATTCATCATATGAAGTGGCTTTTGTAAAATTACCTTTCTCAAAAGGCGTCTGGATTTCCTGTGCAAAGGCAGTTACTGCAAAGAGCAGGAAGATGGGAAGAAGTGTTTTCATTGTACAGGCGAATGTTGACATCATAATTATTTCGGCGAAAATAGCAGGAATTCACGACAGGAAAAAATCTGTAAAATCAGGGAACGAAACTGTTCTCAGGGTTTAGCATTAATAAACGGCTTCAAAAACGAAACAACATTGGTGGCAAGGCTTTCGGCGTTGTAGCCACCTTCCATCACAATGAGCACCGGAATGTTTAATTCGCTGATGAGATGTTCGCCGAGACGGCTGTAAATGGCCGAAGTGAGTTTAAAATTTCCCTGGTGGTCGTGTTCAAAAGTATCGACGCCGAGCGAAAGGACGAGGTACGAAATGCCGTCATCTTTAAATTGCTTCACAGCCTGTTTGAAAACTTCAAAATAAACTTCATCGGTAATGCCCGGCAAAAGTGGATAGTTGGTGATGTTGCCGGTGTTTTCGTTTGAATATCCTGTAAAGTAAGGATACGCCGTGTCGGGGTGGCCGTGGATGGAAATCAGAAAAACGTTTTCCATCCGGCCAACGATATCCTGGGTGCCGTTTCCATGATGAAAATCGATATCAAAAATCCCGACTTTTGTTTTTTGACTCGACTCCAAAATTCCCTGATTCTGAAGATACAGCGCGGCAATGGCCGAATTATTCAAAAAGCAATATCCACCGGCAAAGTCGTAACCCGCATGATGGCCGGGAGGACGGCAAAGTGAAAACACATATTTTTCGCCATCCAAAATCAATCTTGCGCCGGTAAGCGCCGCAAAGGCCGAATATCTCACGGCTTCCCAGGTTCCTTCGATTATCATCGAGCAGTTGTCGGTCATAAAATAGCCGGCTTTTGCAACGGCGCTGGCAGGAGGGTTTTTCCTACGGATGTTTCCGATGGCAAAAAATTCGGGCATGATGCCTTCCTTCCATAAACCTTCGGCAACCCAATCCTGATAAGCCTTTTTGAGATAATCGAGATAAGCCGGTGAATGGGCTTTTGCAAAATAACCTTCATCAAAAACATCGCACTTCAATAAATCAACCTCCGGAATATCCATCAGGGCTTCGTAAATGAGTTCGGCGCGTTCGGGCGACTCGCCATAAGCCATCACCTGGTTGTCGTTAAATTCCTTTGGCGGATGATGCAAAATGTGACGGAAGGAGTAAACGGATTTCATTT
>CAYOWJ010000019.1:4262-22136 GCA_964407625.1 uncultured Lentimicrobiaceae bacterium
AATTCCTTTGGCGGATGATGCAAAATGTGACGGAAGGAGTAAACGGATTTCATTTTTGATTTAGGATTTCAGATTTAGGATTTGTGATTTGTTCCTTATTCTTTCTCTTTGCGCTCTGCGCTTCGCGCTTTGCACTTTGCACTTTGAGTTTTGAGTTTTGTTATTTTTTCTCTTTGCGCTCCTCGCTTTGCGCTCTGCATTTGAATTTTGAATTTTGAGTTTTGTCTTTTGTTATTTAATAATGTTTGGATCGTTCGCCTTGATGTACGCCGAAAGCTCTTTGGCCAGGTCGGTGAGGATGTGCATTTTATCGTAATCGAATTCAACATTGTTGAGATATTGCAGGATTAATACGTCGCCCATCCGTGATTCCGGAAGAATGCCGGCAAAGAAGAAGCCGAGTTTTTCAAATTCAGCGGTCATCTGGCAGGTGAGCTGGTCGTCGAGGCGAATGAAAAGCTGGATGGCAGCAACTTGTTGGACGCAAAAGTTTTTGAGTAAAATCCTGACCTGCCTGAAAGCATCCTGTCCGTATTTTAAAACGGTGATTTCGGCGCAGCTTTCCAATTCGTTTAATTCTGATTCGATGACTGCACAAGGCTCTGCAAAGATGATTTCCTGATTTTTGATAACAACAAATTCATTGTCAGCGCCGATATTACGGTAGAGTTTTTCGATCATTTCGTGGTGATGTTCCGGAACGAAAAGCGTCTGCTTTCGCGGAGGCGTCATATATTTAAACGAAAGCACCGTGCTGATGCGCTGCGTCGTATCGTCGGAAATGCCTTTAAATTTCCAGGAGTTTGGACTTGTTGCAACCAGAATCCCGCAATCGTTGATGCCAAATTTGAGCATTGATTTCTGGGTGAAAAGGTGGTTGGTGACGGCGTAGGCGTAAATGCCTTTTAAAACCCGGGTTTTCGGGACATTGTACAGATATTCAACCAGCCTGTTCAGAGCGCCCTGTCCGCGGTATTCGACATTTACAAAAACAAAAGTCAACTCGGCAATGGGCGCTTCGGGATGCTGGTAAAGAAAAGCCGCATGACCCATGAAAACATTATCTTTTGTAACAGCCACACCAGAAATCATCTGGTCGGTTTTGATCATTTCGACAAGCCGTTCAGGATAATAAATATGGTCGTCAAAAAAAGTGTAACCATGGGTTTTATAAGCGCAGCGCGATATTTCGATGGCTTCATCTTCCTGCATCCCACGAATATCATACGCAATTTTTTCGCTGATGACTTTTGGTTCTTCATGAAGTATTTCCGGGCATTCCGGACATTCATTTTTACCATCATTTCCCGGAAGGTATTTTACCATGATGGTTTCTTTTCCTTTGATGCCAAGGTTTTTAAACCATAAACCGTCCATCACTTTCTGGATAAGATAAATGCCCAGGCCTGAAGTGCCGAGTGTGTTCGGGTCGTTGCTCAGCTCGTATTTTTTGAGTTTTTCGGGGTCGAACGGAATGCCCATTTCTTTGAGGGTGATTTTTATTCCGCCGCCGATTTTCTCACACAGGATGTCGAAGGTTGGATTTTCTTCGTCGTGGGTATGAACCACCACATTCGAAACGGCCTCTTCGAGGGCAATGTCGATCTGGTTGAGGCTGCTGCCACCAAAGCCAATAGTTTTGGCTATTTCGCGAATAAACTGCTGAACCAGAAAAGCATATTCGGGATGGTTGGGAAAAGTTAATTTAATGATGTCGCCGGTTTCCATAGTTTCATTTTTTTTGATGAGTGGATTTTTATATTCGCCAAACTTAGATAAAAAAACATCATAGTCGCCTTTGTCAGGATAAATTTGCTACACAGGTGATTTTAAGCGATGATAAACCCAACGCTGAGCGGCCCGCCAATTGGTGGGCCGCTCCAGGCTGAGCGGCATTTGCAATGCCGCTCACAACGCCGGACAATTTGCAATTGTCCAATTAATATTTAACTGAGGAAACATAATGTATTTTGTAGAATTACAAATTCAACAATAATCAAAGAGGCATTACAAATGCCGCTTAGCCGGGGGAAATCCGGTTAAGTAAAAAGTGTAATTTGAAGGCAGGCACCAATGATCAAAACAGAAAATCGGCAATATCCATGATTCAGCATCGTTTTACCATCCAAAATCTGGAATAATCCAATCACCATTAAAAAACTAAAACTAAATAAGATGACAACGAACTTGTTGAAAGGAGCCATTTTACTGGTATTGATCGCATTTTTTATTTCATGTGAAAAGTCGGATGAAACCGAAAACAGTAGTAGTGGCGACAGAAGCCACAATGCAGGCGAAAACTGCATGAATTGTCACAAATCGGGAGGCAGCGGAGAAGGAAGGTTCACCGTAGCCGGAACCCTGTACAACGCAGCCGGAAGCGTCTATCCGAATGCAACAGTTAAGTTATATACCGGTGATGAAGCTACAGGAACCCTGGTTAAATCGATCAAGTCGGATGCCAGTGGAAATTTCTATACTACCGAATCTGTCAGTTTCGGGTCGGGCCTCTACGTGACCATTAACGGTACGAACGGTGAAATAATGAATAAAGGATTTACAATTTCGAATGGAAGCTGTAACAGTTGCCATGGAAATTCAACCGGAGCCATCGAGGTAAAATAACCAGCAGTCAGGTGCTTTTTTGAAAACTTCACCCTGTTTTCAAAAAAACATCCGGTGTCTAATAAGGCCTTCCATTTTCTGATTCAACTGTTTTATCATCTCTGCGTGACCGTGGTTAAAGGAATAACAATTATCATCTGCCACCGGCTTTTTATTATTTTTACCGCTCCATAAACTTAACTTTAACTTATGCCGGAAAACATCAGGACCGGAGAAATAATAAGGGCATCGTGGGTTGCTATTTTCAGCAATGCTGCACTGGCAATTCTCAAAATAACGGTTGGCCTTATTGCCGGCAGCCTCGCCGTGGTTGGTGATGGCATTGATTCATCGGGCGACATCGTAACTTCCATTATCACGCTGGTTACGGCAGGAATTATTTCGAGGCCGCCAAACGCAAAATTTCCTTACGGGTACAGCAAAGCTGATACTGTGGCTGCAAAAGCCCTTTCGTTTATCATTTTCTTTGCCGGGGCACAGTTGGGAATTTCGACTATCCAGCGGCTAATAGAAGGGGGTGGAGAAAAAATTCCTGAAACTTTTGCCGTTTACACCATCCTGATTTCGATAGTCGTAAAATTGCTGTTGTCGGTTTATCTGCTCAAAACCGGCCGTAAAGTTGCAAGCCCCATGCTGATTGCCAACGGCCGCAACATGCGAAACGACGTGGTGATCTCTGCTTCGGTACTTGCAGGGCTATTTTTTACCATTTACTTCAAAATGCCTGTGATCGATTCCGTCTTTGCGCTGCTCATCAGCATCTGGATTATGAAAAGCGGCTTCGATATTTTCATGGAAACCAACGTGGAACTGATGGATGGAATTTCAGATCAGACCATCTACAATAAAATTTTTGATATTGTAAGCCAGGTGAAAGGTGCCCGAAACCCGCACAGGCTCCGCGTTAGGAAATTGGCTAACTTGTTTGTAATTGGCGTAGATATCGAAGTTGACCCTGAACTGAAGGTGGCCGAGGCTCATAAAATTGCCCAAACTGTCGAAAGAAGGCTTAAAAAGCAACTTGGAAATGTTTATGATGTTATGGTGCATATCGAGCCTTTCGGCAATTTTGAGCATGACGAAAAATATGGCCTTTCGGCAGACAACTTCAAATAAAGCCTGATTCTTGAACCGAAAATATTTTTAACATCAGATAAAATGAAAAACGCATCTTTACTTCTTACCGCTTTCTTCATCATGGCCGGTACTTTTTACCTGCCGGCCCAGGACAAACTCTTTACCACCAGCGATTATCTCAACCGTGAATTGTATCCCAAATCCATCACCAACCTTGCCTGGCGTGGTGATCTGGACGTTTTTACTTACGTCGAAAAAAATGTTCTTTTGCAAAAATCGGCTGCAAATCCCGAAACGATGGATACCATCATGACTCTGGAAACGCTGAATGCGTTGCTGACAGACACGAAACAGGAGGAAATCGGGCGTTTTCCGGCAATAAACTGGATGGACGCAAACCGGTTTTATTTTACCGATCAGGCTAAGATTTTCAGATACGATTTCAGGGATTCCACCTTAACCAAAGCTAACGAATACGACGAAAACGGAGAAAATGTGACCCTGGATGAAACGAATCTTCGTGTTGCCTACACGATCGAAAATAACTTGTTTGTGGCTATCGGCGGGCAGACCATCCGGGTTTCGGATGAAAAGAATAGTGGTGTTGTTTATGGCCAGGTTCCGTCGCGAAATGAGTTTGGAATTAACGCCGGCGCTTATTGGTCGCCCGGTGGAAGGTTTCTGGCCTTCTACAAAACCGATCAAACCGAAGTTGCCGATTATCCTTTGGTTGATATTCACGACCGCATTGCACAGCCAGCACCGATGAAATATCCCATGGCAGGCATGAAAAGCCAGAAAGTTAAACTCGGGATTTTCAATCCTGACCTCAACGAAATTATTTACCTGCAAACCGAGGGACCTGAAAACCAATACATCACCTCGGTAAGCTGGGATCCTTCGGGGGAGTTTATGTATGCCGGGATTTTAAACCGTGACCAGAATCATCTGGAGATGAACAAATATGAGGCTAAAACCGGGAAATTTGTCAGCACTTTATTTGAAGAAAAAAACGAGCGGTACGTCGAACCAATGGGTGGCCTGACTTTTCTTGAAAATGATGCAACAAAATTTATCTGGCAAAGCCGCCGTGATGGCTGGAATCATCTTTACCTTTACGAAAATGATGGCAAACTGCTGAGGCAGATTACCAGCGGAGCATGGGAAGTTACCGACTTTTCGGGCTTTGATACTGACGAGAAATCAGTTTATTTTCACTCCACCCGGGAGAGCCCGCTCGAAAGACATTTTTACAAAGCCGAACTCAAATCAGGGAAAACAGAGCGGATAACCAATGGTGAAGGCGTTCACAAAATCATCGCTTCAACGAGCCGGAATTATTTTATTGATGTTTTCAGCAGCCTCCAAATGGCGCGTGCCTATTATCTTTTAGATGAAAAAGGCGAAAAGCTTGCAGTTTTGAAAGAAGACATAAATCCTTACAAAGATTACAAACTCGGCGAGATGGATATTTTCAGCATCAAAGCCGACGAAGGCCTCACCGATCTTTATTGCCGTTTGATAAAACCGGCAGATTTTGATGCTTCAAAAAAATACCCTGTGGTGATTTATGTGTATGGCGGCCCTCATGCGCAGATGATTACAAATTCGTGGACGGGTGGTGCAGGATTCTGGCTGAATTATTTGGCACAGCAGGGTTATGTAGTTTTTACCCTCGACAACCGTGGTTCGGCAAATCGTGGATTTGAGTTCGAGAGCATCATCCACCGGCAGTGCGGCGAAAAAGAAATGGCCGATCAGATGGCCGGTGTGAAATATCTCAAATCGCTCGGTTATGTCGATTCTACGCGGATTGGTATTGATGGCTGGAGTTATGGTGGTTTTCTGACGATTTCGATGATGCTTCGCAATCCCGGGATTTTTAAGGCCGGATGTGCCGGCGGTCCGGTAATCGACTGGAAATGGTACGAGGTGATGTACGGCGAAAGATACATGGACACGCCCATGCAAAATCCCGATGGTTACGAAAAATCTTCGCTGATAAATTATGTGGGTGATCTTGATGGAAAATTACTCATCATTCATGGAACCAACGATAACACCGTGGTCTGGCAAAATAGCCTCACATTTCTGGATGAGTGCATCAATCAAGGCAAGCAGGTTGATTATTTTGTGTATCCCGGTGCCGATCACAACATGCGTGGCAAAGCCAGGGTGCATCTTTTTGATAAGATTTCGGGATATTTTAATGATTATCTGAAATAAATTCCGATAGAAAAACCATTTTTTCTTGAGATATTTTCAAAATATCTTTAGAAAATTCCAATATTTCTATAGAAGAATCCAATATTTCCATAGAAAAATTCAATATTTCTTTAGAAAATTCGCAAGATTCTTTAGAAATTTACCGGTATTATTGGGAATATTGCGCGCATTATTGGGAATATTGCGCGTGTTATTGGTAAGATTACCGGTATTATTGGCAAGATTACCAGTGTTATTGGCAAGATTACCGGTGTTATTGGTAAGATTACCGGTGTTATTGGTAAGATTACCGGTGTTATTGGCAGGAATCCCGATGCTAAAACAAAAAAACCTCCGGAAATTAGTGTATTCCGGAGGTTTTTTGGTATTGACAGGCATTGTTTAGTTGAGATTTTATTGGATCACCAGTTTTTCGACTTTAACAAAGCTGTCGCTTTCGATTTTAACGAGGTAAATCCCTTTTGGTGAATTTGAAATGTTTATCCGGGCTTTCGCCGAAAACGTAGTTTCATAAACTTTCTGACCCGTCAAATCCAAAATAGTAACATCAAATTTTCGATTGCTGTCGCCGGCAATAAACTCAACCAGCCCGCTTCCGGGATTCGGGAAAAATGAAATGCTTTCATTGGCGTTTTCGCTAATAAATGTTGGATTAAAAATTATCTTGCTTACGGCTGATAAACCATCGGTAGAAAAATTGCCATCCGACGAAGGCATGGTTGCATCAAAAACGATCCCGATTTTAAATTCCTGCTTTACCAGAGAGCGGAACAGTTTAAAGTTTAAAGATTCATAATCCTCAAAACCATCTTTTTCGAAGGTGGTTGGGTCGTCACCAAAAACCTGCAACAAATAGCTTTTCGAAACATCGTTAATCTGAACCATGCCGGCACAAATGCCTTCTTCGGTAAAAGCGCCGATAACATCACTTGGCTTCAGATTACCAAGAACTTCCGAAGGCAGCGCAATAGCGTGATTTGACGGAGTGAGTATCGGAGTATTCCAGGGTGAATTATTTTCGAAAACAACATCATGAATTTCTTCATCCTTAAAAAAGGAAGTACAAGCCGGAAAAGTAGCCGTAAAACCAGACGAAACCGCCATCAGGTAAGCTTTGCCCGGCTGCAGGGTTATCAGTGTTTTGATGTTCACCGAAGGCCAGTAAATGTTTGTCCCGGCGATTTCTTTAATGACAGTAATTTTATTCAGATTGGCAGCAAAAAGCGATTCAACCTGCACGTTGCAGTCGCTGAGTACCGGGATTAAATTCCATCCTGTAACCAGGGTCAGGGCTTTGGAGGATAAGTCGGTGCCGATAACCGGCAAAGTGACTGGCTGGGTAACTTTAATTTTATAACCCGAAGCAGTACTCCATTTTCCGATGGTATTAATGTTCTGGGCCGGCCAGTAAGTTTTGGTGAGATTTTGAACGATAACCAGCGAATTAATAACAGGCGCCATCATCCTGCGTATCGAATCGGCACCTGTTCTCGGGGAAGCACTCGGGATATTATTCAAGGGCAAATCGGTACCTGGTTTCAGGTAACTTGAAATGCTACTCCAGCCTGCCGGAATTTCCAGATTATGTGTTTTATAGGCAGGAAGCGAAATTATTCTGGAAGTTCCGTAATTTCCGTATTTGTAAAGATCTCCTGAAAACATTGTCGGAAAGGCAATAAATTCCTGTTGGGTGGTCGAAGAAGAAAATACCTTCCAGTTCAGTACTTCCGAATCGGAAAAGCCATCCTTAGCTGTAGTAAATGCATCATCACCGTGGGCCAGGACAGCAGAACTTGTAGCACCCCCCGAGTATTTTCCGGCACCTCCGCAATGCAACTGGCCATCGTCGCCAACATAAAAAACGCCTATCCAGTCGCCCTCATTTAAGGGTATCCCACAAATATTCGGATTTGCCTGAGGCATTACTGCGATAATGTGAAAATTACCTGTATTTACATAAACCCAATTGGGCGGTCGGGGAAAGGAGCGTGGCATAGCTGCATAATCCTGGTTGTAAATGTCGTTGGTAACATTGGTGTAGGTAAGGCTTAATGGGTTAAAATTATAATCGGCTGAGGTTGGTGTCAGCGTGTAGCTTCCGCAAGGTACAACCATAACCGAATACTGACCCAGCGCGTTTGTAGTATCCTTGTAGCCGTTGCCAAAATCAACGATAAGATCCGCAACGGGCTGATTGTTGGTTGTACTGGTGATGGTACCATTGATCGAAAAACCAGCAGGATTGGGTGTTCCCACAAAATCCTGATTTGGTGTATTTGCTTTTACTTTGGTGTAACTTCTGGATGAAGGCGAAAAAACGTAAAATCCGCAATAATAGGGTGTAACCGTACCTGTCCATTGTGATGGGACAAATTTTTCATAATAACCCAGGTCGTTTGTAACTACCGATCCCAAGCCTAAAAAAGTTACGGTAGCGCCAACCAGGGGAACAAGGGTGCCAGCAACCGAATGCTTTACTATTCCTGAAATCTTATAATCGATCAGGACCTCCGGCGCTGAAACATCCATTGAAATAACTCTGATAGCTTCGGAAGTTTTGTTCAAATCAGCCTTATTATCAACTTCAACAACAGGGTTTGGATTAGTGCCGGCAAAAACAAAAATGCTAAGGATACCAAAAACAACTCCCAATAAATATCTCATTGTTCAACAAGTTTTATAATGAAAAGAAAAAATTCTTTCACGGAAAATAATTTTCCAGCCCACGCAAAAGTAATGTCATCACTTTATAATTACAAAATATTTTAACAGAAAATGCAGCCTTCAAATCCGCCCAAAGGCTTCAGGTGTTATGACCGGAAACCGAAATTTCCGGCAGTTTTTACAGTCTCTATAAAACCTGCCGGTATTGAAATTGTGTCACAAATCAGTGAAATTTTTTAGCCCCAAAAAGAGGTCATTAAATTATTGGATGATTAGTTTTTCGAATTTTATAAAATCGGCACTTTCAATTTTAACCAGATAAATTCCCTTTGGTGAATGTGAGACATCCATCATGGTTTTACCCGAAAACATTGTTTCATCAACCTTTTGGCCTGTCAAATCCAAAATTGTAACTTTAAATTTCCGGTTGAGGTCACCTGCAACAAATTCCACCAGGCCGTTGGCGGGATTCGGGAAAAATGAAATGCTGGTATTTGCATTTTCGCCGATGTAGGTTGGATTGAACACAATTTTACCAACTGCCGATAAACCATCTGAGGTAAAAACGCCATCCGACGAAGGCATGGTTGCATCAAAATCAAACCCGATTTCAAATACCTGGTTTAGCTGAGGTGTGAAAAGTTTTAAGCTTAAAAATTCGCTTTCATCAAAACCATCTTTTTCCAGGGTGGTTTGGTCGTCACCAAAAACCTGCAACAAATAGCTCTGCGAAACATCGTTAATCTCAACCAAGCCTGCACAGGTGCCATCTTTGGTAAAAGCGCCGATAATATCACCTGCCATTAACTTGCCCAGAACTCCCGAAGGCAGTGCAATCGAGTGATTTGATGGTGTCATCGCAGGATCATTCCAGGGTGAATTATTTTTAAATGGCGTCTGTAAAATTTCTTCAGCTTTAAAAGCAGTACAAGCCGGAAAAGTAACCGAAAAATCAGCGGAAACCATCATCAGGTAAGCTTTTCCTGTTTGCAGGGTAAGCAAGGTTTTTATGTTCATGGCGGGCCAGTAAATAAACGACCCGGCTATTTCTTTGATAATGGTTATTTTATTGAGATGGGCTGCAAAAAGCGATTCAATCGGTATGCTACATTCGCTGAGTACAGGTATCAAATTCCATCCTGTGATAAGACTTATCGTTCTTGGTGAATAGTCACAGCCATGAATTGGTAAAACAATCGGTTCGGTGACTTTGATTTTGTAACCGGATGTTGCACTCCATTTACCGATGGTGTTAACATTCTGGCTTGGCCAATAGGTTTTGGTAAGATTTTGAACAATCGATAATTTGCTAATGATGGGCATCATGATCCGCCGTATTGAATCAGCTCCTGATCTTGGCGCTGCGCTTGGGATATTATTCAATGGCAGCGAGGTGGCTGGTTTAAGATAACTCGAAATACCGCTCCATCCTTGCGGAATAACCAAATTGTGGGTTTTGTATGCCGGTAATGAAATAATCCGGGTTAAACCCATGCTTCCCCATTTATAGGAATCACCTGAAAATGTTGTTGGAAAAGCAATAAATTCCTGTTGGGTTGTCGAAGAAGAAAACACTTTCCAGTTCATTACTTCAAAACTGTCGAAGCCATCTTTAGCAGGCGTTGTAAAGTCGTCACCCTGGGCAATAACAGCTGTGCTGACTGTTGTTCCCTGATACATTCCTGCGCCGCCACAATGCAGCAGGCCATCATCACCAACATAAAAAACGCCGATCCAGTCACCCTCATTTAAGGGTACACCACAAATAGTCGGGTTTGCGTAAGGCATTACCGAAATAATATGGGCACTTCCGGTAAGGGGATAATCCCAGCCTGGCGGGCGGGGGAAGGAGCTGGGAGTAGCTTCATAATCCTGATCAGAAAAATTGGTAGTTATGTTTGGATAATTCCGGCTTAGCGGGACAAAATTATAGTCGGCTGAGGTTGGTGTTAAAGTGTAACTACCGCAAGGCTTTACCTGAATGGAATATTGCCCCTGCGAATTGGTGGTAGCTGTGAAGCCGTTGCCAAAATTGATGGTGTAATCAGCCAGTGGCGAATTATTGATGGTTTCGATAATCGTTCCATTGATTGTAAACATTTGTGCAGGTGTACCAACAAAATCCTGGTTAACAGCATTTACCTTGATTTTGGTGTAAGTGCGGCTGGCAGGGGAAAAATTATAATATCCGCAATAATACGGAGTAACCGTTCCTGTCCATAGCTCGGGTACAAATTTTTCATAATAACCCGTGTCGTTGGTAACTACCGACCCGAGACCCGAGAATGTAACAGTAACTCCGGCAAAAGGTGGAAGCGAACTTGAACCTCCATGCTGAACTTTACCTGAAATCTTCACGTCAACAAGTACTACGTCCGGTGCCGGAAGTGCGTATTCCAAAGAGCTGGTTTTATCGGAGTTTTGAAGAAATTCCGATTGATAATCATCGGCTTTAACCGCGTTTGGATAAGTAACTCCCACAACAAAAGCCGATAAAAAACAAAAAATAAATCCAGGTAAATATCTCATAATTCGAACAGTTTATTTTAAAGCAATATTTTTTCTTTTTGGATATTTGATTTCCTTATCAGATAAAATTACCAATCCGTAAATAATTCCTGATTTAGAATTCCACAAACATAGTTTTTTTATATTTTAGGAGATAGCCAAAAAAAAGCCGGAATCTGTTAAATTCCGGGATTTTATAAAATTCATCAGGCTAAAAATTAATTTATTGAATAATCAGTTTTTGGACCTTTACAAAATTGTCGCTTTCAATTTTAACGAAATAAATTCCTTTTGGAGCATTCGAAAAGTTCATCCGGGTTTTTCCCGAAAACGAGGTTTCATCAACCTTCTGACCTGTCAAATCCAAAATTGTAACATTAAATTTCCGGTTGCCATCACCTGCTACAAATTCAATCAGCCCGTTACCGGGATTCGGGAAAAATGAAATGCTGGTATTGGAATTTTCGCCGATGTAGGTTGGATTGAACACAATTTTTCCTGCAACCGATAATCCATCAGTGGTAAAAACGCCATCCGACGAAGGCATGGTTGCATCAAAATCAAACCCGATTTCAAATTCCTGGTTTATCTGAGGCCTGAAAAGTTTAAAGTTTAAAAATTCGCTTTCATCAAAACCATCTTTTTCCAGGGTGGTTTGATCGTCACCAAAAACCTGCAATAAATAGCTCTCCGAAACATCGTTAATCTGAACCATGCCTGCACAGATGCCATCTTCGGTAAAAGCGCCGATAACATCACCAGTCATTAATTTGCCCAGAACTCCCGAAGGCAGCGCAATCGAATGATTTGATGGAGTCATGAGCGGATCATTCCAGGGCGAGTTGTTTTCGACAACCGCATTAAATATTTCTTCATCTTTCAGTGAAGTACAAGCCGGGAAAGTAACCGAAAAATTAGAGGTTACCCGCATCAGATAAGCTTTTCCTGTCTGCAGGTTAAGCAGTGTTTTTATGTTAACCGCCGGCCAGTAAATATTTGAACCTGCTATTTCTTTGATTACCGTAATTTTATTCAGATTGGCCGCAAAAAGCGATTCGATCGGCACATTACAGTCGCTAAGCACTGGAATGAGATTCCATCCGGTGACAAGGCTAACTGTTTTTGGAGAATAATCACATCCGGTGATCGGCAAAGTTACAGGTTCGGTTACTTTAATTTTATAGCCCGAAACGGAACTCCAGTTGATAATTGTGTTAACGCTCTGGCTTGGCCAATAAGTTTTGGTGAGATTTTGAAGAATCACTAATTTGGATAAAATCGGCGCCATCAGAACTGTAATCGTTGCTGTACCAGTCCGTGGCAAAATATAGCTTGAAATGCCGCTCCAGCCTTGCGGGAGTTGCAGGCTATGGGTTTTATTTATCGGCAGTGAAGAAACGATTGATAATCCACCGGGATACCATTTGTTATTGGAAGTTAATATCCCGCCTGTTTCAAAAACCGGAAATGCCGGATATTCAAGCTGAGTAGTGTTTGTTGAGTAAACTTTCCATGTTATTAATTCACCATAGGTAAAGCCATCTTTTGCTGGTGTGTAATTATCGTTGCCTAAAGCTGTAATCTGAGTATTTTCGGTTCCGGTCCACAAACCAGCACCTCCACAATGCAGCAGGGCATCGTCTCCGGTATAAAAAACACCTATCCAGTCGCCGGCCTGGATGGGTACACCGCAATAAGCAGGATTAGCAGATGTTCGTATCGAAATAATATGCACTTGTTCAGCATTAGCAGGATGATCCCAGCCTGGAGGCAAGGGCACTAAACCAACTGGTTGAGCCTCATAATCCTGGTTGTAAAAACTCTGGATAAGGTTGGGATAGCTTCGGCTGAGCGGAGTAAAGTTAAATTCATTCGAAGTTGGTGTTAAAGTGTAACTTACGCAAGGCGAAACTTCAAGGGAATATTGTCCCTGAGAATTGGTAGTAGTTGTAATGCCATTACCAAAATCGACAGTAAAGTTTGCAATACCCAAACCTGTACTTACATTGATAAATGTTCCGTTGATGATGTATTGATCAGTCGGGGTAGCCGTAAAATCCTGCCCGAGATAATTTAGTTTAACGAGGGTGTAAGTCCTGTTAACTGGAGAAAAACTATATTGATCACAATAATAGGGGGTCACTGTTCCTGACCAGTTTCTTTCTACCACAAACGAATATTCCCCAAGGGCATTTGTGGTATCAATAACTCCGTCTGAACAGGTCATGATAACACCTGGAAAAGGAACCAATGGTGAGCCTGAATGATAAACTTTTCCGGAAATAGTATAGGTAATCAGAACATCAGGAAATAAAGCTCCTTTTTCAAAGAAAGCATTTGCATCAGAGGATTTCGATAAATCAAAATTCGGGTTGTTTAATCTTGTGGTGTTTTGAGTATTTTCAGCAAAAGCAAAAACCCATAAAAAGCAAAAAACAAGTACTGTTGTAGTTTTCATATTTGTTTAGATTAAATTAGTACCATAAAGATAACACATTTATTTGGAAATCAATCCGCCGGGTTTGACAAAGATAATGTTTTATAATGAATTAACATTTCAACTGCCCATTATGTTCTAAATGTTCTGTAAATAAAAAAAGCCGGTGAATGATCCACCGGCTTTTTTTAACTTCGGAGCAGGTTATTTTTGAATAACAATTTTCTTAATGATGTTAATATTTTCACCACTCAGATTCAAATAATAAACACCTTCGCTGTATTTTTCAAGGTTAACAGTGGTGCTGTTCATCTGATTGATCAGAATATCGTTTTTAGCGTAAACTTCGATACCGATGGCATTGAAAATTCTCATCTGTACTGGTTTTTCATAATTGGTGCGTAATTCGATATTGAAAATGCCATTTGAAGGATTTGGGAATACTTCAACTGACCAGCTATCGGATACTTCCTGAATACCGGTACAATCGTCGAACTGAATTGAAATTTCATCAGTTTTCGAACAACTTTCGTTGCTGGTAACTTCAACCCAAACAGTTTTTGAGCCAAAACCTACGCCGGTAGTATCAACAACAATAGTTTGTGTTGTTTCTCCGGTTGACCAAAGATAGGTAGTTCCAGCAGCCGGATTTCCTGCGTCAAGGGTAACTGTCCAGTTTGCACAAACTGTCATGTCTTCACCAAGATCAACAACAGGTAATGGATAAATTATCACGGGCAAGTGAACTGATCCTGGTCCTTCACCGCAAGAATTAAATGGGATAACCCAAATATCTGCACCGCCTGTAAAAGTTTCGCTCCAGGTAATTGTTCCCGTAAGACCGTTTCCTTCAAAAGTTCCTGCTTCTACGGGCCAGATAAGCCATAAGTAGGTTTCTGCACCTATCGAACCTGTTGTATTATAAACGGTCTGGTATTCTCCAAAACATATTGATGCCGGGCCTTGTGGTGCTTCTGGTTGCAGAGGCATGTTCATAACTGTAACAGTAGCTTGTTGTGTAAGTATAGTTTCACCATCATTAACCTCAACGGTGTAAGTTGTGGTAACAGTTGGCGAAACTACCGGATTTTGTTCTGTTGAGGTGAACCCGGCAGGATCTGAAGTCCATGAATAGGTGTAGCTTCCGGTTCCGCCTGATACGATTGCTGCCAATTGTGATGAAGCACCATTACAAATTGTTGCCGGATTGGCAATAACCTGCAACGCTAATGGGAAAGTGCCACCAACATTGAGTGTAATCGGAACATTAACTTCTGATAATAAAGGATCGTTGGTTTCTACTTTTACGTTTCCATAATAAGTACCGGCTTCAAGGTCTTGTGAATCGAAATCAACAGCAACAACTGCTGATGCTCCCGGGGCAATGGTGTCAGTAACTCTGTCGACAAACATCCATCCTGATACGCTCACGGTGTAATCTTCGATTTCGCCATAAGATGCACTTTCGCAAGGAACAGGAGGAGTACTGTAAGTCATTCGGATTCTCATCCTGTGCTCTCCGCTTGGTGTTCCCATCGGTACAGAAATAACACCGGTGAAAGTCTGACCTGAACCACCAACATTGGTTAATTGATATTCTTCATCAGTGCCAACGCCAAAGGTAAAATCATCATTCCAATCCACCCAGACATAAACAATATCACTTGCCCATGCATTGCCGTTTGAGACGGTAATATTGTGTGAAGATCCAACTTCCATGAAGGCAATATTGTCGGTATAATTAGCTACACCACCTTGCCATCCGCTGCTTTTGCTGATTTCGGCTACGACAACATTTGAAATGAACTCATCTTCGGTTGAAGTTGATGCAGTACAGTAATCTCTGCCTCTTGTTGGCTCGGTTGAAGAACTGATCGAATAAACCAGGTCGAGCTGACCAACATTTGTAACATTAATATAGCGTGTTGAAGTGCTTCCAAGATCAATGTTTTCGATGATTTCTGCAGGATCAACGGCTACATGCGGGTCGCCCCACTGAATTGTTGCGCTTGGTCCTGATGACTCACCGTTGAGGTGCATGGCGGTAACTTTGTATTTGTAAATGCCATAATCTGGCAAGTTGTCGGTATAAAAATTATCGGTGGTGGTGGCAATCTGGAAGTTATCACGATAGATGATGAAATACTGAAAATCAGCCACCGGAACAAATGACCAGTTAAGCTGAACAGCACCGGTTTCGAAAGTAACGCTGCCAAGAAGGTCAGTTGGTCTTGGAAGACTGTTGGTTTCGTAAGGTGAAACGTAAGTCATAACGTGTCCTGAGCGGGTGTCGCACCAAACAGGATAAACTTTTCCGCCACGTGCCGAAATACCAAGATAATCGCCCATGTAACTCCCGGCAAGGCCAGGAATAGGTGTTGGAGTAAAGGAAACATCGCTCACTTTAAAATCTTCCCAGGTATCACCTCCATCGAATGAATTGGCGCAGTAAACTTCGCATTGTGATCCGCCTACGTTGCGGTCGTCATAAAAAATTGTGCTGAGTGCACCTGTTTCGGGGTCGCAGGTAATCCATGGGAAATAATGTTTTTTACCCATGCCAATAGGATCCTGGTTTACACGAATCGGTGTCGACCATGTGGTGCCCTGATTTTCGGAACGGATCATGTAAATATCTCTGTCGGCACCAGTATTGATGCCGGGAACGCCACAGTTTGTCCAGGTAACATAAATGTTACCGTTTTCGAGGTCAACTGCTGCTGATGGGAATGAGTTAACCCTTTGATTTTTCGAAACTCCTGTGTTACGGATACCTTTAATATTGGAGATAATTCGCGTAGCTGGTGTAAAAGTTGCGCCACCATCCAACGAACGTGCCATCCCAATTGATGTTTCATCAGTTGGCCAACCATCATAAATCGAAAAAATTACATAAACTTCGCCATTCGGGCCAGTCTGGATGTTAACACCCTGACAGTGGCTTCCTGCATTTACTGCTGAACTTACGTTTTTGTGTGTCGAATATGAAAGGCCATTATTGGTAGAACGAACAAATTCGATATCCGAATCGTTTGAATTTCCAAAAGCTGTCCATGCATCATAAACATAACCCTCGTAAGGGCTGGTTGGGCTATTATCAATCCAGAGGTGATTTTTATCCAACATTCCACCGCCACCAGGTGAAGTACCTGCCTGAACTGAGGTCCATGTTGTTCCGTTGTCGGAATATGATACACCCTGGCCATAATTATTGTGAATAAAACCAACATATTGTCTTCCGCTCAAACCTATGGCTGTAGCAGGGTCGCCTGAATTTCCACCACCTGCACCTTGTACCGTGCCGCCCCAGGTCAATCCAAAATCTTCTGAAAAGAAATAATTGGCACCATAAAGATTTCCAACCGGATTTTGGGTAGAGTTGTTGGACTGCAAAACATGGTCAGGATCATTTGGGTCAACAAAAATTGAGTTTTCGCTCTGTGTCGAGTTTTCGGTAGTAACAGGCACGTCCGGCGAATCGTCGCGAACAACGCCTTTTGCATTGATGCGGCTTGAAGTGTATTTGCCTAATGGAGCTACAACATCCGGATTGTAAGGAGTTAAGCCTAATTCGGCGGCTTTGTTCCAATATGACATATTATCAACGCGGGTGTCGAGTACTTCGAATGGTTTATAAACGCCATTCTCGTAGAGAGGCTTTTGCTTTGGTTTTTCGCGTGTTTGGGCTACCAATCCTTCGATGGCAAAAACCAACAGCAACGCTAAAAGAAATGTTGTGGATTTTTTCATGAGTAAATTTTTAAAATGTAAAAATGATTTGAGTTAATACTATTTGATTTTGAAAAATTTCGATCAATTTTTGAGTTTGCGAAATTATAAATATTTAATTATGTGTATTGTTTCTGAATTTAAAAACCTCATTCTTAACAAGAATTAATGAAAAACAGATTTATTGTCAACTTATCTTTTGATAATAATTTTACTAAGTCCTGTTTCCGACAGGCTTTCAATCCTGATAAAATAAACTCCTTCGCGAAGTTTTGAAACATCAATTTTTGATGGTGTTCCCGAAATATTTACGAAAGCTTTCTCAATTACAACTTCCCCCAACACATTCATCAAACTTACCCTGATGTTTTCTGATTTTAAACCATTGGCCTGCAAAATCAACACATCATTGGCAGGATTCGGGTAAATGGTAAAATCTGATTTTGAGTTTTCGTCAATGCCGGTACAATCCTGAATATCCACAGCAAAATTATTGGAAAAATCGCCATAGCCGCAATTGTTCATGCCTCGTACCTTTAATGTGGCAAAATCGTAAAATGTTTCCGACCACGTAATTGTTACCGTGGTATCGTTTTCCTGAACCAAGG
>CAYOWJ010000019.1:22236-24548 GCA_964407625.1 uncultured Lentimicrobiaceae bacterium
GGCGGGAAATTAATAAAATCAATCCAGCCGCAATCGCTTCCGGAGGCAACATAAACGTCTTTTGTGTAAACCCATTTGAAAGTATGTGTTCCGGCAGGTACGCTGTACGAAAATTCAGCCCAGTCCATTTCGCCCGACCATTCATTCTTCATGGTATTATCAACATAAAACTGCAGGAAATCGTAGGTTGCTTCAGACGACACTTTCCGGTAAAAACTAATTGTACCGGAACTTACCGTTGTCATCGTTATCGAAAGTGTTGTGGTTTGATCATCACCGATATTTCCCGATTTGGCTGAATAGCTGCCATCCCAGGCGTTGGAATTATCGATGGTCCAGTTGGCGTTTCCGCTAAAAGTCCAGCCTGTTCCAAAAGTTCCGGTTTCAAAACTAACTGCGGTTGAATAGGTCAGTTGGAAATTTGCCACAGTGTTAGGCTGATTTACGGTAACTTCCTGGATAAGTGTCGCATAATCCAAAGCATACACTTTAAAGGAATAAGCATTTTCGTAAATTTCGGAAATCACGTATTCTCCGTTTCCATTGGTGTAAACCGGTTCGATGGGTGCGCCAATAACCTGAATCATAGCTCCTGAAATTGGATTTCCATTATCGGCATCAGTTACAGTTCCGGTAACCGAAAGAATCTGGGCAGGAACCAGTGAAACATCAAGAATAGTCTGCCCAACGTTGTTGATATTTACAGCGTTGAAGGTCTGTGAAAGGTATCCGTAGGCCGAAAAAGTTACACTATAATTTCCGTTGACAAGTAACCTGTAATAAGTGCCAAAATCCTGGTTGCTTTTGTATGGATCGCGCGGCTGACCTGTGTTATCTACACCATTTACATAAATTTCGGCAACAACAGGTTCGCCTGTATCAGCATCGGTGATATGGCCTGTAAGTGTTGATTTATTTACCCTGTTGAGTAAGATCATAGCAGCTTCAAGGTTATCTTCAGTTATCTGATAAACCTCATTGGCCGGTGGAATAAATTCCTGACCAAGCTCGACAGTGTAAGCAAAAATTCCATGTTTTCCGTAAGCATAATCATCGGTAACGCCTGAACAGGGATAAAGCTGCCAGCAAACCTGCGGTGTGTAATGTCCGCCACTCAATCCCGGAATAGCATTTCCCATGGCTGTTCCCAGTGCCGAAAGGGCTGTCTGATCGGGAGCATAAATTCCATCGGTGTAACCATAAGGCCACAGAACCAACTCGCTGTAGGTATGATAAGAAATTCCGGCAACAAATTGATTTTGGAATAGTAAATCGCGGATACTCTGGGTTTCGGGTTCCGAAAAAGCTGTTGGACCACAATAGGTAATATCAGTCGGGTCGAAACTTGTTCCTTGTCCGCCCCAGCCCCAGGCATAATTCCTATTAAGGTCAACGCCGTCAGGATATGCCCAGCTTCCGGGAGTTAGCGAACCGTTTCCGTCGTTATCGCGGATATTTTTACGCCAGTCGGTGTTTATCTGATTTAAAACAATTTCGTGGCCATCAGGATTAACCATCGGTACAAACCAGATTTCCTTCGAATTAATGTTAGCTGTAACTTCGGTGTTTGTTCCATAGTTATCAACCAGATAATTTAAAACATAAAAAGCCACCTCGGTGCTGAGTGGCTCGCGGGCATGATGTGCTCCAAAATAGTAAATTCCGGGTTCGTCTTCTTCAAGATTAACATTGTCGGATACTTTCAGTGCCCAGATGTTATACTGGTAATTGGAATAATTGTTATTCCCGGCATCGTAATATTGTTTGCCGCGGCTATCGCCAATGTCGATAAGTTTGCAGATATCAGGATGAGCGGCAGCAATTTGCTGCAGTTCGGTAAGTGCTTCGGCGTAAGTGCGATAGCCGTTGATATCGTCAACATTGCCTAAGTTTGCCGCCATCTGGGCCGAGGTTGTCATAATTTCGGCAGGGTAGCCTAACGAAAGTACTTTTTGATAACCTTCATCCGAAACTACCAGATCGAGGAAAGCTCCCGGTTTGTAGGCAGCAATATCGTAGCCTTGTTTCGAGAACATTTTTACATCAGAAGCATCAGGATTTTCGATGCGGATAACCAGCTTTTGCTGAGCAAACATAAATGTCGCAAAAAACAGCGACAGAAAAAGAAAGAAGAATTTTTTCATTAAAAAAGCATTATTTATTGACGATTTCACAAAAAACGGAAAAGCCTCCGGTGATGTGTTTTCCGGAAACTTTGCCCTTTAGACTATTAAATTCCAAAATGGTTTACTGATGAATGAGAATTTTCTGAATAAAATTTCCAGTCTCAGTTTCAATTTTCAGATAATAAA